>JBBAUC010000160.1:0-7712 GCA_040398485.1 Roseomonas sp. | reverse complement strand
GCCAGAGGTGGTTGCGAATATGCACCCCTCGCCCGAGATGCTGGCGCAAGGTGCGGCTTGTGCGGATGGCATTGTCGCGCGCGCCGGCTGGTACATGGCTGATGCGGCCTGCCCGATTGGTCCCGGCACATGGGCAGCCATTCAAGGTGCGGCCGCTTGCGCCTTGGCCGCTGCGCGTGAAGCCGCTGCCGGACGCAGCGCCTATGCGCTCTGTCGCCCGCCTGGTCATCACGCCTATGCCGCGCGCGCTGGAGGGCATTGCTATGTGAACAACGCCGCACTTGCCGCGCAGGCCTTGATAGATGCGGGCGCAAAGCGTGTTGCGGTGTTGGATATTGATAGCCATCACGGCAATGGCACCCAGGGTATTTTCTGGGAACGCGGCGATGTGTTGACCATTTCCATCCATGGTGATCCCGATCGCTATTACCCCTGGTTCGTTGGCCGCACGCGCGAACGCGGCGCCGGCGCGGGCGATGGGCGCAATATGAATATGCCACTCGCCATCGGCACGGGGGATGAGGGCTGGTTGGATGCCATTCGCTACGCCATGGCTGCGATCCGCGACCATAAAACCGATGCGCTGGTCCTGCCGCTTGGTTTTGATGCCTCCGAACATGAACCACTTGCCGCGCTGAAAGTGACGGCGGAGGGTTTTGCCCGCGCGGGGGCGATGATTGGCGGCCTGAAGCTGCCCACCGCCATCACCCAAGAAGGCGGCTACAACGTAGATGTCATCGGCGATTTATTGGAAGGCTTCCTGAAAGCCTGGGGGGATGCAGCATGAGCGAGGCAATCCACGCGGCGACGCTGACGCTTGATACCCATGTGGATATCAGATGGCCGGACCCGCCCGATGCCACGACGGGGACGGATCGCTGCGTTGACTTCCCCAAGATGCAGCGCGGCGGGCTGAAGGCGGTTGTCTTCATTGCCTATACGCCGCAAGGCCCGCGCGATGCAGCCGGCCATCAGGCCGCTGCTGATCGGGCCGAGGCGATGCTCCGCCACATCCGCACCCGTGCTGATGGTGTCGCGCGGCGTTTTTGCGCCACCGCCGATGAGTTGGAAGCGGCGCATGAAGCTGGCGCGCTGGCGGTGTTGAGCGCGGTTGAAAACGGCAATGCCATGGGGCGGGATTTGGCGCGGCTGAAACTTTGGCGTGATCTCGGCGCGATTTATCTGACGCTCACGCATGACGGGCATAATGATCTGGCCGATGCCGCGCGGCCCAAACCGGCGCTTGGCGATGGCACGGCGGAACATGGCGGGCTTTCCGATTTGGGGCGCCAGGCGATTGCGGAGATGAACCGCATCGGGCTGATCATTGATGTCTCGCACGCCGCAAAAACTTCCATGACGCAGGCGGCCGAGCTTTCCCGAGCGCCGATTGTGGCGACCCATTCCTGCTGCCGCGCGCTATGCGATCATCCGCGCAATCTGGATGATGAACAGTTGGATATGCTGCGTGCGCGCGGCGGGTTGGTGCAGATCACGGCGTTGGATGCGTTTCTTCGCCCACCGGGGGCGGATGGAAAATCTCCCGCGACGGTTGCGGATATGGTGGATCATGTTGATTACGCGGTGCGGCGGATTGGGCTTGATCATGTCGGCCTATCATCCGATTTCGATGGCGGCGGCGGCATTCCCGGCTGGGCCAATGCTGGGGAGACCATGAACCTGACCGCGGAATTGCACCGCCGCGGCTATGGCGCGCGGGAGATTGATTTGCTCTGGTCCGGCAATTTCCGGCGCTTGATGCGGCGGGTGCAGGGGATGGCTAAAGTATAACTTATGGTTGTATTTTGACGCAGAATGCGCCAATCATGCGGGCATGACCATCGCCCGCATCGCCACCTTCGCCTTCGCTGGAATCGACGCCCAAGCTGTTGAAGTGCAGGTGCAAATCGCCCCGGGCCTGCCGGCCTTCCTGGTGGTCGGCCTGCCCGATAAGGCGGTCGCGGAAAGCCGGGAAAGAGTGCGCGCGGCCTTGCTTGGCATGGGGCTTTCTCTGCCGCCCAAGCGCGTGCTGGTGAACCTGGCCCCCGCTGATATCGCCAAGGAAGGCA
This sequence comes from Roseomonas sp., assembly GCA_040398485.1. GTDB lineage: Bacteria > Pseudomonadota > Alphaproteobacteria > Acetobacterales > Acetobacteraceae > Neoroseomonas. The sequence goes on along the minus strand of JBBAUC010000160.1, from coordinate 5,643 downwards.
GCCATTTCGATCTGCCCATTGCGCTTGCCGTGCTGGCTGCGATGAATGTGCTGCCGCGCGATTAATTGGCGGGTTTTGCCGCGCTCGGCGAATTGTCGCTGGATGGCGCCATCATGCCTGTCGCGGGCGTGTTGCCGGCCGCACTTGGCGCTTCGGCACGCGACTTGGGGCTGATCTGCCCTGCCGCGCAGGGCGGTGAAGCGGCCTGGGCAGGACAGATTGAAGTGCTCGCCGCGCCTGATCTTCCCGCGCTACTCAATCACTTCAAGGGCGTGCAGGTGTTGCGCGCGCCGGAAGCGCCGAAGCTTGATGCCGCGCCACCTTCAGGCCCCTGCCTTTCCGATGTGAAGGGGCAGGAAACCGCGAAGCGCGCTTTGGAAATTGCCGCGGCGGGCGGGCATAACTTGTTGATGATTGGCCCGCCCGGCGGCGGCAAATCCATGCTGGCGGCGCGGCTGTCTGCGCTGCTGCCTGATCTTTCGCCGGCCGAGGCTTTGGAAGTGAGCCTGGTGCATTCCATCGCGGGCTTGCTGCAAGGCGGGCGCCTGGTGACGCGCCCTCCATTCCGGGAGCCGCATCATTCCGCTTCCATGCCAGCACTTGTCGGTGGCGGGTCCCGCGCCAAGCCCGGTGAAATCAGCCTCGCGCATCGCGGCGTGTTGTTTCTGGATGAATGGCCCGAATTTCCGCGCCAAGCGCTTGAGGCTTTGCGTCAGCCGATGGAGACCGGGCGCACCACCATTAGCCGCGTGCATGCGCATGTGACCTATCCCGCGCGGTTTCAGTGCATTGCGGCGATGAACCCCTGCCGTTGTGGCTATCTGGGGCAGCCGGGGCGCGAATGTGGTCGCGCGCCGCGCTGTGGAGAAGATTATCAGATGCGCCTTTCCGGCCCGCTGCTGGACCGGATGGATATCACCATTGAAGTCATGCCAATCGCGCCCGCTGAATTGGCCCGCGCCCCGGCCGGTGAGGCGAGCACGGCGGTGGCCGCGCGGGTGAAGGCAGCACGCGCCGCGCAACGCGCGCGTTATGGCGCCGATGGTCCGCCGAATAATGCGGAAGCAAGCTTGGCCCAATTGCAGTTGGGGCTGGAAGCGGAAGCCGCGACGTTGCTTGAAGTGGCGGCAACCAGGCTTGGGCTTTCCTCGCGCGGGCAGGTACGAAGTATGCGTGTGGCGCGCACCATCGCTGATCTGGCCGGCAGCACCATGATCCGGCGCGCGCATATCGCCGAGGCGCTGGCCTTTCGCCATCGCATGCCGGGGCGGGTCGCCGCTTAAAGCGATACCTCTGGCGCCAAGCGGAGCACATAGGAACGCCAGGGGGCGCGCGCCGCGATGCGCTCATAAAGCGCGATGGCGACCTGGTCTGTCTCCGGCACTATCCAGCGCAGATGCGACCAGCTGCGTGTCTGGCCAAGCGCCGCAAGACCTTCAATCAAGGCTTGCGCCACGCCCTGGCGGCGGGCGGACGGGCGGACGAAAAGATCATCCAGCGCGCCGCAGCGCCGCGCGAAGACAATTTCCGGCAGGTCGAAGAAATGGGCGAAGCCCAGCGCCTCATCATCGCGGAAGGCCATCAGGATTTCTGCGCGCGGGTCAGCGGTGATCAGCTTCAGCATCTCGGGCGCCGTAGCGGGCGCAGCGCCGGCAAGATGCGGCGCCATCTCCGCGCCATAGGCAGCAAGCAACGGCAGCAGCATATGCTGGTCCTGCGGCAATAACAGACGTGTCATAAAGGGCATCACGCTCGCCCCCTCTAGAAACGCTTTAGGGCGCCGCATGCTTGGCATGCGACGCCCAAGTGCCGGGATCCGATAGCTGCTTAGCTCGTCGGGGTTTCGGTAACCATCGGAGCAAGCGCAACGACCTTACGACGACGCGGGGCGGCCTTCCTCACGGCAGGCTTCTTCGCGGCAGCCTTCTTCGCAGCCGGCTTCTTGGTAGCAGCCTTCTTCGCAGCAGGCTTCTTTTTGGCAACAGCCTTCTTCGCGGCAGGCTTCTTGGCAGCAGCCTTCTTCGCAGCAGGCTTCTTTTTGGCAACGGCCTTCTTCGCAGCCGGCTTCTTGGCAGCAGCCTTCTTCACAGCAGGCTTCTTCTTGGCAACAGTCTTCTTCGCGGCCGGCTTCTTGGCAGCAGCCTTCTTCGCAGCAGGCTTCTTCTTGGCAACGGCCTTCTTCGCAGCCGGCTTCTTGGCAGCGGCCTTCTTCGCAGCAGGCTTCTTCGCAGCCGGCTTTTTGGCAGCAGGCTTCCGCTTGGCGGGCGCCTTCTTCTTCGCCGCGGCCATTGCCATCGCCTGGGCGCGCGGGGTTTCTTCGGTTTCGATAGTCTCGATGATATCAGTCATCAGAAGATGAATCTCCATGTGTTCCTGTTGAGGGAAGTCATGAGAAGGTCGCGGCAGGCGCGGCTAATCCCAATTCCAACCCGGGGTACAGCAGGTTAGGGCGGTGATGGCGGCGACGCGCGGATCCCGATGCGCGGACCGACAGGACGAAAAGTCTCCGCGAAGCGCAGCCGCCAGCATCACCACGGCGCGCGGCATTCCAGCGCGGCGTGTTCCCCCTGGCATCTCTCCCGCCCCTTGCAGACGCCATCACGGCGGCTTGGGGTGGTGTGGAACGCTGATCGCATGAAGCGGAGCGTCCCTTGAGTCTGCGGTCCATGGACCGTCCTTCCCTGCTGCGGCAATTCTGCCTTGCCGATTGCAGTGCCTTCCCGCTTCGTCGCGCCTTCTTCAGGTGATGCACCTGCTTTCAGAAACGATTAATCGCAGCGCGAAGGCATTGCGAATCGCGCAAAAGAATCGCGCGCAAAGCACGCTATCTGCATCACCATGAGTCGTGTCAACAAAATCCGTCACATCTCGCAAAAAAAAATGCGCGCATCGCATCACGATGCGCGCAGTGTGACATGCATGCCGCAGGTTTATGCTCTGCAGTGCGCCTTCACCATCTCTGAAAAAATGATGAAGACATCAGGAAATTAACGCGCAGACAGTGGCGGCACTGGGCGCTGTTCAGGCCCCGTGTACCAGGAAAGCGGACGGATCAACCGATTATCCGCGCCCTGTTCAATCACATGCGCCGACCAGCCCGTGATGCGCGACGCGACGAAGATCGGCGTGAAAAGCGGGATTTCAAAACCCATCAGGTAATAGGCGGGGCCTGCCGGGAAATCGAGGTTCGGGTGGATGTTCTTCTTCTCCAGCATCTCACCGGCCAGGATGCGGCTGATCTCCATCCAGGTCTTATCGCCCACAACTTCGGCCATTTTCTCGGCATATTTGCGCATGGTGGGCACGCGGCTATCGCCCGTTTTATAGACGCGATGGCCAAAGCCCATCACCAGCGCCTTATGGTCGAAGCGGCTTTGGATCCATTCCTTCGCAAGCTTCGGGTCGCCGATTTCCTTCAGCGTATGCATCACCGCCTCATTGGCGCCGCCATGCAGCGGCCCCTTGAGCGAGGCAATGCCCGCCGTGATCGCACCATGCATATCAGCACCTGAGGAGGTGACCAGCCGTGCCGTATAGGTAGAGGCGTTGAAGGTATGTTCCGCATACAGGATCATGGAAACATCAAAAGCCTTCAGCACTTCCGGCTGCGGCACCTTGCCCAGGATCAGGTTGAAAGCGTTCTCGGCAAAGCTATGCGCGGGGTTCGGCGCCACCACCGGCAGGCCGCGGGAAGCACGATAGGCCGCCGCAATCGCCGTTGGGATCTTGGCAAAAAGCCGCTTCGCCTTTCGATACTGCGCGGGCTGGGAAACATCGGCGGTCTCAGGGTCTTCCAACCCCATGAAAGAAACTGCCGTACGGATGGCATCCATTGGGTGCGCATCCTTGGGGAATTCGCGGATCACGCGATGCAGCGCGGGGCTGATCTCACGATCGGCAGCGGTTTCGGCCTTGAAGGCGGCAAGCTGCTTGGCATTGGGCAATTCGCCTTCCCACAGCAGGTAAGACACTTCCTCAAAGCTGCAATTCTCGGCCAAATCCTGCACCGCATAGCCGCGATAGGTCAGGCTATTCGTCTCCGGCATTACCTTGGAGACGGCGGAGACATCGGCATAGACGCCGACCAGGCCCTTGTAGATTTCGGGTTTCGTGGTTTCGTTCATCGGGTTTCTTCCCTTGCTTTGTGGCTTTGGGCCGGCGCACGCGGCGCCGACCCTGCCTTCCTCAATCAACAGTTCAGAAGATGCCGGGCTTGCTGTCCAGCAGGCCGCCCGCGGGCAGCGCCACATTCAGCGCGCTGAGTTCGCCCGCCTTCAGCTTCGTCAGATCCTGCACCACTTCCAGGAAGCGGTTGGACTCACGCGCCGAGATGATGCCATCGGTGATGGTCTTGAACTTGCGGATGTAATCCGCCCGACCGAAGGGCTTGGCGCCATTCGGATGGGCATTGGCGACACCCAGTTCATCCACCAGCCGTGAGCCATCCTTGAACAGGATTTCGACGCGCCCGCCGAAGGAACGCTCATTGGGGTCGCGGGAATGGTATTTGCGGGTCCATTCCGCTTCTTCGCGGGTTTCGACCTTGTGCCAAAGCCTGACGGTATCGGCGCGGCCCGCCCGCTTCGGCGCGTAGCTATCCACATGGTGCCAGCGGCCATCCTGCAAGGCGACGGCGAAGATATACATGATGGAGTGATCGAGCGTCTCGCGGCTCGCCTTCGGGTCCATCTTCTGTGGGTCATTCGCCCCGGTGCCGATCACGTAATGGGTGTGGTGGCTGGTATGGATGATGATCTTTTCAATCGCCTCCATATCCGCGATCTGTTCGCGCATGCGAAAGGCCAGGTCAATCAGCGCCTGGGATTGGTATTCGGCCGAATGTTCCTTGGTGTAAGAATCAAGGATGGAGCGCTTGGGCTCGCCCGCTTCCGGCAGCGGCACTTCGTAGTAGACCGGGCCATAGACATCCTTGCGGTTGGACCGCCCGGACAGCACCCAGGCAATCACGCTGTCTTCACCTTCATAAATCGGCGAAGGGGCGCCTTCGCCGCGCATGCAGCGATCCACCGCTTCCACGGCAAGCTTGCCGGCATGGGCGGGGGCATAGGCCTTCCAGGATGAAATCTCGCCCTTGCGGGATTGGCGGAAAGAAATCGAGGTATGCAAAGCCTGCTGGATGGATTGGAACACCACTTCCTGCTTGAGGCCGAGCAGCGTGCCAATGCCCGCAGCGGCGGCGGGGCAAAGATGGGCGATATGATCCACCTTATGTTCGTGCAGGCAAATCGCGCGCACCAGATCAATATGCAGCTCATAACCGGTGGCGAGGCCACGGATCAGATCGCGCCCGGATTTTCCCATGGCCTGCGCCACCGCCAGCACCGGCGGGATATTATCGCCAGGGTGGGAGTAGTCAGCGGCGAGGAAAGTATCGTGCATATCCAATTCGCGCACGGCGGTGCCATTCGCCCAAGCCGCCCATTCTGGGGAAACCGTGGTGGCAGATTTCACGCCAAACACCTGCGCGCCACCCGCCTTCTTCGCATGGCCAAGCGCCATACCGCGGGCAGAGACAACGGGGCGGCGATTAATGGCGGCGATGGCGACCGAGGCATTGTCGATGATCCGGTTGATGATCATCTCCTGCACGGGCTTTTCGACCGCGACCTTGTCCACGGCGAC
>JBBAUC010000159.1:0-7732 GCA_040398485.1 Roseomonas sp. | reverse complement strand
GAGTGATTCGGCCAGGCGGATATACTCAGCCTTCACTGCCTCAAGCTCAGGCGAGCCTTCCATTTCAAACAGCGTCGCCTTCTTCAGGCGAGAGCGACGAATGACATCAAGGTCGGGGAAATGCGCCAAGGTCTTCATGCCAGTTGCCGCATTGAAGCGATCAATCTGATCCGTCCCTGCGCTGCGATTGCAGATAACGCCGCCAAGCCGCACCGGGTAATTCTTTGACTTGGCTTTGATGGCGGCGACAATCCGGTTCATCGCGAAAATGCTGTCGAAATCATTCGCCGCCACAACCAGGCCGCGTTCCGCATGCAGCAATGGCGCGGCAAAGCCACCGCAGACCACATCGCCCAGAACGTCGAAAATCACGACATCCGTGTCATCCAGCAGATGATGTTCCTTGAGCAGCTTCACCGTCTGGCCAACCACATAGCCGCCGCATCCCGTACCGGCCGGCGGACCGCCAGCTTCCACGCACATCACGCCATTATAGCCTTCAAAGACGAAATCTTCGGCGCGCAATTCTTCAGCGTGAAACTGCACCGATTCCAGCACGTCAATTACGGTTGGGATCAAGCGCTTGGTCAGGGTGAAGGTGCTGTCATGCTTGGGATCACAGCCGATCTGTAGAACTTTCTTACCGATCTTAGAGAATGCAACAGAAAGGTTCGAAGATGTCGTGCTTTTCCCAATGCCGCCCTTGCCATAAACGGCGAATACTTTGGCCGTTGTGCCCGATACCGCATCATCCATATGAACCTGCACGCTGCCATCGCCATCACCTTGGCGTGGGCGTCCGGTCAGGCGGGGCGGCTCTCTCATCAACACGGTCATGCCGCGGCTCCTTCATTAATAAATTCGATACGATCTTCAAGCTCATCACCGGCGTGACGCAGCGCATCCGTGCTCTGCTTCCCGCAACGGCGCCCTTGCGCCTGGATCAGGCGATGGGCGTTTTTCGCTACGGCCGTTCTGTCTAAATGCGCCATGCGGTCGAGCATTTCCTTATCCATCGTCACAATGACGGTCCGTGGTGTTGATGCCTCAGCGCGAGAAATGGGCTTTGGCATCGTAAATCGTCTCAACGGTGATCACGGCTATGCCGCGTTCTTCGGCGAAGCGTTCGGTGTTCCGGCGCGCCTTGCCACGCACGAAAAAGGGAATCTTGCGCAATTCCGCCTCAGCATCATGCGCCCAGCTTGCCGGGCCTGCGATAATGGGTGCGGCAGGCGCCTCCGGCTGCGGGGCGTGCCCCAGATGGGACGGCGCCACGCCATCGCGGAATTCAAAATCCTCACGGAACATGCCGAGCAGATGTTCTTCCAGGCCCATCATCAGCGGATGCACCCAAGTATCGAAGATAACATTCGCACCTTCAAAACCCATTTGCGGCGCATAGCGCGCGGGGAAATCTTGCACATGCACCGGTGCGGAAATCACGGCGCAGGGCACGCCAAGCTTCTTGGCAATATGGCGTTCCATCTGCGTGCCGAGCACCAATTCGGGCTGCAGCGCGGCGATGCTTTCTTCAACTTCCAAGTAATCGTCTGAAATCAGCGCCTCAACGCCGTATTTTTCAGCGGCAGCACGAATTTCGCGGCCGAATTCTCGGCTATATGTACCAAGACCGACCACCGCGAAGCCCAATTCTTCCTGCGCGATGCGCGCAGCCGCAATGGCGTGCGTGGCATCGCCAAAGATGAAAACGCGCTTACCCGTCAGATAATTCGAATCGACCGAACGCGCATACCAAGGCAGGCGTAGCGTTCCGCCACCATCTGTTGAAGGCGCTGGCAGGCCCGCAAGCTCTGCGACCTCATTCATGAAATCGCGCGTTGCACCAACGCCGATAGGCACGGTGCGCGTGAAGGGCTGGCCCAGATGGCGTTGCAGAAAGCCTGCCGTGACCTGCGCAATCTCAGGGTAAAGCACGACATTGAAATCCGCGTCCCGCAACTTCGTGAGGTCCGTGGGCGTGGCACCCATGGGCGCGGTCACCACAACCTCAATGCCCATGCTGGTGAGCAGTTTGGTTATTTCGGCCACATCATCGCGATGCCGAAAGCCAAGGGCAGTCGGGCCCAGGATATTGCAGCGCGGCGCGCGCGCCGGATCACGTGGCGTGCGGGTTTGCGCTGGTCCAGCGAAGGCGCGCACCAGGCGATAGAAGGTCTCCGCTGCGCCCCAATTTTCCTTGCGTTGATAGGCAGGCAATTCAAGCGGCACCACGGGCACCGGCAGGCCGAGTGTCTTCGCAAGCCCTCCCGGATCATCCTGAATCAGCTCTGCCGTGCAGGAAGCGCCAACCAGCATGGCTTCCGGCTGGAAGCGGGCATAGGCATCGCGCGCTGCTTCCATGAAAAGCTCGGCGGTGTCGCCACCCAAGTCGCGCGCCTGGAAAGTTGTCCATGTCACGGGCGGGCGCTTTTCCCGCCTTTCGATCATGGTGAAAAGCAAATCCGCATAGGTATCGCCCTGCGGCGCATGCAAGACGTAATGCACGCCTTGCATCGCGGTGGCGATACGCATCGCCCCCACATGCGGCGGCCCTTCATAGGTCCAGACGGCAAGCTGCATGGCTACACCATCAGCTTTTCGCGCCGGACCAAAGGCCGCGCGAAAAGTCCTGCAAGATCACCCGCTTGGTCGTATCCCTGAATGGGTGAGAAAACGAGTTCAATGGACCATTTGGTGGTCAGGCCCTCAGCTTCCAAAGGATTGGCCAAGCCAAGACCACACACAGTCATATCGGGCCGCGCTTCACGGCAGCGATCCAATTGCCGATCCACATGCTGGCCTTCCACCAACTTCGCCGCTGCGGGCAGCAGCGCCAATTCATGCGCCAGATGTTGGCGATGCAGATAGGGTGTACCGATTTCAATCGGCTGCATGCCCAATTCGCGCGACAGGAAGCGCGCCAAAGGCACTTCAAGCTGCGAATCGGGGAAGAAGAAAATGCTTTTGCCATCAAGCGTCGCGCGATGATTGGCCAGTGCAGCGCGGGCGCGTTCACGACCCGGTGCGGTGGCTTGGGTGAAGCGTTCTTCACTCACACCCCAAACCTCGGCGGCGGCACGCAACCATGCGGTTGTGCCTTCTTCGCCCAAGGGAAAGGCTGCCGGGATATGCCGTGCGCCACGCGCTTCCAAAGCGCGCGCGGTGCCAGCCAGGAAAGGTTGTGCGAGCAGAAAACGCGTGCCTTCGCCAACCGCCGGCAATTCAGCTGCGCGGCGCGATGGCAGGAAACGCACTGGCCCTACGCCAAGTGCGGCGAAAAGCCGAATGAACTGGTCTTCAACCACTTCCGCCAACGCGCCGACTACCAGCAGGGAACGCGCGGCGCCAGGTTCCGCCGGCATTTCCGGCACTAAAGCGGCAAGGCAGGCATCCTCACCTTCGGTGAAGGTGGTTTCAATACCGCTACCGGAATAACTCAATACGCGCACACTTGGTAAGAAACGCTCCGAAAGACGTTGCGCGGCGCGCGAAAGATCAAGCTTGATCACTTCCGATGGGCAGGACCCCACCAGGAATAGCATGCGGATGTCAGGCCGGCGCTGGATCAAGCGCGTTACTACGCGATCCAATTCTTCATTCGCGTCCGCAAGCCCAGCGAGATCACGTTCTTCAATGATGGCGGTTGCGAATCGAGGCTCGGCGAAAATCATGACGCCGGCGGCGGATTGCAGCAGATGCGCGCAGGTGCGGCTGCCGACCACCAGAAAGAAAGCATCCTGAATCTTGCGATGCAGCCAGATAATGCCGGTAAGACCACAGAAAACCTCGCGCTGACCGCGTTCACGCAGAATTGGCGTATCAGCGCAGCCAGCGGCCTCGGCCGCAATGCCTTGGGAATCCTGAGGTGCACCGGCAAGGCTCATGTCATTTGACCTGCGTTGCTGCCGCGCCAGCTTGTTTCCTGACGCCGCGCGGCGCGCAGCTTCAGAATGAATTGAGCCGCATTGACGACATAGGCAGCGTAAGCAGCCAAGGCCAGCATCATCTGCCCGCGGCCATCACCAATGCCAAGCAGCAGCACCACCAGATAGGCAGTGTGCAGCGCCAGCACCAACATGCTGAAAACATCTTCCCAGAAGAAGGCCGGCGCAAACAGATAGCGGCCAAACACCACTTTTTCCCAGATGCAGCCCGTCACCATAATCAGGTAAAGGATGCAGGTCTTTGCGATGATCGAAATCGTGGCCGCGGCGTAACCTTCGCCGGTGGCCAGATAGTTCAGCACCAGGCCCAGGCTGACCAGAAAAACCAGGAATTGGACCGGGGCCAGGATGCCCTGCACCATGGTCCAGGGGGTTGAATCCCGCCGCCGACGCTCATCTGGGGTGTAAAGGGGTGTTGCCACCCCCCGCCTAATGCCGGCCTGCCGCTTGCTGGCGCGGCCTGTGGCGGCGTTCCAGGGGCTGGCGTCCAGGGCCTTGAAAATACCGGTAAAGCGGTCTGCTGTCAGCATGGCTTGACACCTCCAGGAATGAACGCGAGTCGGGCAGCCCGAATTGGGGTGGCGCAGGCCAAAGCCCTTATCTGGCGCGTTTCGGCCAGTTTTCCTTGGATTTGCGCGACGCATAGGGTCATTCGGACCCCTCCCCAATCTTCTGCACTCGGAACGCTAGCGGGCTTGCGAGGCACGTGTCAAGGAAGATTGACGTATTTTTTGATTGACAGTAAGTCTCTCTCAGGGCGAAGCTTCCCGCACAAAGGGGTTCACCATGAAGTCGAGCAGAAATGACGAACGACAGGACCAAGCGGAATATGTGGAAGCCGATCGCGGTTTCACGCTATATTCTTCTTCGGACATGGCAGACTCAGAACCCGATCCCAGGGATGGACCCGCTGAAGCGGAATGGCGCACCCCTACCCGGGATCGCACCATTCCCTTGAAGCGGGTAATCGAAACCGAGGTAATCCCTCGACTCGTACTGGCGCAGCGCGTGCTGAACAATTCCGCTTATGAACCTGTTGATGGCCATCCAGCGGCGCCGACATCCGAAGATGTTGAAGCCTTCGCCGCCCTGGCGCGCCTTGGCAATACCGACAATGCCGTGACCTTTGTTGAGGCGTTTTGTGCGCGCGGCCTGCCGCTGCCGCAGGTTTATCTTGGCCTGCTTGCGCCCGCCGCCCGCCTTCTTGGCGCTTGCTGGGACGATGATATTTGTGACTTTACGGAAGTTACCATCGGGCTGCGCTGCCTGCATGCGGTTTGCCACGCACTGGAACCGCGCTTTGCCCCACTTTTCCCCGACGGTCGGGCAGGCCGACGCATTCTGCTGGCCCCTGCCCCGGGTGAACATCATGGATTAGGCCTGACCATGGTGGAACAATTCTTCCGCCGTGCCGGTTGGGAAGCTTGGATAGATGGCGGGGCCGATAATGAAGCCCTGCTTGCCTTGGTCGCCGAAAAGCATTTCGGCCTGGTCGGGTTTTCTATCGGTGGTGAAACACATATCGATGCCCTGACGAAGCTTATTCGTGATATCCGGCGCGCATCGCGCAATGCCAATTTGGGCATTCTGGTGGGCGGGCCCCTACTATTGCAGGAACCGCATCTGGTGAAACGCCTTGGCGCGGATGCCACGGCGCGGGATGCGGAAGAAGCTGTGCTGCAGGCTGAGGCCTTGCTGGCATTACAAGGACGAGGAAGTGAGGGAATCGCGGGCTAGGGGCCCCGGCAGTGCGTCAGAAAGCGTCGCCTCCCCTTGATCTGCTTCGGTGCCTTGAAGAAAAGGCGCCGCTCCTTCTAGAAGGTCCCCAATTTTCGTGAAAACGTTCCTCGCCCCTCGCAAATCACTTGGAGATTTGGATGCTGATGCTGCGGCCTCATTGGTCTCGGCGGCGGCAGATATGGCGCTGGTTGTGGATGAACAGGGCGTCATTCGCGATATCGCTTTCAGCAACCAGGAATTATCAAAGGCCTTAGGCGGGCATCAGACTTGGCTTGGTCGCCCCTGGGCGGAAACCGTGACAACGGAAAGCCGCCCGAAGGTGGAAGCGCTGTTGAGCGGCGCACCCAGCGAAGCGAAATGGCGCAGCATCAATCAGGTCGCCGAAGGCGGCGAATCCGTGCCGCTGCTTTTCGCCGCCGTGCCCTTGCAGCGCGGGAATCGGCGGGTGGTATTTGGCCGCGACCTCAGCGCGCAATCACGCATGCAACAAAGATTGCTGGAAACCCAGCAATCCATGGAACGCGATTATGCGAAGCTCCGCCAAGCGGAAACGCGCTATCGCCTGCTGTTCCAACTTTCTGCTGATGCAACGCTGATTGTTGACGGCGCAACGGGGCGCGTGACGGAAGCCAACCCCGCTGCCGAGCAGCTTTTTGGCCGGCATTCCCGCCGCGTGATCGGCCGGACATTGATGGATGCCTTCACCACGGAAAGCCGCCAGGCGGTGCAATCGCTGCTCGCTTCCGTCCGCATTGCCGGGCGCGGCGACGAAGTGGGCGCGCAGCTTGTCGATTCGGGGCGCGAAGTGACCATTGCCGCCAATAGCTTCCGGCAGGATGGCGCTTCGGTGCTGCTGGTGCGGCTTTCCTTGCGGGCCGGCGATCAACCGGCGGGGCTTTCCTCTGCCAAGGCACAAATGCTGAAAGTCGCGGAAAACCTGCCTGATGCCTTCGTGATTACGCATCAGAATGGCGTGGTGATTTCCGCCAATGGCGCCTTTCTGGATCTGGTTGAGCTTGGTTCAGAAGAACAGGTGCGCGGCGAATCGCTGGAACGCTGGCTGGGTGGGCAGGGCATCGAAATCGAAGTGCTGCTCTCCAACCTCCGCAATCGCGGTACCGTCAGGCTTTATAACACCACGCTGCGTGGCGCCATGGGCGCGCGGGTGGAGGTGGAAATTTCCGCCGTCACCGTGACGCATGCCGGGCAAGAAGTATTCGGCTTTGCAATTCGCGATATTGGTGCGCGGGTCGCGGAACCACGCCAGGCCGGCGCACATGCGACGCGATCCGTCGAACAGCTCACGGAATTGATCGGGCGCGTGCCGCTCAAGGACCTTGTGCGCGATGCGACGGATGCGATTGAGCGCCTGTGCATCGAAGCAGCCTTGCAGCTTTCGGGCGATAATCGCGCTTCGGCGGCGGAAATGCTCGGGCTTAGTCGGCAGAGTCTTTACGTGAAGTTGCATCGCTACGGGCTTGGCGATCTCGGCGCCGATAGCGCCGAGCAAGGGTGAGGTAGCGCGATGGCGGCCCCCGTTGCATCAGCGACGACCGCCCCTGCCCCGCGGCTGAAGCCATCCGCGGTTCTGGAGTTATTGAAGCCCATCACCTGGTTTCCACCCATGTGGGCCTTTGGCTGCGGCGTTGCTTCCGCCCATGGTGGATTTGCCGAGCATTGGCCTTTGGCATTGCTGGGCGTGGTGCTGGCCGGGCCTTTGGTTTGCGCCATGAGTCAGGCGGCGAATGATTGGTATGACCGCCATGTGGATGCCATCAATGAACCGAATCGCCCGATTCCCTCTGGGCGCATTCCGGGGCGCTGGGGTTTGTATATTGCGCTGTTCTGGACAGGACTTTCGCTGATTGCTGCTGTGCCGTTGGGTGCCTGGGGTTTTGGTGCGACGATCATCGCCATTGCCCTTGCCTGGGCCTATAGCGCGCCGCCATTTCGGCTGAAGGCGAATGGCTGGTGGGGCAATCTGGCCTGTGGCTTGGCCTATGAAACCCTGCCTTGGGTGACGGCAGCGGCCATCATGTCGGGCGGCG
>JBBAUC010000158.1:0-7737 GCA_040398485.1 Roseomonas sp. | reverse complement strand
CGACAACCAACACAGTGAACGGGCTTCTAGTACCAACACCAAAACACGTCAAGCGCCTATCCAACCCCGAAACCAGGCGGCGAAGCGGGGCACACCCACCTCAATAGGCGTTTTCGGCTCAAACCCGCACAAAGCCTGGATAGCGCCGATATCTGCGAAGGTTTCCGCCACATCTGTCACAGGCCGCGGCGCATCCTGGACTACTGCCTTGCGCCCCAGGCTTTCCTCCAGCACCGCCACAAAGCGCCGCACCTCAACACTCCGATGATTGCCAATATTCAACAGGCGCGGCTTGCCACCAGTGGGCGGGCGATCCAGCGCGCCCAAAACTCCCGAGACAATATCCGTAACAAAAGTGAAATCACGCTTTAGTCGCCCACCTTCATATAGGGTGATGGGCCTTCCTGCGAGAATCGCATCCGCGAAAAGCCACGGCGCCATATCAGGGCGGCCCCAAGGCCCGTACACTGTGAAAAACCTGAGACCCGTCTGTGGCAAACCAAAGATGTGACCATAGGCTTCACTGATCAATTCATCGGCGCGCTTCGTTGCCGCATAAAGTGAAATGGGATGATCCACGCGATCATCCTCACGATAAGGCAAATTGCTGTTACCGCCGTAAACAGATGAGGAGCTGGCGTAAAGAAAATGCTGAAGTCGGGGCAAAGACCGCGCAGCTTCCAGCATGACAAGATGCCCCATCACATTCGCTTCGATATAGCTATAGGGATCAACCAGGGAATGCCTGACACCAGGTTGGGCTGCCAGGTGAATTATCTGCGTTATCTCACGATTCTGACTGAATACCTCGGTTATCGCCGCGCGATCCGCAATGTTCACACCAGAAAATGAAAATTTCGGCTGCGCCAAAAGGCGATCACGCCGCGCATGCTTCAGCCGCAAATCATAATAAGGCGTCAGGCTATCAATACCGATCACTTTTTCATCGCGCGCCAGTAGCGCTTCGGCGACATGCATGCCGATGAAACCTGCCGCACCAGTCAGGAGAATAGTCATTGCGCGATCAATCGATCTTCAAGCAATTCCAAGATGGCGTGTCCCAACGAGATATGCGCTTCCTGCACCCGAGCGGTTTCACTGCTCGGCACAATCAAGGCAACGTCACAAAGGGGCGCGGCACCGCCACCATCACCGCCGAGAAAACCGATCGTGCAGATGCCCATCCCCCGCGCAGCGTGAAGCGCCTTGATGACGTTAGGGGAACGACCAGAAGTGGTGATGCCGAATAGCACATCGCCCTCCCGACCCAGGCCTGAAAGGGGGCGCGCAAAGACATCCTCGAAGCCATAATCATTGCCACCAGCGGTCAACGCCGCGGGATCAAGCGTCAGCGCGATAGCGGGCCAAGAAGGCCGCTCAACCCGCGATCTTAGACGCACTAGCAATTCAGTTGCCAAATGCTGCGCATCAGCGGCACTGCCTCCATTGCCACAGAAAAACAGCTTTCCGCCGCGGCGCAGCGCCGCTTCGCAAAGATCAACCGCCTGAAGGACGATCCCTGCCATTTCGGTCGCCAGATGGCGACGTAGGGCAATGCCATCCTCCATCATTGCGCGAAAGCGCTCAGCTTCGTTCATGAAAGGCTCCTAGGCTGCTCTCCCCACGCGAAGCGGGTCGAGGTCCAATAGAACAATCGCATAAGCTCTTGTGGCCGGAAGGCCAAGTTATGGGCAGGGCAAGGCTCACTAGGCCCTTAAGCGGCACTCGGCTTTCAAATACTGCGCCGCGCGGGGCACAGCCTTCAGGCGTTGCCCGTTTTCTGGCGTTCCAATTCGCCGAGACGTCCACGAAGACCAGCCACTTCCGCACGCAGCGCCGTAATCTGATCCCCTACGGGATCATCCTCGGTATTGCTCAGCCCATACCCCAGCAATGGATCAGTGCAGGGCGTGCCCGCCGGCGGGCGGGCGGGAATGCCAACCACAGTGCAGTCCGGCGGAACATCGCGTGTCACCACGGCATTGGCGCCAATACGCGCGCCCTTGCCGACTGTAATCGGCCCCAAAACCTGCGCCCCGGCGCCGATGGAAACACTGGCTTCGATTGTCGGGTGCCGTTTGCCTGGGCTGCCCGAAAGCCCGCCCAAAGTCACGCCATGATAAATCAGCACATCATCGGCGATTTCGGCGGTTTCGCCGATTACAACCCCCATGCCATGGTCAATGAAAAGCCGCCGGCCAATCAGCGCGCCTGGGTGAATTTCAATGCCGGTCAAAAAACGGCTGAGGTGCGAAATCAGCCGCCCCGCACCGCGCCAGCCGTGCCGCCAAAGCCAATGCGCCAGCCTATGCCACAGCACCGCATGCAGCCCGGCATAACAGAAAATTGTCTCAAGCCAGGAAGGTCGCGCGGGATCTCGCGCGCGAATACTGCGACCGATTTCAACAAGCTCCGTGACCACGGGGCTACCTCACGCAAGCCATGGCGGTATGGGAAGGCCGCGTTCGCGCAAGAATTCCGGGTTGAATAATTTGGATTGGTAGCGGGCTCCCCCATCACACAGAATGGTCACCACGCGATGCCCCGGGCCCAATTGGCGCGCCACCTTGATGGCGGCGGCAACATTCAAGCCGGCTGAACCGCCGAGGCAAATGCCTTCCTGTACCAGCAAGTCAAATACCTGCGTCAGCGCTTCTTTATCTGTCACCTGCACCGCGTCATCGATCAAGGCGCGGTCGTTCACCAAATTGCCCGGCACCCGCGCGGCCTGGCCAATACCCTCGGTGATGGAAGACCCCTCGGGCTTCAACTCGCCGGTCTTGACCCATGAATAGAGCGAACTGCCCATTGGGTCCGCCAGCACAATACGCGTCGCCGGCCCGCGCGCCTTCAGGGCGCGTGCGATGCCAGCGAGCGTGCCGCCCGTGCCGCAGGAACAGGTGAAGGCATCAATCTGCCCGCCGGTCTGGTCCCAAATCTCGGGCCCCGTGGTTGCCTCATGCACCGCGCGATTGGCAAGGTTGTCGAATTGATTGGCGTAAACCGCACCCAGCTCCTCGGCCAGGCGGCGGCTGAAATGCACGTAATTGCCAGGGTCGGAGAACGGCTTGGCGGGCACCAGGCGCAGATCAGCGCCGATCATGCGCAGAAAATCGAGTTTTTCGCGGCTTTGCGTCTCGGGCACCACAATGATGCTGCGATAGCCCCGCGCATTGGCAACCAGCGTGATGCCAATACCGGTATTGCCCGCCGTGCCTTCCACAATAATACCGGGCTGGCCGGGCGTGAGCGCGCCGCGCGCTTCGGCATCGGCAATGATCCCAAGCCCGGCGCGATCCTTCACCGAACCGCCCGGGTTCATGAATTCCGCCTTGCCCAGGATCTCGCAACCGGTCATTTCGCTGGCGCGCTTCAGGCGTATCAATGGCGTATTGCCGATTGCGCCGGCCAGACCATCCACGATGTTTTGCATGCCCGCCATCGAAACCTCCGCGCCCTTTGCTTGACTATTTGCAAACCATGCTGGCCCGGGCGGAAGGGCGACACAAGCTTCGGAAAATTCTTGTCTTTTTATCGCAATCGGGAAATGGCGCTGCTCTTGAACGCCAAAAACACGAAAGGTATTGCCCCGCGCTGGTCAGTCGGGACTTTTTTCAGACCGCCTCACTGCGCGCCTTGCGAGAGCGCCTGTAAAAATGCCGCGCAACAAAGAATACCAAGGCGGAAAGCGCGATGCCGGCGATGGCCCAACCCAGGCGCTCCGGCCCAATCAGCGCCCCCAGGAACCAGCCCGCCGCCACAAAGCTGGCTGCCCAAAGGCCTGCTGCGATGAAATTCAACACCGCGAAGCGCGCCCAATTCAGCCCGGCCAGACCGCAAGCTGCCGAGGCGACGTTACGAATCCCATACAGGAAGCGGAAGCTCAGAATAAACCAGGTGCCATAGCGCTGCAGCAAATCATTGACCCTGGCCACTTTTTCATCGGCACCCTTGATTCGGCGCACAATGCGGGGCCCATAGCGCCGCCCCAAGGTGAACCACGTCTGATCCCCCAGAAAGGAACCAAACCAGACCGAGAAGAACAGCAACCAGGGGTCCACCGCGCCAGTGGTCGCGCCTAGGGCAGCCGCAGCCAGGACAAAGGTTTCGCCTTCAAAGAACGCCCAAATAAACGCTCCCAGGTAGGCGTAGTGCCCCCAGGACTCCCAGATTTCTGCCAAGACACCACCCCCGGATATTGGCTATAAACTGGTCTTGATTGGGTAAAAGGGGAAGGGGCGCCCCGATTTTGTTTTGGCTCGGAAAGGCGCAACCCCTGCGCCCCGCTCGGATAAGGATGTCTCGTGTCGCAAATACCGGAAAACGCCGATGGGCCCATGTTCGATGCCTTTGGCCGCCCACCTGTTCCCGATCTGGTGGTGCCAAGGGCCATCCTGCCCTTCCATCTGGATGAAAGGCCGGTGCGTGGCCGCCTGGTGCGCTTGGGGCCGCTGGCGGATGCCCTGCTTCGCCGCCATGATTATAGACCTGAGGTCGCAAAACTTGCCGGTGAGGCGATGGCGTTGGCCGCGGGGCTGGCCGCCGCGTTGAAGTTCGAAGGCTCCTTCAGCCTGCAGGCCAAGGGCGATGGTCCGCTTTCCATGCTGCTGGCGGATTGTACCCATGCGGGGGCGCTGCGCGGCTATGCCAAGTTGAATGAGGAAAGGTTCGCGGGGTTTGAAACGCCTTCCACTGCCGCGCTGCTCGGCAAGGGGTATCTGGCCTTCACGTGCGACCAGGGGCCCGATATGGACCGCTACCAGGGCATTGTAGCCATTGAAGGCGAAACGCTGACAGAAATGACTGGCGAGTATTTCCGCAATTCGGAACAGCTTGATACCTATTTGAAGCTGGCTTGCGAGGAAACGCCTGCCGGTTGGCGCGCTTCAGCGCTGGTGCTTGAACGCGTGGCAGGTGCCGGCGGGCTCGATCAGCAAATGGATCAAGAAGAACAACAGGAAGCCTGGCAGACCGCGACCATCCTGGCGCGTACCATCAGCACGCAGGAATTGCTGGATGATACGCTTTCGGGTGAACAGGTGCTGCACCGGCTTTTCCATGCTGAAGGGCTACGGCTGGATCGCCCCAGGCCGCTTTCCTATGGCTGCCGCTGCTCTCGAGACCGCTTGCTGAATGTTCTCGGCGGTTTCAGCACCGATGATCTGGACCACATGGCCGATGGCGGAACCATCACCATGACTTGCGAATTCTGCAATTTCGATTTTCGTTTTGATCGCGCCACGCTCCCGGTGCGTAACGCAGGAAATTGACCATGGCTTTGCTGACGAAACGCCGCGCCTTCCTCGCACTTCCCTTTCTGGCCGCCTGCGCCAATGAACAGCCAGCGGGGCCTTTCGTGCCACCAGGGCCGCCCAGCTATGCGCATTTGACGCCGCTTCGGCTCAAGGTCGGTACGCTTGAAATCCAGGAAGCCGGCAGCGGCACGGCCTTCCTTGTGGATCAGTCAGCGCCGCTTCAGCCGGCCGATGTGATGCTGCGTATGGCGCGGGACCGGCTGAGCGCAGCCGGTGGCCCCGGTAAGGCGCGTTTCCTGATCCAGACTGCAAGCCTTACCAGGGAAGGCGGCGCATCAGGCGGTGTTTTCAGCCCAGCATCCGAGACCTTCCGCTGCGTCATGCGCTGCCAGGTGGAGATTATCTCCTCCGAAGATGCCATCCTTGCCACCACCTCAGCCGAGGCCACGCGCGCCGCTACCGGACCGGTGCGCGATGCCGGGGAAAGGGCAGCATTGGCGGAACGCGCGGTGAAATTGGCCGGGCAGGATATGAATGTCGAATTCGAATTTCAGATCCGGCGGCATTTGCGCGCCTGGCTGCAATTGGTGGCCGCACCCGGTGAAAGCCTGCTGCAGCCAGTTGAACGTGAAGCCCTGCCGCGTTCGTGAAATTG
Organism: Roseomonas sp.; assembly: GCA_040398485.1. Classification (GTDB taxonomy): domain Bacteria; phylum Pseudomonadota; class Alphaproteobacteria; order Acetobacterales; family Acetobacteraceae; genus Neoroseomonas. The sequence continues at coordinate 1,827 of JBBAUC010000158.1, read as the reverse complement.
TTGAATGAGAGAGAATGACCGCATGACAGACCACCCCCTGATGCAGGAAATCGCGCCCATCCTGCCCGAGCTGATCGCCATCAGAAAAGACATCCACGCCCATCCGGAATTGGGCATGGAGGAAACCCGCACCGCCGCGCTGGTTGCGGCACGGCTGCGCAGCCTTGGCATTGAAACCGTGGAAGGGGTTGGTCGCATGGGCGTAGTGGGTACGCTCCGCGGCAGCCGCCCCGGCCAGGGCGCGATTGGGCTCCGCGCCGATATGGATGCGCTGGCGCTGACGGAGGCGACCAATCTTCCCTATGCGTCGCAACATCCGGGGAAGATGCATGCCTGCGGGCATGATGGGCATACCACCATGCTGCTGGGTGCGGCGCAGATGCTGGCGCAAAATCGCGATTTCGCCGGCACGGTGCATTTCATTTTCCAGCCCGCCGAAGAAGGTCGTGGCGGCGCGCGCGCCATGCTGGATGATGGGCTGTTCGAACGTTTCCCCTGCGATTCGGTCTATGGAATGCACAACATGCCAGGCCTACCGCTTGGTCATTTCGCGCTTTGCGACGGCCCCATGATGGCGGGTTCAGGGCGCTGGAAAGTGCAGTTTCGCGGCACGGGCGGCCATGGCGGCAATTCACCCCATTTGGCGAGTGACATCACCGTGGCGCAGGCGAATTTCATCACCGCGCTGCAAAGCATCGTCAGCCGCAATGCGCCGGCGCTCGAAAGCGTGGTGATCAGTGTTGGGCATATCTCGGGTGGGTCCGTGGATGCGCTGAATGTGATGCCCTCAGAAATTCTGGTGGGCGGCACCATGCGCGCCTTCAATCCCGCCATGCAAAAGCTGCTGGATGATCGCATGCGCGAAGTGGCGGAACTCACCGCCCGCATGCAGGGCGCGAGCGCTGAGGTAACGCTTTGGTGGGGTGCCGCGCCGCTGATCAATCACACGCGGGAAACCGCCATCATGGCGGATAGCGCCCGCGCATTGGTGGGCGATGGCGCGGTGAATGACCAGATGATCCCCGTTACGGGCGGTGAGGATTTCGCCTTCATGCTGCAAGCCAAGCCGGGCGCCTTTGTCTTCATGGGCAATGGCACCGCGCCGGATGGCAAGGCCCATGCGCTACACACGCCGCTTTATGATTTCAATGATGCCGCCCTGCCCCATGGCGTGGCATTCTGGGTCAATCTGGTGCGGCGGGAAATGAACAGCGTAGAATGATGATTGAAGGGCGGCGCCTTTACTAAAGCACCGCCCTTTTCAAGCTACTTCACCTCAACGCCATAGACATCGCGCGCCGCATGGGCGGTGATCAGCCCATCCGCCACATCGCGCTTCACCAATTCCCGATCGCGCGCCTTGGGATCACCCATGCCGCCGCCGCCAGGCAGTTTCAGCAAAAGCCGCCGGCCTTTCGGGATGACCTGAAAGCCCTTGGTGCGCAGCACCGTGCCGTTCGGGTCATTCAGCCCGACCCAGCCGCCGGCCCCTTCCCCGCCGCCATCGCGGCCTTTGGGTGGATTGGCGACGCGGTCAAAAATCGCATTCACCGCGAATTCCGCATCGCCCTTGGCGCCGATTTCCATGATCTGGCCAAAGCCGCCACGCGTCTTGCCAGCGCCCGCCGAATCAGGGCGGAGTTCCTTCTTCCAGAAAATCACGGGTGCGACGTTCTCGGTCGCTTCCACCGGCACGGTGCGCACGCCGAGTGCCGTTCGGCCGCCTGGCGTCGAATTCGCAGACGGAGTCAGAGTCGGGGGCGGAGTCGGATTCGCAGTCGCAGTCGCAGTCGGAGCGGGCAGCACGCCGAAGGAGGTCGGTTCCGG
>JBBAUC010000157.1:0-7739 GCA_040398485.1 Roseomonas sp. | reverse complement strand
GCTGGAAAAGCTCGGTCTGGAACACCTTCAACATGGAAACATCGGGGCCGAGCGTTTCACCCCGTCTGACCTTATCCACGAAAACACCATAGAGCGATTTCAGATCTTCCAGATCAAGCCGGAGCTTGGCGTAAGTGTCCTGGAACACCGCATCTTCCCAAACCCCCATCCGTTCCGCGAGTTGCTTCAGACGCGAAAACGCATAAGCGGAAAGCCGAGGCGATCCCAGATAGATGCGCTCAAAAGAAAGCAATGCCTTCGCCATATCCCAGCCGCGATTGGGCGTGCCGACCAGATTGGCCGCAGGGACACGCACATTATCGAAGAATACCTCACAGAATTCGTCGTGATATTCCAGATTGATGATGGGCTTCACGGTGATGCCGGGCGTGTTCATATCCACCAGCAGGAAGGAAATACCTTCCTGTTTTTTCGCGTTCTTATCCGTGCGCACCAGCAGGAAGCACCAATTGGCATCCATGGCCAGCGTGGTCCAAATCTTCTGGCCATTCACCACATAGGTATCGCCATCCAGCACGGCTTCGGTGCGGAGCGCCGCCAAATCCGACCCCGCATTAGGTTCGGAATAGCCCTGGCACCAGATATGCTCACCAGAGAGAATCTTGGGGAGGAAGCGCTGCTGCTGTTCGCGCGTGCCGTGATTGATTAGCAGCGGGCCGACCATGACAATGCCATGGTCATTGGTGCGCGCGCAGCCATGGCGTTCGATTTCCTCGGTGAAAATGATCTGCTTCGCCGGGGACAGCCCAAGCCCACCAAATTCGCGCGGCCAGCCGGGGCAAAGCCAGCCTTTATCGGCCATCTTGAAATACCAGGGCTTGTTTTCATCCCAATGCAGGCGCTTCGGTGGATTGCGTAATTCGGCTGGATATTCAGCCTCAATCCATTGCCGCACATGCAGGCGGAAGGTTTCGTCTTCCAGCAGGTTCAGATCCTGGGTCTCGCGAGCTTCGATCATCTGTTCAGCCTCCCGTAAAATTCGGCTTGCGCTTGGCGAAGAAGGCGGCGCGGCCTTCCTTGAAATCTTCGCTCGTGAACAGCGCAGCCTGATAGGTTTGTTCCTGCGCCAAAGCTTCATCCAAGCCATCGGCCAGGATTTGTTTGGTGAAGGCGATGGGGCCTGGCGCTTCGGCCGCCAGGAAGTGCGCTTTTTCCAACGCCACTTCCAAGGCTTTGCCCGGGGGCGCCACAAAATCCACCAAGCCGATGCGTTCTGCCTCGGGCGCGGCAATCACTTCATGGAAAAACAGAATACGTCGCGCGCGGCCCACGCCAACCCGCGCGGGCAGGAAATGCGGTAGGCCCATATCAGACATCAGGCCAATCTTGTGGAAACCAGCAGTGAAGCGCGCATTTTCGGCGGCCACAATCACATCGCAGGCGCAGGCCACCGCCATGCCGGCACCCGCCGCCCAGCCTTCCACGGCAGCAACAATGGGCTTGCGGCCCTTGGCCATGAGACGCACCAACTTATGCGTGCGGCGCATGCGTTCACGCCCCGCCAGCGTGCTATCAATATCCATGGAGGAAATATCGCCACCGGCGCAGAAGGTGCCTTCCGCGCCCGTCACCACGATGGCGCGGATTGTGTCATCGCCATGCGCGCGTTCCATCACGTCTTCCATCGCGGCGCGCAGCACGGGCGCGATGGCGTTCTTGCGCGATGGGCAATCAATGGTGACGATCAGCACCGCGCCATCGCGTTCTTCCAGAATGCGTTGGCGCAGGGGTTCAGCGGCGGCGTTCATTCCGCATCCTCCGGCGCGAGCGCCATGAAGCGTCGGCGATGCAAAGCGGCGGAGCCGAATTGATTGGCGATCACCATGCCACGGCGCAGATAAAGCCCGACATCATATTCATCCGTATAGCCGATGCCGCCATGCAACTGGATGCATTGACGCAGCACCATCAGCCCGCTTTCGCCAGCGCGTGCCTTGGCTTTGGAAACAGCCGCCTTGCGCACATCACCTTCTGCGCCACCATCCAGCGCCGCCGCCGCCGCCTCCACTGCCGCGCGCGTCAGCGCAAGATGAATTTTCAAATCCGCCGCGCGATGTTGCAGCGATTGGAAAGTGCCAATGATGCGGCCGAATTGCTGGCGCGTTTTCAGATAGGCAAGCGTCATGTCAAAGGCGCGTTCCATTAGCCCGACCATGGCGCCCGCCGTCATCAAAGCGGCTTCATCAAGTGCGGCATCCACTACAGCGCCAATATCAGCGGCAATTCGTTTGCTGCGCGCAGGATCAGCGCGGAGCGTGCCGAAATACCCGCCATCCATGGTTTTCTCGAGCGTCAAATCAGCGCCCGCCGCCGGCACGGCGTAAAGCGCTAGACCCGCGCCTTCCCGCACTGGCACCAAAAAGACATCAGCGCCACCCGCTTGCGGGATGAAGACGCGCGGCGCATCGGCATTACCGGGGACCGCAAGTGTATCGGCGCGTTCCTGCCACGCTGTCAGCACCACCTGCTTGCCCGCCAGCAAAGGCGCCAGCAGCGATTGATCATCTGCCGCCGCCAGCAGGCGCGCGGAAAGCATGGCAGGGATCAGCGGTTCCGGCGCCAAGCCAGCGGCCAATTCTTCGTGCAGCGCAATGGCTTCCGAAACGCCAAGCCCGGCGCCGCCGGCGGCCTCATCCACCGCAAGCCCGATCCAGCCGAATTCGCCCATTTGGCCGAAGACGCCCTTATCAAAACCCGGCGCGGCGAAACGCAAGGCGCGCACGCGCTTGCTATCACCACCAGGCGGCGCCACTGCACCCGCGCTATCGCGGATCATGCGGATGGATTCCGCGCGTTCTTCCAAAACCTCACTCATGCCCGTTTCCTCATTGCCCAAAGGGGCATCGTTCTAATTCGTATGCAGCGGTGCGCCGCTGGCCGCTTGCATTTGTTCCAGCGTCACGCCCGGCGCCAGATCGCGCACAACAAAACCCTTGCCCTGCACTACATCCAGCACACCAAGATTGGTATAAACGCGGCTCACCGCGCCCGGCGTGGTCAGTGGATAGCTGCAACGTTCCACGATTTTGTGCCCACCATCCTTGGTGGTGTGTTCCATCACCACCCAAAGACGTTTGGCGCCGGCGCCGAGGTCCATCGCGCCACCAACGGCAGGCGCTGAATCATTCTCGCTGGTCGCCCAATTGGCGATATCGCCATTCGCGGCCACTTCGAAGGCGCCCAGCACGCAAAGATCAATATGCCCGCCACGGATCATGGCGAAGCTATCGGCGTGATGGAAATAAGAACCACCAGGCCGCAGCGTGACAGCCTGCTTGCCGGCGTTCACCAGCCAAGGGTCCACCTTATCTGGCGCGGGCGCGGGCCCCATGCCCAGAATACCGTTTTCCGAATGCAGAATCACTTCGCGTTCCAGCGGCACGTAATTCGCGATCATGGTCGGAATGCCGATGCCGAGATTGACGAACCAGCCTTCCGGAATGTCTTCGGCGACACGGGCGGCCATTTGCTTGCGGTCAAAGCCAGTCATGGTCTGATCCCTTCTTTCTTGCCTGCTCAAGCCCATGCCGGGCCACGGTCAATGTGCAACACGCGCTTCACGAAAATACCAGGCGTATGGACATTCTCCGGCACAATCTCACCAAGCTCGCGGATATGGCTGACCTGCGCGATGGTCATATCAGCGGCCATGGCCATCACCGGGTTGAAGTTCCGCCCGCTGGAACGATAGGTCAGATTGCCCCAACGATCCCCTTCCCAGGCTTCCACCAACGCCACATCAGCCTTCAGCGCATGTTCCATCACATAGGTGCGGCCGTTGAATTCGCGCAGTTCCTTGCCATTGGCCAGGATGGTGCCAACCGATGTTGCGGTGAAGAACGCCGGCACGCCAGCACCGGCAGCGCGCATGCGTTCCGCCATGGTTCCTTGCGGCACGATTTCCAATTCCAGCTTGCCTTGGCGGTAAAGTTCTTCAAACACCACGGAACCAGCGGAACGCGGGAAGGAACAAATAATCTTGCGCACCCGGCCCAATTCCATCAGCCGCGCGAGGCCCACGCGCCCGGTGCCGGCGTTATTGGCCACGCAAGTCAGATCTGTCGCACCCTGTTCGATCAGCCCTTCAATCAATTGGTCAGGCTGGCCAACCGCGCCAAAGCCACCGATCAGAACGGTTGATCCATCCTTGATGCCGGCCATGGCGTCGGCCATGGATTGAACAATTTTGTTGATCATGCGTCTTTTCCCATCATCATTCAGGCGAAACGAAACAAGCCATTGCTGACCACAACCTTGTCGCGTTCCACGACGCGCGCGCGGAAGGCAGCACCACCTGCTTCATGCCAAATCTCGCTCCGGATCGTCTCACCAGGATAGACCGGGGAAGAAAAGCGCAAATCCATCTTCCCAAAGCGCGACGTGTCGTAATTGCAGAGCGTCTTCAGCAGCGCATGGCAGACTGTGCCAAAGGTGCAAAGCCCATGCAGAATGGGGCGCGGGAAGCCGGCAGCGGCGGCGATTTTCGGGTCTATATGCAGCGGGTTCAAATCCGTATTCAGCCGATAGATCAGCGCCTGTTCCGGACGCGTTGCCAGATCAAGCATGATATCCGGCGCGCGATCCGGTTCGGCATGCGGCTGCTTTACCGGCCCGCTCGGCCCGCCGAAGCCACCATCGCCGCGCAGAAAGGACGTGCTGGTAAGCGTCGCCAGCAAATCGCCCGTCTTCGCGTCAATCACCTGGCGTTCGGAATACATGAGCGCGCCCTTGCCCTCACCGCGATCCACCAGGCCGGTTACGCGCGAACGGCCAATAATCTCGCCTTCTGTCGGCAAGGGTTTGTGCAGGATCAAGCCCTGTTCGCCATGGACAATCTTCACCCAATCCATGCCGGTATCAGGATTGCGTGACCAAAACCCCGGCGCGCCCAGCACCACAGGCATGGAGGGCATGACTTTCAGGCGTGGTTCATAGAGGAAATCGAGCTGCTGTTCATCCATCGGGTCCTGGCCGAGCCCAACAGAAAAATTATACATCGCCACATCCTGCCAGCGCAGATGCTGGCGCATTTCCGGGATGGGATAATTCAGCAGCTTTTCGTAGATGATTGGCATGTCACTGCCCTTCCTCAATTTCAATCACCGCATCCGCGGCAAAGGCGCCCTGCCCCACCGGCAAGACCAGCACGGGGTTCACGTCAACGGAGGCCAAACGCGGCCCGGCGGCCACCGCGAAGCGAGATAGTGCTGCAAGCGCCTCCGCCAATGCTTTCACATCGGCTTTCGGCTTGCCACGTGCGCCATCCAGCAAAGGAAAGCCCTTCAACGAACGGATCATGGCTTCTGCCTGCGCAGGATCAAAGGGGCAGCGGCGGAAGGCGACATCCTTGAGGATTTCGATAAAAACACCGCCAAGCCCCACCATGGCAACAGGGCCGAAGACAGGATCGCGCAGCACACCAAGCGCCATTTCAACGCCGCCGATGATTTGCTTGGCAATCAGCACACCTTCGATGCGTGCCTTGGGTGCATGTTGCGCGGCACGCGCCAGCAGCGTTGCATACGCCTCACGCACCGCGGCGGCATCCGCGATATTCAAAATCACGCCACCGATTTCGCTTTTGTGCAAAATATCGGGCGAGAGGATTTTCGCCACCACCGGATAACCCATGGCCTCCGCTGCGCGCACAGCCTCATCCACGCTGGTGCAGGCTTGTTCTGGCACGGCAGGCACACCCGCTTCGGCCAAAAGGCGCTTGGCTTCGGCTTCCGTTGGCGTTTTCTCGGGCAGCGCAACACTTGGCAACGCGCCCACAGCACCCGCTTCCTGACGCGCGAAATAGGCACCGAAGCGCCCCATGGCAGCAATGGCATTCACGGCGCGGGTTGGGTCTTCGAAAACCAGGAAGCCGTCTTCTTCATATTCGCGCACCTTCTCGCGCGAACAAATCGCCGAAAGCACCCAAAGCCGATCCCGACGCTTTGCAATGGCATCGCGCATAAAGGGCCGCAGTTTCGGCGCTAAGGAGGTTGAACCACCTGTCTGAGTTAGAAACACCAGAACAGAAGGATAACCGCCATCACCCGCCGTTGCTTCCAGGAAATCGCCGAAAAGCTCGGTCTGGTTCACCGCCTGGGCGGTGCAATCCACGGGGTTGCGCGGCGCGCAGAAGCTGATCAGGCCGCGCAGCTTATCCTGCGACGCTTGCGGCATTTCCGGCATGGGCAGGCCCACCGCTTCTGACGCATCGGAAATCAGCACGCCGGCGCCGCCGCTGACCGTCAGCACGCCAAGCGAATTACTCACCGGATAGATACGCCGCGATGCCGCATAAGCGATATCGAGCATTTCTTCAGTGGTGCGCGCGCGCAATACGCCGAATTCATCCAGCACGGCTTGTGTCACCGCATCATCACCCGCGATGGAGGCCGTGTGGGATTTCGCCGCAGCACCACCCAAAGCACTCGCCCCCACCTTCATCATAATCACGGGCTTGCGGTTGCGCCGCGCCAGATCAAGGGCTGCGACAAAGCCAGCACTTTCGCGAATGCCTTCGGCATAGGCGCAAATCACTTCCACTTCCGGCGCCTGCGCCATCCAGCCAATCGCCTCACCCAATGAGACATCAGCTTCGTTGCCGGTGGTGATGCATGCAGTGGTGCCAAGCCCGCGTTGCCGCGCCACAGCAAACACATGCGTGCCATAGGCTCCGGATTGGGACGCGATGCCGATATTGCCGCGAATGGGCCAGCCCTGTTCGAAGGAAAGCGAAAAAATCGGGTAAAAACCAATCGCAGCATTGAACAGGCCAAGGCAATTCGGCCCCAGCATGCGCATGCCATGGCGCCGCGCGGCGGCCACCAGCCTTTCCTGCATCGCGGCGCCGGCTTCATCCACTTCGGCAAAGCCTGCGGTGAAGACAATGGCGGATTTGCAGCCCCGTGCGCCCAGATCATCCATGGCCTGGATCGCGGCTTCACCAGGTACGGCGATGATTGCGGCGTCCGGCACTTCGGGCAGAGCCGCGACGGAAGCGAAGGCCGGCAGGCCCTGCACGGTTGGGCGATTCGGGTTCACGGGCAAAAGCCGACCCTGGAATCCCTGGCTTTGCATATAGGCGATGGGCCGCCCGCCAATGCGGGTGCCGTCATCGGAAGCACCAATCACGGCAACGGAACGCGGGCGAATCATAGCGTCTAGTGCCGCGAAGTTGGCGGCGGGGTTTACGGCACTCAAAGGGCCGCCTTCGGCGGGCATCGCGTCTTCCTCCTGCAATCGGGGGCAGGGTGGCGCCAGCGCGCGCGGGCGGCAAGGGGTTGTCTTCAGAGAAAGAAGAACTCCAGCGCCCCCACAGCGCCCGCGGCCAGAGAAAGCCCGCCATAGGCCGCGCCATATCGCCCGCCGCCCAAGGCCAAGGCATAGCCCGCCTTGGCAGAGATATTGACCGCAACCGCTACCAGCACCGCCTGGGCTGCGAATTCCAGGCTGATGGTCGCCGGCGCCAGCAGCGGCACGGAAAGCGCCACCGCATCCACATCGGCAAGGCCGGTGATGGCCGCCACGGCCAGCACTGCCTCGGGCCCCAGTTTTTCCGCCGCCAATTTGGAAATCAGCGCGACGGCCGCCAGTAGTAGCGCGATTTTCAGCACGGCGCTGAGTTCGAAGGGGTTGTCCGGCGCGCGGGCGGGCGCGCCATCGGCGCCGGTGCGCCGCACCAGCACGAAGCCCCCAAGCGCCATGCCCAAGCCCGCAATGCC
>JBBAUC010000156.1:0-7809 GCA_040398485.1 Roseomonas sp. | reverse complement strand
GATATCAGCCGCCGTTGCTTCCACCGCGTCTTTATCAATATCGGCAATCGCGAGCCGCGCGCCTTCTTCAGCAAAGGCGATGGCCAATTGCCGGCCAATGCCGCTGGCGGCACCTGTGATCAATACGCCTTGATCCTGGAACCTCATTTGCGTTCTCCCTGAATGTTATGCCGCGATCAAATCAGCGGCTTTTTCGGCAATCATGTTGGTGGCCGCATAGGTATTGCCGGAAACCATGGTGGGCATGCAGGAAGCGTCGGCCACCCGCAGCCCTTCAAGCCCAATCACCTTCATGGAAGCAGGGTCCACCACCGCCATGGGGTCAATCCCCATCTTGCAGGACCCGATCGGGTGATAGGTGGTGGAACCCGTGGCGCGCGCATGGGCCAGCCATTCATCATCGGTCTGCACCGAAGCGCCTGGAAAATTCTCAGCAATCACGTAATCTGCCAAGGGGCGCGTATGCAGAAGCTGGCGCATATATTTCATCGCCGCCACCAAGGCGTCGCGGTCCATTTGCGCTTGCAAGTAATTCGGCTGGATTTCCGGTTTTGCACGCGGGTCTGCCGAAAGCGCCTTCAGCCAGCCCTTGCTTTCCGGGCGGAGTTGAGAACAGCCAAGCGTCATACCCGCCTTGGTATCCAAATCCGTCACGCCATAACGCCCGGTCGGATAGCTGGCAGGGGCGAAGTAAAGCTGCATATCAGGTGTCGCCAGCCCTTCGCGGGTTTTCATATAGCCGCCGGCATGGCTGGGGCTCGCGGTCAGTAGCCCTTTGCGCGTGAAGGCATAGCGCAGCACTTCCATCGCCAAACGCACCCCTCGGGATCGTTCATTGAGCGAACCCGTCCCTTTCACCAGCGCGGAAACCCGGGTGGCGTAATGGTCGCGCAGATTCTTGCCCACACCTGGCAGCGCATGAACAACATCCACGCCAATATCGGCAAGCCATTCCGGATCACCCACCCCGGAAATTTGCAGCAGTTGCGGCGTATTGATCGAACCACCGGAAAGGATCACATCGCGCCGCGCGCGAATGGTAATGGGCGCGCCACCTTCCTGGGCATAGCGAATGCCGACCGCGCGCTTGCCTTCAAAGACAATCGCTTCCGCCAAAGCGCGCTGGATCAGCTTCAGATTGGGCCGCGACAGGGCAGGACGGAGGTAAGCATCTGCCGGGCTCCAGCGCCGACCACCGCGCATCATTTGTTGATACAGGAAGGTGCCTTCCTGATTGCCGGAATTGTAATCTGGCGTGCGGGGCAGGCCGAGCGCCTCATTCGCGGCCATATAGGCTTCGGACAAATCATGCGGGTCGCGCTGATCTTCGATGGAAAGCGGGCCGGAATCGCCGCGCACGGAGGGATCGCCACCACCATTGCCGCGGGTTTCTGCGCGCTTGAAATAGGGCAGCACATCATCCCAGGACCAGCCACGGCAGCCAAGCTGCGCCCACATGTCGTAATCGGCGGATTGGCCGCGCACATAAAGATGGCCGTTGATGGAACCGGAACCACCCAAAACCTTGCCGCGTGGGAAAGGGATTTTGCGATTATCAATGTAGGGGCCTGGCGCGGTTTCATAGCCCCAATTCAGCTTCGGATTATAGACGGTCTTGTTGAAGCCGGCTGGGATTTTGATGAAGATATTGCTGTCCTTGCCGCCGGCTTCCAGGATGGCAACGCTATGCTTGCCCGAAGCGCTTAGCCGATTGGCCAGCACGCAGCCGGCGGCGCCGGCACCCACAATCACATAGTCGAATTCTTCCATGGACCTTCCCCATTTCAAGCTTTTGAGGAAGGCTAGGCCGGGTGCGGCTTATCGGGAAGGGCTATTCTTCTTCCTCTTCCGGCGTGACTGCGGCTGGAATCGCATAGGCTTCGGTCATCCATCGGCCCAAATCCACCTGCCGGCAGCGATCGGAACAGAAGGGGCGCTGTTCCGGCGCTGGGGCGCGGCCACAAATCGGGCAGCGCGGGCGGCGCGGTTTTTTCTCGGCGTCAGTCACGCGGCACCTCTCGTATTTGTGGCGGGCCTGAAGCGACGCTCCGCAATTCCAGCCCATGCCCAGTGAGCGCGGTATAGTCATCAAGCGCGCCTGGCAGGTCGCGCAAGGCAGCGATCACCTCTGGCCGCGCTTCCAGCATCAGGCGCTGAGCCGGGCGCGCCGCTGCATCGCGCACTGCCTGACGCAAGGCTGCCAAGCCCTCTGCCAAGGGCGTGTGCAGGATTTCGGCCAAGGGCGGGTGGATGCGGTCACGCACCATCTCAACCAGGCCAAGCCCGGTCAGCCCGACAAGCCGCGCCAGCGCATCCGGGCGTAGCGCTTGGCGCAAAGGTTCAAGCAGTGCCTGGCGGCGCTTGGCGGAAAGCCCCGCCACATCCAAAAGGATCGCACCCGAGAGATTGCGCAGCCTGATCTGACGTGCAATTTCCGGCAAAGCCATTTCGTTGAAGTGCGCCAGCCCATCGCCAGCGCCGCCACTATCCACATCAAGCGCCGTCAGCGCGCGCGTGGTTTGGATATGCAGCACACCGCCGCCCGGCAAAGGCACCGCGCTTTCGGCCAGCGCAGCGAATTCGCCCTCAATCTCCTCATCGAACACCGCCCCATGCTGCGCCTGCACCCGATCACCGAGCGCCGCGCGCAGCCTTGCCACCAAACCCGCGCCGGTCACACGCAGCACGGCCTTCGGATAGCGCGCGGCGAGGCGCTGCGCTGCACATGGCCCGCGCGCCACCAGCCGCGGTGCGCCCGCAGGTGCGGCGGCGATCAGCGCGGCTTCGGCATCTGTCAGCAGGGCGGAAAGCCTTGGCCCCTTGCCGGCCTGTGCGGCGCGGGTCACGCGCAGCCCCAGAATCTGCCCCTCCTGCACCGCCTGTTTGATCGGCTGGCGCGGCGCGCTGGCCGCGCTTTCCGGCAGGAAGCCGGTTTCATTGCCTGGAAGTGCCACGAAAGCGCCCGACATGGCGGCCGAAATCGCCACCACGCGCCCGCGATGCAGATCGCCAACCCCATCAGGCCGCGCGGGGCGTTCCACCCAGGCTTCCGTCAACCTCCCACCCAGCAGCAGCGCGGTGCGCACCTCGCCCGGGGAGGCCTCGGCCAGGATCAGGGCTTCAGCCACCCAATCCCCCGCAGCATTTGCGCGGTTTCAAACAAGGGCAGGCCGACCACATTGGAATGGCTGCCCGAGATGAAGCGCGTAAAGGCCTCCGCCCGGCCCTGAATGCCATAGGCGCCGGCCTTGCCCTGCCATTCGCCGGAAGCGATGTAGTCTTCCATCTGCGCTTCAGTCAGGCGCTGGAAGGTGACGTTGGTTTCGACCAGGCGCTGGATGCGTCGCCCATCAGGTAGCGCCAGCACCACGCCCGTGGTCACGCAATGCCGCCGGCCCGACAGCAGCGCCAGGCAATGCCGTGCCTCGGCCTCGGTCTCGCCCTTTGGCAGGATGCGCCGGCCAACGCCCACCACCGTATCGGCAGCCAGGATCAGCGCGCCTTCAGCCAAGGGCAAAGCGGCTTCAGCTTTGGCGAGTGATAGCCTGGCCGCCAAGGCGCGCGGCTGTTCTGCCTTCAAGGGCGTTTCATCAATATCAGTCGAGATTACGCGCGCGGGCGTAATGCCAAGCCGTGCCAGCAAATCCAGGCGGCGGGGGCTGGCGCTCGCCAATACCAGCGGCAAGCGCGCGGCATCCATGCTTTGCGTGTTACTTGAAGCGGAAGGTGATGCGGCCCTTGGTCAGATCATAGGGCGTCATTTCAACATTGACGCGATCACCGGCGAGCACGCGGATGCGGTTCTTGCGCATCTTCCCGCTGGTATGCGCCAGGACCAAATGCTCATTATCCAGTTTCACGCGGAACATGGCGTTGGGCAGAAGCTCCATCACCTCTCCGCTGAACTCCATCATATCTTCTTTGGGCATCGGACCTCAATTGTAGGGCGCGCGGGGCGCCCGGGTTTAAGATTGCGGCGCAAAATGATCCTATGCCTCCGCCGGGTCAAGCGCGATCCCGGCAGGGGCATGATTTTGGCGGCAAAACCGGGGCGAGAGCGCTATTTTGAGAGCGCCACCGTGTAATCCGCTTCGGTCTTTTCGCGCATTTCGGCTTCGGTCACGCCGGGGGCGAGTTCGATCAGCTTCATTACAGCCGGCCCGCGCCGGGCGATTTCAAACACGCCAAGATCGGTGATCACCATATCCACCACGCGGCTACCGGTCAGTGGCAGGCCGCATTGCTTGAGAAGCTTGGGCTTGCCGCCGGCGGTATGTTCCATCAGCACGATCACGCGCTTGACGCCGGCGACGAGGTCCATGGCGCCGCCCATGCCCTTCACCATTTTGCCCGGGATCATCCAATTGGCCAGGTCGCCATTTTCCGCCACCTGCAAGGCGCCCAGGATGGAAAGGTCAATATGCCCGCCGCGGATCATCCCGAAGGATTGTGCGGAATCGAAGAAGGAACTGGTCGGCAACTGAGTGATGGTCTGCTTGCCGGCATTGATCAGATCGGCATCTTCTTCGCCTTCATAGGGGAAGGGGCCAAGGCCCAGCATGCCGTTTTCACTTTGCAGCTGCACATTGAAGCCGGCGGGGACGTGATTGGCGACCAGCGTCGGGATGCCGATGCCAAGGTTCACATAGAAGCCATCTTCCAATTCGCGCGCCGCACGAGCGGCCATTTCATCGCGGTTCCAGGCCATGGTTTTTCTCCTTATCCCTGGGACTCTGCGCCGGCCGCGGCAGCGGGCGCGTGCTTGCGGACAGTGCGCTGTTCAATGCGCTTTTCGTAGCCAGGCGGGCAGGTGATCATGCGTTTGACGAAAATGCCCGGCGTGTGGATGTGGTCCGCGTCAATCTCTCCGGGGCGGACCAAATGTTCCACCTGGGCGACCGTGACGCGCGCTGCCGTTGCCATCATGGGGTTGAAGTTCCGCGCGGTTTTTCGATAGACCAGATTGCCTTCATGGTCGCCCATATAGGCGTGGATGATGGCCAGATCAGCCACAATGCCGCGTTCCATCACAAAGGTCTCGCCATCAAATTCGCGGGTTTCCTTGCCCTTGGCGACTTCGGTGCCAACGCCGGTTTTGGTGAAAAAGGCCGGGATGCCAGCGCCGCCGGCGCGAATACGCTCGGCCAAAGTGCCTTGCGGGTTGAATTCAATCTCAAGCTCCCCGGCCAAATATTGCCGGGCGAATTCGGCGTTTTCGCCGACATAGCTTGAGATCATTTTGCGGATCTGGCGGGTTTTGAGCAAAAGGCCGAGCCCCGCATCATCCACCCCGGCATTGTTGGACACCACGGTCAGGTCTTTCACGCCGGAATCGCGGATGGCTTCGATCAACAGGGTGGGGATGCCCGAAAGCCCGAAGCCGCCGGAATGGATCACCATGCCATCGCGCAACAGGCCGGAAAGTGCCGCCTTGGCATCCGGATAGATTTTCTTCATGGGGTCAGCCCTCATGCCTTGCCGTTTCAGAGGGATCACTAGCCGCTGTTTTGCGTTGCGGGGAGTGCTGGCGCGGCGAATCGCTCGCCATGATATAAGGGCGCATGTCCGCCGCTCCCATCATGGCCCCGCGCCCGGCCATCCGCCTGCTGTCGGAAACCACCGCGAACCGCATCGCGGCTGGTGAGATGGTGGAACGCCCGGCTGCCGCGCTCAAGGAAATCGTCGAAAACGCGCTCGATGCCGGGGCGCTTCGCATCGCCGTCACGCTGGAAGGCGGTGGGATGGACCGCATTCTGGTGGAAGATGACGGCTTTGGCATGGGGCCTGAGGATCTGGCGCTGGCCGTGGAACGCCACGCCACGTCCAAATTGCCGGAAGAAGCCACACTTTTTCGCATCGCGACGCTTGGCTTCCGGGGTGAGGCCTTGCCTTCCATCGGCGCGGTGGCGCGGCTTTCCATCACGTCTTGCCCGCGCGACGGCGCGGCGCATCGGATCAATGTGGAGGGCGGGCTGAAGAGCGATGTCGCCCCCGCCTCTGGCGCCCCCGGCACGCGGGTTGAGGTGCGGGATTTGTTCTTCGCCACCCCGGCGCGGCGTAAATTCCTAAAGCATCCCCGCACAGAAGCCGAACACGCGGTGGAAGCGGTGCGCCGCCTGGCGCTCGCCTGGCCGGAAGTGGCGTTTCGTGTGGAAAGCGATGGGCGGGAAGTGCTGTCGCTACCCGCCGCCGATCAGGAAGGGCGCATCCGGCAAGTGCTGGGGGCGGAATTCGCCGCCGCCGCGGTGCCGGTGGAAGCGGTTTCCGCAAGCCTGGATATCAGCGGGCTTGCCGCCTTGCCTTCACATCACCGCCCGACCACGCTTGGCCAGCATTTGGTGGTGAACCGCCGCCCGGTGCGCGACCCTTTGCTGCGCGTGGCTTTGCGCGTGGCCTACCGCGATGTGATCCCGCAGGGCCGCCACCCCGTGGCAGCGCTGTTTCTGCAAGTGCCGCCGGAGTCCGTGGATGTGAATGTGCATCCGATGAAGACCGAGCTTCGCTTCCGCGATGGGGAGGTTGTGCGCGGTGCCTTGATCTCCACGCTCCGCAAATCGCTCGCGATTGGTGCCGGGACGGTGGTGGCGGTGCCTTCCCTGGCCGGCGCCGCGCCGGTTGCGGGCTTCAGCGAAGCGCTGCCCGTTCTGCCCCAATTTATGCCGCGCCCGGCAGGGCTGCCGCAGCCGCGCCTGCCGCTCGGTTTCCGCCCGCCCAGCCTGCCGCCGCCTGCACCCGAGCCGATGGATGCCGCGCATCCCTTGGGCCGCGCTGTGGTGCAGATTTTGGACACCTTCATTATCGCCGAAGCCGCCGATGGTTCGCTGGTGTTGGTGGATCAACACGCCGCGCATGAACGCCTGACGCATGAGGCACTCAGCGCGCAGTTGCTTGAAGGCGGGGTTCGTGCGCAGCCTTTGCTGGTGCCGGCGGTGGTGGATATGCCGAACGCCGATGCGGCGCGCTTGCTGGGGGCGGCAGAAGCACTCGCCCGGTTGGGGCTGGAAATTGAAGGCTTCGGCGCCGGTGCGGTATTGGTGCGGAGCCTGCCGGCATTGCTCGGTGCTGCTGATCCCGCACCGCTGCTCCGCGATATGGCGGAAGAATTGGCGGTGGATGCGGAAAGCACGGCCTTGGAGCGTAAGCTGGATGCGGCAATTGCCAGGCTGGCCTGCCATGGCAGCATTCGCGCCGGGCGTCGGATGAATGCCGCCGAGATGGATGCGCTGCTGCGCCAGATGGAAGCGACACCCCGCGCCGCGACGTGCAGCCATGGCCGGCCCACGGTGCTGAAGCTGGATGCGGCGGCGTTGGAGCGGATGTTTGGGCGGCGGTAGGGGGGGGCGAAACGCTTCGAGCACAGTCGGTCGCTTGATGATTGCGGCCTGAATGGTAAACAAATTCGCCGCCGAGTTTCTGTCTTCATCAGCCTTTGGCTGTATCACTGCCTATTCGCTATGCTTGCTCGAAAATTCAGAGTGGAAATGCTCAACGACTTTGTTCGCAGAATTTCCAAATAAACTCTCCAGCAAAATCCAAAAAAAGAATGAAGATATCGTGTAATTCCTGAAGTATTTTATCCTTCTCAGAGTTATCCAAATCTATTTTGCTTATTCCCAATACCTCCTTCACTGTAATGTCATTGCTTATGTCATCGCCTGGCTTGAAATGCCAATCGTAACAAGTCATGCCTCGCGTAACTACTGAGTGCCGACCATCACCCTCCGAACTTTCAATTAATGCTTTTTTTATCCATTTCTCGCCACCCGGTTTATCCAAGTAATGGAACCCTAAATTATTTCGTAGTTTAGC
>JBBAUC010000155.1:0-7838 GCA_040398485.1 Roseomonas sp. | reverse complement strand
GGATATCATCCAGATCGCGCGGCGTGAGTTGATCAAGGCAGGCCTGGATTTCGCCCTCACTCAGGCGGAAATTCTGCCGGTCCCATTTGTCGAAGCGGATCGAAAGCTCGCGCACCGCGGCATCACCGCGCGCCTTGATATCGGCCAGAATGCCTTCAACCGTTGCGCGCACCTTGGCGTCATCATCCGCCACCGCATCCGCATCCCGGCCCCGCTTCAGGAAACGCGCCATGTTCTACTCCTTTCCGGCTTGATCCCCGTGCTTGAAGCCCCCAAGAACGGGCGTCAAGCACCCGGTTTGACCCCGACGCGCAACGGGGGAAGTATTCCCCCATGACTCCAGCCGAATTGCTCGCCCCCATTGTGGGGCCGAAGAATTGCCTCATTGAGGATGCCGATATCGCCCCTTACGCGGTGGATTGGCGCGGAACCTATCGCGGCACGCCGCGCGCCGTGCTGCGCCCGGGCTCGGTGGAGGAGGTTTCGGCCGCGGTGCGCGCCTGCGCCGCCGCCGGGCTTGCCATTGTGCCCGCCGGCGGCCGCACCGGGCTTTGTGGCGGGGCGGTGGTGCAGGATAACGGCCCGCCCGCAGTGGTCATGAGCCTGGAACGGCTTAACCGTATCCGCGATGTGGATGCGAAGGATTTCTCGCTGGTCGCCGAAGCCGGCTGTATCATTCAGAATGTGCAAGAAGCCGCGGCGGCTGCGGGCCGGCTTTTCCCGCTTTCCTGGGGCGCGCAGGGGTCAGCCATGGTGGGCGGCGCGCTTTCCACCAATGCGGGCGGCATTCGCACCATTCGTTGGGGCAATGCGCGCGATCTGGTGCTGGGGCTTGAAGTGGTGCTGCCCGATGGGCGCGTGCTGAATGATTTGCGCCGCGTGCGCAAGGATAATAGCGGCTATGCTTTGCGCCATTTGTTCCTGGGCGGAGAAGGCACGCTTGGCATCATCACCGCCGCAGCGCTGCGGCTGGTGCCGGCCTTGAAGCGGGTTGAGACCGCCTTTGTCGCGGTGCCATCGCCCGATGCGGCGCTATCGCTGCTCTCGCGCATGCTGGAATCGGGCGCGGATGTGATTGCCTTTGAATTGATCCGCAAGGAATGCATGCAGGTGGTGGAACGCTTTGGGCTGCGTACGCGCATGCCGATGGCGCTTGAGAGCCCTTGGTATGTCATGGTGGAAATCGCCGCCGCGCATCCTGCCGTGCCGCTTAAGGAAATGCTGGAAGACACTTTGGCGGAAGCGGCGGAGGCTGGCGATTGTACCGATGCCGTGCTGGCCGCGAATGAGGATCAGCGCGCCGGCTTTTGGCGCATTCGGGAAGACTATCCTGATTGCCAGCGCCGCAACGGGCCTTATGTCGGCACCGATACCGCGGTGCCGGTTTCATCCGTGCCGCGCTTTTTGGCGCGTGTTGAAAAAGAATTAGTGGCTGGCTGGCCGGAAGGCGAGTTGTTCATGATCGGCCATGCGGGGGATGGGAATATCCATCTTGGCATGGGGGCGCCCAAGGGCATGGATTACAAGGATTGGGTTTCTCGTGCGGCGGGGCTTGAAGCGTTGGTGAATAGCATCGCGGTGGAGATGGGCGGCAGCTTCAGCGCCGAACATGGCATTGGCCAATCCAAGCGCCACGCCATGGCATCGCTGAAGGACCCGGTGGCGCTTGATGTGATGCGCGCGATCAAGGGCGTGATTGACCCGGAAAGCCTGATGAACCCTGGCAAGATGCTGCCGGGATAGGCATCGGGTCAGGGGCGCGCCAGCAGCCGTTTCGCCTCGGCAAGGCAAGCGGCGTGATCCGCCACGCAGCCGCCTGTGATCCAAAAGCCTTCAACCCGCGCCAATAACGCGCCAAGCGCGGGGCCGGGCGCGGCACCCTCCGCCAAAAGATCACGCCCTTGCAGGGGAAAAACCGGCGCGGCTTCGGCGTGCAAAGTGGCACGTAGCGTAGCGCGCATCGGAACCGCACCATCGCGCGCATCCGCCAACCACAGCGCGGCTTCCTGTATTTCCAAAGCCACCGCCGCATGGCGCGCGCGCCAGCGACGAAAATCTGCCGCGTCAATTTCCGCGCTGGGTATCGCGGCTTCTTGCAGAAAACGCAAAGCGCGTGCCTCGGCGCTTGAAAGCTTCAACCGCGCAGCCAGGCCCGGCGTCGCACCGCCCAACGCCGCCAGGCGCAACAAGGGTTCTGCCGGTGCATCAAACGCCACAAGCCGTGCAAGGCAATCAATATCCGGCGCAGCAATTTCCGGCAGGATGGCGGGCAAAACGCCAAGCTCTGCCATCAGGCGCAGCGCCGGCACGGGTTCCGCCACCATCAGGATGCGCTTGATTTCCATCCAGATGCGCTCAACGGAAAGCCGCTGAAGCCCCGGGATCGCGGCGCGGATCGCCTGTAACGCCGCCGTATCGGGTGCCCCCTTGCCGTAGCGTGCGTGGAAGCGAAAGAAGCGGAGCAGGCGCAAATAATCCTCGGCCAAACGCGTTTCGGGATCACCAACAAACCGCACCAACCCACGCGCCAAATCTTCGCGCCCGCCGAAATAATCATGCAGCACGCCATCGGCACCAAGCGACATGGCATTGATGGTGAAATCGCGCCGCGCTGCGTCTTCGCGCCAATCTGTCGTCCAGGCCACTTCGGCATGGCGGCCATCGGTCAGCACATCGCGCCTCAGCGCCGTCACTTCAATCGGCTGATGATCCCAAACCGCTGTGACTGTGCCATGCGCCAGGCCGGTCTCGAACACCTTGCAGCCGGCAGCGAGCAACCGCGCCATGATTTCTTCAGGCGGGAAGGGTGCCGCGACATCCACATCCGCGACCGGCAAGCCGGCCAAAGCATCGCGCACGGCACCACCCACGGCGCGGCTGCCGGGTAGTGCCGCCAGAACCACGGCGGTGGCGGGCGCAGTCAGGAAGGCGGGCAATGATGCAAGGCGCTGTTCGGTGCCGCTCATCGCCGCGGCTCCATATGGCCAGGCGTGATTTCGGTGCCGTCAATCCGCGCAGGGACATATTTCGATCCCGGCGCGCTGGAGCGCGATAGCCCATACCAAAGCGCGCCCGCCAGCATCAGCGCCGCGCCGCAGCCAGCCAGCACCAGCAAGACGGTGCCGGGCTCCCGCCCGGGATTAAGCCGGCGCCAGATGAAAAACGCCGCGAAGGGCGCCAGAAACAGCAGGGCTTCGATCAGATAGGGCACGGGGTGATTCTATCCCTAGAAGCCAAACATTCAATCTTCGCGCAGCACGGAAGCAAGCGTCACCAGCACGGAAGCGGTCGCGCCCCAGATGTAATGCCGATCATGCGGCCAGACCCAGAATTCCCGCGTCTCACCGCGAAATTCACGCGACCGGCGTTCGGGCTTCGCGGGATCGGTGACATGCGCCAGAGGGTATTCGAAGGTCTCCGCCACCTCCCCCGGATGAGGGTTCAGCGTAAAGGGCGGGCGCAGCAGCGCAACAACGGGCGTCACCAGATAGCCCGTGCCGGTCAGCAAGGGCGGCAATTCGCCGACAATCTCCGGCAGGCCGACATGCAGGCCAATTTCTTCCTCGGCTTCGCGCAGCGCCGCCGTCACCGGGTCTTCGCCTTCTTCAAGCCGGCCACCCGGGAAGGAAACCTGCCCCGCATGGGCCTTCAAATCCGCAGAGCGCAAGGTCAGCAACACGGTTGGTTCCGGGTGCAGCACCAGCGGCACCAACACCGCCGCCGGCGTCACGCGCCCACCGGCGCGTGCGGCGCGTTCCACATCTTCCCGCGGCGCGGGCCGATCGGCAAGTAGCCTGGCCGGGTCAGCAATGCGCGCTTGCAGCGCTTCAACGGTCAGCGGAAACGCGAATTGCCCGCTCACGCTTCCGGCATATCCAGGACCGGCGCTTCATCTATGGGGAAGAACATCCCCTCGCTCCAAACGCCAAGCACCTTGCGCCCTTCCATGGTTTCGGCCTGGGCGAGCGCCACCAATTCATAAAATACGGCGCGATTGATCCGTGCCTCCAGCCCTGGGCGGACGGTGATATAAGGGCGGGGTTCGCGGCTGATGGGGTCCAGATGCACGCGGATTGGGTGTTCCGCATCGGCGGTCACCATTTCATCCAGATTGGTGCGGAAGCTCAGGCATTGGCGCGGCGCGCCATCGCCGCAGTCACAATCGCGCCAGAATAGTTCAACGGCGATGAAGGGCGCGTCCTCAACTTCAATTCGCCCGCGCTCCACCGGCGTTTCCAGGATATAGGACCCATCGGCAGCGCGTTTCAGGACAGAACCGAATAGGCAGACCATTTCCTTCCGGGCGATCGGGCTGCCCCGGTAATACCAGGTGCCGTCGCGAGCGATGCGGATGGCAAGATCGCCCACATCATGGGCTTGGCGGGGCGCGCGCGCTTCCATCACATCGGCATGCGCGTGATTTCTTTCTTTCGCCGCATCCTGAAACGCCATATTCTTTGCTCGACCCTTGCCGTGGGAC
The DNA here is from genome assembly GCA_040398485.1 of Roseomonas sp. Classification (GTDB taxonomy): domain Bacteria; phylum Pseudomonadota; class Alphaproteobacteria; order Acetobacterales; family Acetobacteraceae; genus Neoroseomonas. The sequence goes on along the minus strand of JBBAUC010000155.1, from coordinate 3,358 downwards.
CCCTCGTCACCCAACCTGCTTGAAGGCGGGGGCGAGTCCCGAAAACGATTTCTGTAATATAGGGAGCCTATCCCGCATGCGTGAAGGTGCTGAAGCTCAGGAAGCGACATTCCTGGTGCAAGAAGTTGAAAAACTGGGCCAAAAGCTGGCCGGCGTGAGGGCTGCCATCGGTGCGGCCATCTATGGCCAGGCCGATGTAGTGGAACAAAGCCTGATCGGGCTGCTTTCGGGCGGGCATGTGCTCCTGGTGGGTGTGCCGGGCTTGGGCAAGACCAAGCTGGTAGAAACGCTCGGCAGGGTGATGGGGCTGGATGCCAGGCGCGTGCAATTCACGCCCGATCTGATGCCGGCCGATATCCTGGGCAGTGAGGTGCTGGAAGACCAGGCCGATGGCCGGCGGGGTTTTCGCTTCCTGAAAGGGCCGATCTTCTGCCAATTGCTGATGGGGGATGAGATCAACCGCGCCTCGCCCCGCACGCAATCGGCGCTTTTGCAGGCCATGCAAGAACAGCGGGTCGCGATTGCCGGGGAAATCCACCCCTTGCCCAGCCCCTTTCATGTGCTGGCGACGCAAAACCCGATCGAACAAGAAGGCACCTACCCCCTGCCAGAGGCGCAGCTTGACCGGTTTCTGCTGGAAATCGCCATTTCCTACCCGGATGAGGCTGCGGAACGTGCCATGCTGCTGGCGACCACAGGCGCGCCGGAAGCACCCCCACCTCAGGCACTGACCGCTGCTGAATTGATGGCCGCGCAAGCGCTGATCCGCCGCATGCCGGTGGGTGAGAAGGTGCTGGAAGCGATCCTGAAGCTCGTGCGCGGCGCCCGGCCTGAAACGGCAAGCCTGCCGATTGTGCGTGACAGCCTGGCCTGGGGTCCCGGCCCGCGCGCGGCGCAGGCGCTGATGCTGGCAAGCCGCGCGCGCGCCGTGCTGGATGGCCGGCTTTCGCCATCATTGGATGACGTGCTGGCTTTGGCCGAACCTGTGCTGCGCCACCGCATGGCGCTGAACTTCGCCGCGCGGGCGGAAGGGGTGAAGCTTGCCGATGTGATCGCCGCGCTGAAGGCCGATCTTGGCTGAGGCCGCGCATAACATCGTAACGGCGCGGGCCGAGGCTCTCGGCGCCCGCCTGCCGCCTTTGGTGGTGCGGGCGGAACGCATTGCTTCGACCGTGATGCAGGGCGTGCATGGGCGGCGGCGCTCCGGCCAAGGGGACGCATTCTGGCAATTCCGTCCCTATTTGCCGGGCGATGCTGCATCGCGCGTGGATTGGCGGCAATCGGCGCGGTCTGACCGGGTTTTTATCCGTGAAACCGAATGGGAAGCGGCGCAAACAGTCGCCTTATGGTCCGCCCGCGGCCCGGGCATGGCCTGGCGCAGCCGCGATGCGCTGCCGCTCAAGCAGGAACGCGCCGAGATGCTGTTGCTGGCCCTTGCCGCGCTGCTGCTGCGCGGCGGGGAAAGGGTGCGCGGCTTTGGCGCGCCGCGTGCCTTTATCGGTCGTGCCGCGCTGGCGCCCTTGGCGGGTTTTCTGCCGGAACAGGCGGCGTCCCCCGCCGACCCGCGCCTGCCGCGCCATGCGCGCGTGGTGCTATTCAGCGATTTCCTGGCCCCGCTTGAAGAAACCCGCGCCGCAATTGCGGGTTTGGCAGCGCAGGGCCTGCGCGGGCATTTGCTGCAAATCCTGGACCCCGCCGAGGAAACCCTGCCCTTCGCCGGGCATATCCGTTTTGAAGACCCCTCGGGCGGCGCCCCTGCACCCATTCCACGGACCGAAGCTTTGCGCGGCGCCTATCAAGCAGCGCTCGCTGCCCATCGTGAAGGCTTGGCCGCTGCCACCAGCGCCATGGGCTGGAGCTTCGCCACGCATCGCACGGATCAACCGCCGGAACTGGCGCTACTTGCGCTGTTTCAGCGGCTGGAAGGCGGCTGATGCTGACCCTCGGCCCCATCGGCTTCGCTGCCCCCTGGCTGTTGCTGGCGCTACCGGCGCTGCCGGTGCTGTGGTGGTTGCTGCGGGTGACGCCGCCCGCACCAAAACGGCAGATCTTCCCCGCAACGCGCATCCTGCGCGATTTGCGCCCCCTGGAGGCAACGCCAGCGCGCACGCCTTGGTGGTTGTTGCTGCTACGCCTGTTGGTTGCGGGGCTGATCATTCTTGGCCTGGCGCGGCCAATTTGGCAGCCAACCGCCGGCACCGGCCAATCCGGCCCGCTATTGCTGGTGCTGGATGATGGCTGGGCCGCCGCGCCGGATTGGGCGCGGCGCATGGCTCATGCGCAGCGCATTCTGGAAGCCGCCAAGCGCGAAGCCCGCCCCGTGGCGCTTCTGACCACGGCGCCTCAGCAGGGCGAAGCCGATCCTCTGACTTTCCTGCCCGCCGAAGAAGCCGCCGCACGCTTGGCCGTGGTACGCCCCAAACCCTGGGCGCCGGATCGTGCGGCAGCCCTTTCAGCACTGAATGCGCTGCGCGCGGGCAATCCGGGTGGCTTTGAAAGCCTGTTCCTGACCGATGGGTTGGAACATGGCGCCAGCGAGGATGCGGCGCCCTTCCTTGCCGCGCTTGCCGCCGCCGGGCCCCTGACCCTGCTGCAGGCACCAGCCGAGCCCCGGCGCTTGATCGCGCCCCCTGTGCTGGAAGGTGATCGGCTGCGGATCAAGCTATTGCAGGCGCCGGTGGCACTGCCCGGGCAGGTCGCGATTCTGGCGCGCGGCGGGGATGGCGCCAGCCTTGCGCGGGTGGAACTTGCCCTGCCGGCGGGTGCCGGTAGCGCAGAAGCAGCGCTGCAATTGCCAAGCGAAATCCGTAACCAGGTGGTGCGGTTGGAATTGGAACCAGAAGCCGGTGCGGCTGGCGTTTTCCTGCTAGATGAAAGCTTCCGCCGCCGCCCGGTGGGCCTCAGCGCAGCCGAGGATACCGGGGCCGATGCGCCCTTGATCGGCCCGCTTTTCTATCTTCTGCGGGCACTTGATCCCTTTGCGGAATTGCGTCGCGGCACGCCGGAAGCGCTGCTCGCGCGCAGGCTTTCTGTGCTGATCCTGGCGGACCGCGAATTGGCGGACCCGAAGGAACGCGAAGCACTCGAAGCCTGGGTGCGGCAGGGCGGCACGCTGATCCGTTTCGCCGGGCCTCGGCTTGCGGCTAAGCAGGATTCATTGCTGCCGGTGCCTTTGCGCGCTGGGGAGCGCCAATTGGGCGGCATGCTGACCTGGGAAAAGCCGCAAACCTTGGCCCCCTTCCCCGATCATTCGCCCTTTGCAGGGTTGGTGCCGCCCGCTGAGGTCACCATTGAACGGCAAGTATTGGCTGAGCCTTCGCCGCGCCTGGCGGGACGAAGCTGGGCAAGGCTCGCGGAT
>JBBAUC010000154.1:6918-7928 GCA_040398485.1 Roseomonas sp. | reverse complement strand
CAGCGGCTGGTATATCCTTGGCAAGGAAGGCGCGGCTTTTGAGGAAGAATACGCTTCCTGGCTTGGCACGCGGCGCGCCATTGGCTGCGCCAATGGCACGGATGCGCTGGCGCTGATCTTGCGCGGGCTTGGCATCGGGCCGGGCATGAGTGTCGCCACTGTTTCCCACACGGCGGTTGCAACCGTGTCCGCAATTGAAATGGTCGGTGCCACGCCGCTGCTGCTGGATATTGACCCCGATACCTACACCATGGATCCGGATGAATTGCTGAGCGTGCTGGACCATCCGCCGCCCGGCCTGCCGCCTTTGCGCGCCGTGATCCCGGTGCATATCTATGGCCAGGCCAGTGATCTGGAACCGATGCTGGAAGCAACCCGTGCGGCAGGGATCGCGTTGATTGAAGATTGCGCGCAATGCCATGGGGCGACGCTGAATGGCGCCAAGCTTGGTACGTTGGGTACCGCATCGGCTTTCAGCCTTTACCCGACCAAGAATCTCGGCGCTTTGGGTGATGGCGGCGTGCTGGCCACGAATGATGAGGCGCTGGCGGATCGCATCGCGGCCATTCGGCAATATGGCTGGAAGGAACGCTATATCAGCGACATGGTCGGCGTGAATTCCAGGCTTGATGAAGTGCAGGCGGCGATTTTGCGTGTGAAGCTGACCGCGCTTGATGCCGGCAATGAACGCCGCCGTGCGATTGCAGCCGCCTATGACGCTGCGCTGGCTGGTGGCCCTTACGCACCGCCACAGCGCCGTGCGGGGGCAGAGCATGTCTTTCATCAATATGTGCTGCGCGTGCCGGATCGTGCGGCAGTGCAGGCAAAGCTGAAGGAACAAGGCATTGGCACGGGCATTCATTACCCGGTGCCGGTGCATTTGCAGCCGGCCTATCAGGGCCGCGTGCCGCTGGGGCCGGCTGGCTGTGCCGAGACTGCCGATGCCGCGCAGGAGGTAATGAGCCTGCCCATGTATCCCGAATTGACCGATGCGCAGGTGGAACGCATTT
>JBBAUC010000154.1:0-6908 GCA_040398485.1 Roseomonas sp. | reverse complement strand
GTGAGCGCGTTTGTGGTGGGTTGCGGAGCTTGAAGGGCTGAATATTTCCGGTGCCTTGGGGCGGGTTTGCGTCGTCACGGTCGCCTATAACAGCGCTTCCGCCTTGCGCGGGCTGCTGGGGAGCGTGCCGGAAGGCTTGGCGGTGATTGTGGTGGATAATGCGAGCGGCGATGACAGCGCGGCGGTGGCTGAAGCCGCAGGCGCGCGCGTGATCCGCAATGCCGCCAATCTTGGCTTTGGCGCGGGCTGCAATGTCGGCATGGCGGCGGCAGAGACGGAATTCGTGCTGCTTGCCAACCCCGATACGCGGCTGGAAGCGGCAGCGATTGCGCGGCTTGTCGCCGCCGCCGATGCATTTCCAGATGCGGCCATTCTGGCGCCCACGCTTTGCGATGAAGACGGCGCGCGTGTGCGGTCCTGGGATGTGGAACAACTCCATCGCCGCAAGCTTTCGCGCAAACGTGGCGCCGAGCCCTGGCCGGACGGGCCGCTTTGTGCGGAATTCCTCTCCGGCGCTTGCATGTTGCTGCGTGCCTCGGATGGTCTGCGCTTCAACGAGGATTTTTTCCTGTTCTATGAGGATGATGCGATTTGCGCCGCCGCCCGCGCCAAGGGGCGTAGCCTAGTGCTAGTCCCGGAAGCCGTGGTGAATCACGCGGGGGGCGGTTCTTCTTCGCCATCACGGGCACTTTCGGCCTTCAAGGCGCGGCACATGGCCTGGAGCCGGCTGCATTATATGGCACTAATGCGGGGTAGCGGGGCAGCGCAGCGCGAAGCCTGGGCGCGGGTGTGGCACCATGGCACGAAGGCTTTGGGCCGCGCGCTGACACTTCGTTTTGATAAGCTGCGGGCTGATCTGGCGGCGCTTGGCGGGACGCTGGCTTGGCTGCGCGGGCGTCGCGCCTGATTGGGTTACGCCCCCAGCATCTTCCGCGCGACAATAAGCCTCATGATTTCATTCGTGCCTTCCAAAATCCGGTGCACGCGCAAATCCCGCACAATTTTCTCAATGCCGTATTCCGCCAGATAGCCATAACCACCCAGCAATTGCAGCGCATCATCCGCGACGCGAGACGCAGTATCCGTCACGAAACGCTTGGCCATGGCGCAATACATGCCGGCATCGGGTGCCTTGGCATCAAGCTTGGCGCAGGCACGCCACAACAGCGCGCGCGCCGCTTCCAATTCAATGCGCATATCGGCGAGCTTGAATTGCGTATTCTGGAAATCGCTGATCGCTTTGCCAAAAGCACGGCGTTCCTGGGTGTAGCGAAGTGCGATATCCAAGGCGGCTTCCGCACCGCCCAAGGAACAGGCCGCGATATTCAGCCGCCCGCCATCCAACCCCGCCATGGCGAAGCGGAAGCCCTGCCCTTCCTCACCGAGAACAGCATCCGCGCCCACGCGCGCATCTTCGAAAATCACCTGACGCGTTGGCTGCGCGTTCCAACCCATTTTGCGTTCATTGGCACCGAAGGAAAGCCCGGGCGTTTCCTTCGGAATCAGCAGCGCGGAAATGCCATCCGGGCCGTCACCACCCGTGCGCAGCATGGTCAAATAAAGATCAGACGCACCAGCGCCCGAGATGAATTGCTTGGTGCCATTCAACACATAGCCCTGATTATCGCGCGTCGCGCGGCCTTTCAGCGCTGCCGCATCACTGCCGGAACCAGGTTCTGTCAGGCAATAGGATGCAATCGCTTCCATCGTGATCAGCTTCGGCAACCAGGCAGCGCGCTGCGCATCATTGCCGAAGCGGTCAATCATCCAGGCGACCATGTTGTGGATGGACATGAAGGCGCTGATGGTGGGGCAACCGGTCGCGAGTGCTTCAAACACCACCGCCGCATCAAGCCGCGTGAGGCCTGCACCGCCCGATTCTTCCCGCACATAAAGCGCCGCCATGCCAAGCGACGCCGCTTCGCGCATTTCTGCCACCGGGAAATGCTGATCCTTGTCCCATTGCAGGGCTTTTGGTGCCAGCACTTCACGGGCGAAATCCCGCGCGACAGATTGCAGCGCGCGGGTTCCTTCCGGCAGGTCGAAGGCAACAGCGTTCATGCCGAGATTCCCTTGGCGATATCGGCCATGCGCGCGCGGGCGGCCTTTAGGTTGCGCGCCTTCACATGGCCAAAACCCTTGATGCCGGCGGCGGCTTCTGCCCAATCACAGATTGCGCCATGGGTTGCGGGCGAGAGTTTGGACAGCAGCGCTTCAAGCCCCGCGCGATACTCGCCCGGCAGCGCGCGTTCTTCGCGCCTTTCGGTGGTGCGCGCGAACGGATCAAGCCAAGTACCGCGCAGGAGTTTGCCATGGCGCAGCAAGCCCATCGCCTTCAGCATCCAGGGGCCAAATTCCTGTTTCACGGGCAAGCCCGTATCCGGGTTCAGCTTCGTCAGGATCGGCGGCGCCAGATGCATCTCAATGCGCTGCGTGCCCGTAAAGCCCTGCGACAGCATGCTGCGCCATTCCGGCCTGCTATGCAGCCGCGCGACTTCATATTCATCCTTATAGGCCATGAGGCGATAGAATTGCCGCGCCACGGCGCGCGTTAGCCTTTCCTCACCGGGCAGCGCTGTTGTTTCTGCCGCGCGAATGCGTTCAACAAAATCCCTATAGCGCCGCGCATAACGCGCAGATTGATAGGCTTTCAGGTCTTCAGTGAAGCGCGCGATCATCTCATCCAAAGTTTCCGGCCCGCGCGGCACTTCGGGCGCCTCGGTCGCGGCGATGCGCCCCAGCGCGAAGGCATTTTTGTTCCGCTCCACCGCCGCGCCATTCAATTCGATGGCGCGCAGGATTGCCTCAGCCGAAAGCGGCACCAGCCCGCGCTGCCAGGCAAAGCCTAGCATGAAGGGGTTGAGGTAAATCGCATCACCCAAATCACGCTCAACGCGCGATAGTGCTGGAATGGTGAGCGCTTCGCGACACGCCGCCCCCAGGCTTTGCAGCATGGCGCCGTTTTCGTAGCGCGTTTCAGTATCCTTCACGAATTGCGCGGTGGGCGAGAGATCAGCATTCACAATCGCCATACTGCGTGCGGGGCCAAGCAAAGGCCGCGCGGTGCGGCCATGCGCCACCACCATATCAGCAGCCAGCAGCAAATCTGCCTCACCGGCGGCGATGCGCGCGCCGGATAATTGATCCGCTGCAGCACCCACCGGGCCGATGCGAAGCTGCGCATAAACCCCGCCGCCCTTTTGCGCGAGGCCCAGGAAATCTAGCGTGCGCACGGGCCGGCCTTCCAAATGCGCGGCCTGCGCCAGAATGGCCGCCATGGAAGAAACGCCCTGCCCGCCAACGCCAGCAATCAGCAGATTCCACGCCTCACCTTGAATGGCGGGCAGGCTTGGTTCGGGCGGTAGCGGTGGCAGCGTGATCGCCGCAGGGCGCGCTGGCTCCGCGCCGATCAGGCTGACAAAGGACGGGCAGAAACCCTCAACGCAGGAAAAATCCTGATTGCAGGCGGATTGATCAATGCGGCGCTTGCGCCCAAACGGCGTTTCAATCGGCTCCACCGCCAGGCAATTCGAAGCGCGGGAGCAATCGCCGCAATCTTCACAAATGCGTGGATTGATCGCGATGCGGCGATTGGCGCGCGGCGCCAAATCGCGCTTCCGCTTACGGCGGCGTTCCGTTGCGCATTCCTGATCATAGATAATGACGGTGACACCCTTCACCGCGCGCAATTCCTTCTGCACGGCATCAAGCCGCGAACGGTGATGAAAGCCAACGGTGGATGGGATCAGCGGATCGCCGCGATGCCGATCCGGATCATCGGAGACAACCTCAATCCGCCCTACACCTTCGCCATGCAATTGCGCGGCGATGTGGGGTACATCAATCTCGCCTTCCGGAGTTTGGCCGCCTGTCATGGCTACTGCGCTATTCAGCAGAATCTTGAAAGTGATATTGGCCTTGGCAGCGACCGCGAAGCGTACCGAAAGGCTGCCGGAATGGGCGTAGGTGCCATCGCCCATATTAGCAAAAATATGTTCCTGGCTGGTGAAATGTTCCTGCCCGATCCAGGCGGAACCTTCGCCCCCCATTTGGCAGAAGAAATCCGTATCGCGGTTCATGAAGCGCGCGAGGTAATGGCAGCCGATGCCGGCCAAGGCGCGGCTGCCTTCCGGCACGCGGGTTGAGGTATTGTGCGGGCAGCCCGGGCAGAAATACGGGTCGCGCCCATGCACCGGCGCTTGGTCTCCTTCGGCCAGGGCTTGCAGCGCCGCCATGCGCGCAATCAGCGCATTGGTACGGAAGGCTTGCGGCAAGCGGGCAAATAGCGCGCGCAAAATCTGCGCGGAATCGAGCTCACTCAGATCAGACAACAAAGGCCGCCCGGCTTCATCACGCTTGCCGGTAATGCGCGGGCGGCGATCCATGTGAAACAGCGCATCGCGCAACTGCCATTCCAGGAAAGAACGGCGATCTTCGATCACCAGAATTTCCTCAAGTCCTTCGGCAAAGGCGCGCGCAGCATCGGCATCCAAGGGCCAAGCCAGGCCCACCTTCCAAATGCGCAAACCTTGGGTGCGGGCGAAATCTTCCGAAATGCCGGCCTCAACCAAAGCCTGACGCAAAACGGTAAAAGCCTTGCCGCGCACGGCGATGCCAAAACGCGCATCGGCGCTGTCCAGCACCATGCGGTCAATGCCATTGGTCCGCGCAAAGGCATTGGCGCGCGGCAGCTTCACATGCCGGAGCCGCTCTTCCTGCAACATGGGCGTATCGGCGGCACGGATATGCACGCCATCGGCAGGCGTGGGCAGGCCCTGCGGTTCGCGTGTGGCGTAAAGTGCCGGGTCCAGCATCACCGTCATGGTGGCGTCCATGGTGTCGGCCACGCATTTCATGCCCACCCAGGTGCCGGCGTAACGACTAAGCGCAATGCCCTTCAGCCCATATTCCAACACCTCGCCCACATCGGCAGGGTCCAGCATGGGGATTTCCAGATCCATGAAGGCATATTCACAGCCGGACGTAATGGTGGAGGATTTGGAGGAAGGATCATCCCCCGCCAGCGCCAGCACGCCTCCCATGGGCGCGCTGCCCGCGGAATTGGCATGGCGGAGCACATCGCCCGAGCGATCCACCCCCGGCCCCTTGCCATACCAAATGCCGAAAACACCATCCAAGCGCGCGCCGGTTGTCAGATGCACCTGCTGCGAACCCCAAATGGCGGTCGCGGCCAAATCCTCATTCAACCCAGGCTGGAACACCACATCATGCGCGCGGAGCCGTTCCGCCTGGCGCGCCAATTCCCGGTCAAAAGCGCCAAGGGGTGAGCCGCGATAGCCGGAAATGAAGCCCCCGGTGCGGAAACCCTGCGCCGCATCCATTTCCTGCCGTAGCATGGGCAGGCGCACCAGCGCGTGTGTCCCCGTGAGCAGCACAGGGCCTGTGCGGGCTTCCCAGCGTTCTTCTAGCGTGGCCTCTGGCCGGATGATGCTTCCCATGGGGCCTATTGTGGCGATTGGCGGGGCGAATGCCAATCACCAAATCAGGGCTTGAAGGTACGATCTAGGAATTTGCTACGCCTTTTGCCCTACTTGTCAGGCGGCCCACGGTGCTGGTCAATCCAGCCGCGCGTTATCCGGCAGCATGCAACGCCGCATCAGCCGCTGATGTATCCTTCGAGTTGCCGAATGTGAAAGCTCTGATCCGAGATGATTTCCTTGACGAGATCACCAATCGAAAGGATGCCCACCACGTGATCCTCCTCGACCACTGGCAAATGCCGGATTCGCCGTTCCGTCATCAGGGCCATGCAGGCATCAACGCCCTCAGCCGGCGTCACCTGGATAACTTTGGGCGTCATGATTTCGGCAACGCGCGTTTCGTGGGAAGATTTGCCAAGCAGTATAACCTTGCGCGCATAATCGCGCTCAGAGAATATTCCAACCAGCCGCGCGCCATCAAGCACAACCAAGGCGCCGATATCATGCTCGGCCATGAGTTCGAGGGCCGCATATACAGTGGCATCTGGCGCAACCGAGATGACCCCTGCCATTTTTTGTTCCAACAGCTTACGTGCAGTCTTCATCGTCGCCTCTCCCTCAAGAGATCGATGGGCCATCTGTCAGCGCATTTTCAAACCATCTGGCAATACCCGACGGCTTGGGAAATGCGACCAAACAAAGGTTCAGATCGGTTCCCGTAAACCAGCGTGAACGAAAACCGATCTAGCGCCTGAGAGCGGGCTTTTCATAACGCCCATTTTATTTCTTCTTTTGTAATTCTATCAAGCCAGGGAAATCAAGCGTTTTTTGTGTGTCGGCATCACGCGCTGCGCTGTGTAGTAGCGCCCTGGTCATAAGATGGTTGTGATAATGCCGCCCACGAAAGCTGTAGATCGCAGTGGCTTTGGCCGCGTAACCCTGCGCTGCATAAAAGGCCAAGGCATTGGCGTTACCTTCCCATACCGTGAACCAGAGTGCGGATAGCCCCGTGTCAATCGCGATGGCTTCAACTTGGCGCAGTAATGCGCGACCAATGCCACGCCGCTGCGCACGCGGTTGAACATAAAGGCGGACAAGTTCAGCGCCGAGCAAATGCGCGCCTGGGGCTTCTCTGGCGCTAGTAAGCATTTCGGCAAAGCCGATCAGGCCCGCGCCCTGTTCCGCAAGCAGAAATTTTCGATGCGGTTCAGCAAGGCGCAAGCGGAAGGCCTCGACGCCGTATTCGGCGAAAGCTTCAGCGGCAAGATCAGGAAGCGTGCCAGCGGTAGCGTATGTATCGAGGAAGACGTGAATGGCGAGGGCGGCAATGATTTCGGCATCCGCCGCATCAGCGAAGCGCAGCGCTATCGCGTCATGCGGCAAAGCCTCAGCGGCTGGACGTGAGGTGTGAGTGACCTGCCCCTGAACTTTCATCCAGCTGTGACCTGAGCCGGTTGGTCATTTACG
>JBBAUC010000153.1:0-7963 GCA_040398485.1 Roseomonas sp. | reverse complement strand
CCGCGCCTTTGAAATTGCGGGCTATCCGGCGGAAGAAGTGGAGCATCGCTTCGGCGGCATGCTGAACGCCTTCCGCTATGGCGCGCCGCCGCATGGTGGCTCGGCCCCCGGCATTGACCGGATTGTGATGCTAATCGCCGATGAACCCGCGATCCGCGAGGTGATCCTGTTCCCCATGAACCAGCAGGCGGAAGATTTGATGATGGGTGCGCCGGCCCGCGTGCCGCCGGAACGGCTCAAGGAATTGCACATCAAGTTGGATCTGCCGCCGGTGAAGGGTAGCAAGCCGGGCTGATCCGCAGCCGCAAAATTTTATTGTGAAAGATCAATTCTGATCCGCCGAAATCGGCTATATCAGACGAAAGCGGCCCCTGCCGCCTGGAGTATCCGATGCGGTTTTCTGCCCTGCTGGCCCTTGCCCTGATCCTGCCCGCCACCCCTGGCCTGACTCAGGGGGCGAAAGACGCGCCCGCCGCCGCCACCGGGCCGCTGGCGCCACTTACGGCACGCGCGCTCGCCTCCCATCGCGGCATTTATAGCCTGACGCTGGATCGTGCGCGGGAGAATGCGACCATTGTTGATGTCTCGGGCGCGATGCTCTTTGAATTGATTGATGCCTGCGAAAGCTGGACCACGCGCCAGCGCCTCACCATGACGCTGCGTGACCGTGAAGGCACAGAACTTGAGACAGGGTCCGATTACGCCACGCTGGAATCCATGGATGGCCGGAATTTACGTTTCAGCCTGACGCACATGACGCAAGGCGCTGTCAAAAGCCGCGTGGCCGGCCAGGCGGAGCTGACTGCGGATGGCAGCGGTGTCGCGCGCTACAGCGAACCGGAAGTGAAGGAACTGCCCATCCCAGCCGGCACGCTTTTGCCCAATACCCATACCATCGCCACGCTGAATGCTGCCCGCGCCGGCCAACGCCTGCTGGTCGCGCCGATTTTCGATGGCACCACCGCTGATGGCGCGCAGCAAACCACAACGGTGATGTCGCCCTGGCAGGGGCCTCAGCCTGTGCCCGAAGCGCCGAGCCTTTCCACGCTTGGATCATCCCGCATGCGGATTGCCTTTTTTGAACCGGCTGGCGAACAGGCTGGTGGCGCGCGCACGCCATCCTATGAAGTCTCGCTTCGCTATTTCGAAAATGGCGTGGCGGATGACATGATCATGGATTTCGGCGATTTCACCGTGCGCGCCAAGCTGATGAAGCTGGAAGACGCGCCCGGTGGTTGTTAAGCCCGCCGCAGATTCCAAAGGAAGGGGTTAGGCCCCTGCAAAACGCCGGATAATTCACGCCGGAAGGCCGTGCGCAGACGGAACAGCCCGGTCGGTGCGAAGGGCAGCGATTCCCAGGTAATTTCCTGCAGGCGCCGCATCGCGGCATCCTGCCCTGCCTGATCATCCGCAGCGATCCAGGCTTCCACCTGCGCTTCGGCTTCCGCATCGCTCGGCCAGCCAGGCCAGGCGGCTTGCCCATTCATGCGAATGGCGAAGCTCACGGCGGGATTGGCGATGGTCGCTGCCGGGCCATTGGTATTGTGCAAATGCCAGCCACCCTGCGCCGGCGGATTGCGATTGGCGCGCCGCGCCAGAATGGTGGCCCAATCTGCTTCAATCGGCTGGATATTCACGCCAAGCTTGCGCATGAGTTCCACCGTCAGGCGGCCTTGCTGCGTCACGGCGGGAAAATCGCTCGGGTTGATGTGGATGATGGGCTCGCCACTATAGCCCGCATCGCGCAACGCAGCGCGGGCGCGTTCCATGGCCGCTTCACCGCGCGCGGCGGGCGGGAATTCCACGACGCCTGGCAGCCCGCAAGGGAACATGGCGTGGCATTCCTGCCAGTCACCTTGCAGCGCCACCGCCGACATGAAATCCGATTGCACGATCACATCACGAATAGCGCGGCGCACCCGCACATCATTGAAGGGCGGGTGCAGATGATTGTAGCGCAGGAAACCGAGAAACCCATTCGGGTCATAAATCTGGGTTTGCGTATTGCGGTCCCGTTCCAGCACAGGCACCAAATCCGGCAGGGGGTATTCGATCCAGTCAATCTCTCCGGTGCGGAGTGCCGCCGCCGCCGTGCCACCATCTGGAATCCAGATCATCTCCAGCCTGTCGAAATGCACGCGCTTGCCGCCGGAAGCGGCTTCGGCCTGCTCATCGCGCGGCACATAGGCGTCATTGCGCGCATAATGGCTGCGGCTGCCTTGCACATATTCACTGGCGATAAAGCGCCACGGCCCGCTGCCGATCATATGTTCCAGGCCGAGTGAACGATCACCGGGGTTAGTTGCAATACGTTCCGGCATCATGAAACAGGGCGAAGCGCCGGGTTTGGCCAAAGCATCAAACAGCGCAGGGAAGCGCCGATGCAGGCGGAATTGGATGGTGCGGTCATCGGCGGCGGAAAGCTCAGCCGTTGCGCGCATCAGGATTTGGCCGAAGCCATCGCGGCTCGCCCAGCGCTTGATGCTCGCCACGCAATCCTGCGCGCGCACGGGCTCTCCATCATGCCAGCGCAAGCCATCACGCAGGCGGATTTTCACCAGCTTGCCGTCATCTTCAACGCTGTGGCCTTCCGCCATTTGCGGGCGCGGCTGCAGCGCGCGATTGGCGCCATAGAGTGTGTCAAACACGCAATAGCCATGCGTGGTGATGATGGTGCTGGGGCTGAAGATCGGGTCCAGATTGGCGAGTGCCGCCTGCGGCATGAAACGCAGCGTCCGCGCGCGGCTGGTTTGCGCCAGGGCAGGGCGGGCCAAAGGCGCGGCCAAGGCGGTGGTGAGAAGTGTGCGGCGATGCATCCCCATATCCTTCGTTTCCTGTCGGATAACGCGGGAAAGGGGGCTTTGGCCCATCCCGCGCCAGCCCTGGCAAGGGCAAAACGCGAGCAAACGGGCGATGCACCGTTCCCTACGCCGGTCCGAACCGGGTCAGGTTCCAGGGGTCGCGGGTGAAGCCCGCCTCTCAGCCCCAAAAGGGCTCCCCCAGGTGTCTCGGCTAGTTAATTGCGCCCTCACGCAGGCTTGCGCAAGCCCAGCGGTGGCGCGGGGGGCGCGCAACGGGGTAGAAGGGGCGTAACATTCGCCGAAGGGAAACGCCCATGTCCAGCACCATTGCCCTGCCGCCCGTCATTCGCCTGCACCCCGGTGATGGTGTGGTGATTGCCCGCATTCCGCTGACCCCGGGGACCGAGGTCGCGCCCGGCATCAGCGTGGGCGAAAGGCGTATCCCGCCTGGCCATAAGGTCGCGATCCGCCCGCACGCGAAGGGTGAGCCCATTCGCCGCTATGGACAGATTATTGGCTTTGCGACGGATGCGATTGAACCCGGCGCCTGGGTGCATACGCATAATTGCGAAATGGGCGATTTCGCGCGGGATTACGCTTGGGGCCTGGATGCGAAGCCGACCGATTACGTGGATGTACCGGCCAGCTTTATGGGCATTCGTCGTGCCGATGGCCGTGTAGCCACGCGCAATTACATCGGCATCATCACTTCCGTGAATTGTTCCGCCCATGTCGCGGAATTGATTGCGCGGCAGTTCGAGAAAAACCCAATCACCGGTGATGATCCGCTGTCGGCCTGGGGCAATGTGGATGGCGTGGTGGCGCTGACGCATAAAACCGGCTGCGGCATGACCATGGATGAACCGCTGCGGCTGCTGCGCCGCACCTTGGCGGGTTTTGCGCGGCATGCGAATTTTTCCCATGTGATTGCGATTGGCCTTGGCTGTGAAGTCAATCAGCTTGGCCCCATGCTGGAAGAACAGCGCCTGACAGGGCGGCTGCGCAGCATGGATATTCAGGATGCCGGCGCGCGCGTGACCGTAATGAAGGGCATAGATTTCGTGAAGGAAGTGCTGGCGGAATCTAATACCGCCAAGCGCGAAGCCGTCCCCGCATCAGAACTTTGCGTGGCTTTGCAATGCGGCGGTTCTGATGGTTATTCCGGCATCACCGCCAATCCTGCCTTGGGCGTTGCGTCTGATTTGCTGGTGCGCCATGGCGGTACGGTGATCCTTTCCGAAAGCCCTGAGACCTATGGCGCGGAACATTTGCTGACGCGCCGTGCTGTTTCGCGCGACGTTGGCCAGAAGCTTGTTGATGTGATGCATTGGTGGGAGGATTACACGGCGCGCCAAGGGGCCGAGATGAATGCCAATCCCTCGCCGGGCAATAAGGCAGGCGGGCTTACCACCATTCTTGAAAAATCGCTTGGCGCCATGGCCAAGGCCGGCACCACCAATCTGGTGGAGGTTTATCGCTATGCCGAACCCGTCACGGCCAAGGGTTTCGTGTTCATGGACACGCCTGGCTATGACCCGGTGGGCGCGACGGGCCAGGTGGCGGGTGGTGCCAATCTGGTGTGCTTCACCACCGGGCGCGGCAGCGTTTTCGGCATGAAGCCTGCGCCTTCCATCAAGCTTGCCACCAATACCACCATGTATGATCGCCTGTCGGAAGATATGGACATCAATTGCGGCACGGTGCTGACGGGTGGTGAAAGCGTGCAGGCATGTGGTGAGCGCATTTTTGAATTGATGCTGCGCACCGCTTCCGGTGAACCCACAAAAAGCGAAGCGCTTGGCTTCGGCGCGCAGGAATTTGCGCCCTGGATGCTGGGAGCCACCATGTGACCCGCGCGGAGGCGAAGCGGGAGATTCTGCGCATCGCGCAAGCGCTGGATCAGGCGGGTATGATGCCCTCCAAATCCGGCAATGTATCGGTGCGCGATGCGAAGGGCTTTATCATTACGCCGGCGGGCCTGCCTTATGCGCGGACCACGGTTGATGATCTGGTGACGACGGGCATGGATGGCAGCCCGCTGGGTCGCGCGAAGCATCGGCCTTCTTCCGAATGGCGCCTGCATGCAGCGATTTACGCCGCGCGACCTGAGGTAATGGCCGTGGTGCATACGCATTCCCCGCGCGCGACCGCGCTTTCCTGCGCGCGCAAGGGCATTCCGCCCTTTCATTACATGGTGCTGTTGGCCGGCGGGGCGATTTCCTGTGCGGCACATGCGACGGCAGGAACGCAAGCGCTGGCGGAAAACGCGCTTAGCGCCATGGCGGGGCGGCGGGCGGTATTGCTTGCCAATCATGGCGTGGTGGCGGTGGGGGCGACGCTGGCGGCAGCGCATGCGCTGGCTTTGGAGGTTGAAAACCTCGCCGGACAATACCTCGATCTACTGGCGGCGGGGCTGAAGCCCGTGTTGCTGACCGAAGCGCAATTGGCTGAAGCGGCCAAGCATTTCGCGGGCTATGGCAGGGGCTAGGTTTCGCTGACAGGCCCGCGCGTTATCGCGGTGAGTTCGGCATTGTAGCTACGATAAACAGCCTCAATCCCTGTAACACCGGCCGCATTCAGCCGCGCGGCATGCTTGGCGTGGTAGGCTTCCGCTGCGGCGCGGTTGCGGAACAAATAAATCCCGCCAGAACGCCCGGCTGCCTTATCCTCGGTCCAGATTTTCCAGACCAGGTCAGGCTCCGCAGCGATGTCTTCGGCCAGCGCACGCAAAGTACGGGCTTGTTCTTCCCCGCCCGGTTTACGGGCGGGGAAGTCGAAGATCACCAAAGTCGGCGTTTTAGGCTGAGGCGACAAGTTTCTGCGTCTGCTCGCCAAGCCCGGCAATGCCAAGCTTCATGGTCTGGCCTGCCTTCAGGAAGATCGGCGTCGGCTTCTTACCAAGCCCAACGCCCGGCGGCGTGCCGGTGAAGATCACATCGCCCGGATTGAGCGTGATGCATTGGCTCACATAGGACACAATCTGCTTCACGCCGAAGATCATGGTCTTGGTGGAACCATTCTGTTCGCGCACACCATCCACATCGCAATACATGGCCAGGTTCTGCGGATCAGGGATTTCATCCTTCGTCACCAGCCAGGGGCCGAGCGGGCCGAAAGTGTCAAACCCCTTGCCCTTATCCCAAGCACCGCCGCGTTCGGCCTGCCATTCACGTTCGGACACGTCATTGCCAACGGCATAGCCCGCGACATGATCCAAAGCCTTGTCTTCCGAGACATATTTGGCGCGCGTGCCGATGATGATGCAAAGCTCCACCTCATAATCGGTCTTCACCGACCCGCGTGGGATCACCACGTCATCATTTGGCCCTTGCAGCGCATTGAGCGATTTGAGGAACACGATCGGTTCCTTCGGGATCGGCGCGCCGGTTTCCGCCGCGTGATCGGCATAGTTCAGCCCGATGCAAATCAAATTCTTCATGCCCGTGACGGGCGAGCCAAGGCGCGGATTGCCAGCGACCTTGGGCAGGCTATTCACATCCACCGCGGCAATCTTGGCCAGCGCGGCGGGGGAAAGCACATCGCCGGTGATGTCAGGCACAACGCCCGAAAGATCACGAATGGCGCCGGCGGCATCAAGAATGCCCGGCTTTTCTTGGCCTGCAGGGCCGTAACGCAGCAGCTTCATCTAAGCCTCCTTCAGTTGGAACGGCGGGCACGCACATGCCCGAAAAGCGCGAAGCCTGCGGCAGCGAATGCCAGCGCATGCACCATATTATTCGGCAGCGTCACCGCGCCCGCAGCAAGCAGCAGCGCCATTAACATGGCGATGCATCCCAGCATCATATAGGCGGGCATCGCCATATCCTCATTGATGCCGGCAAGGATTACGGCACCCATCGCACCCATCATCGGTACGGCAAATTCGCTGGCCATTGCATTCTCCTTCACGAAGCGGTTGAGGGCTTCCTACAATGTCCAGCCGCCGTCAATCACAACAGCCTGGCCGGTGACAAAAGCGGCCTCATCAGACGCCAGATAAAGCACCAAAGCGGCCATTTCCTCGGCGGTGGCAAGCCTGCCCATGGCTTGGCGCGCCACAAAGCTAGCGCGGGCGGCTTCGACGGACCCGGCCGCGGCGGCATTGGCGGCGATTCGGTCATGAAGCGATGGTGTATCCACCGTGCCGGGGCAGAGGCAATTGCAGCGAATGCCCTGGCTGACATACTCGGTTGCGATGGATTTCGTGAGGCCCACCACGGCGGCCTTGGTGGTGCCGTAAAGAAAGCGATTGGGCGCGCCCTTCACGGATGAACAGGCGGAAGACATGTTCACAATGCTGCCGCGGCGGCGTTCCAGCATGCCCGGGATGAAGGCCTGCGCCACCTTCCACATGGCGCGCACATTAAGCGCGAAGCCGAAATCCCATTCCTGATCCGTACAGGTCAGAATGGTGTTCTGATGCACAAAGCCCGCGCAATTGAATAGGATATCCACGGGCCCCGCCGCCTTCGCCGCCGCCGCAATGGCCGCATCATCCAGCACATCAAGCGCTGCCGTGGTGATGCTAGGGCCAGTGAGTGTTGCCAGCAGCGCCGCATCACGATCCGTGGCCACCACCCGCGCGCCCTCAGCCGCCATGGCAAGCGCTGTGGCGCGGCCAATGCCCTGGCCTGCTGCCGTCACGAAACAAAGCTTGCCCGCCAATCTTCCCGCCATGATGTGTTTCCTTGCCCCTACCGCGCCAAATGCGCGCGTTTCAATCCTGCGCCATGACTTTCACATAGCTGCCCGGCGCGTCTTCAATCGCGCCTTTCGGCTTGCGCGCGGGAACCTGCGCCGGGTCCTGCCCAGTCACCCAACGCTGCCAATCGGGCCACCAGGAGCCTGCCAATTCCGTTGAACTCGCCAACCAAGCTTCAGGTTCCGCCGGCAGCGCAGTATTCACCCAATGGCTGTATTTTCCCGCATCCGGCGGATTGACCACGCCGGCGATATGGCCGGATGCCGCCAGCACAAAGCGGATATCGCCCGTATAGGTCTGCGTCGCGCGATAGGTGGAAGCCCAGGGCGCGATGTGGTCTTCCCGTGTCGAGAGAATGTACGTCGGCAGCTTGATTTTGCGTAGGTCCAGCTTGACGCCCAGCAAGTCAATCCCGCCCGGCTTGATCAGATCATTCTGCTGATACATGCGGCGCAAATAG
>JBBAUC010000152.1:0-8016 GCA_040398485.1 Roseomonas sp. | reverse complement strand
CGCGGATTTCAGCCGCGGTCAGAATGCCGCGCGCGATCAGCAGATTGCGCACCGCACGCCCGCGCAATTGTAGGGGGGATAGCACGGCAACCCCCGCATCATCATCTTCCTGATAGGGATGGTCATCATGATCATCGTCGTGGTCGTGATCATGATGGTGGTGATGATGCCCGCCGGGCGCGTCTTCCACCTTGTCCTCACCGGCAGCACGAAGCCGCGCTTCCTCGGTGAGCAAATCAGCTTCCTGAAGCACGCCCTTTTCCTTGAGCAGGCTGGAAAAGCCATGAATCCAGCGCTCATAATAGGGCAGCTTCCAATAGGTTTCCGCATCGAGGGCTTCCTGCACGCGCCGGCTTTCATCGGTGGTGAAAATCTGGCGCTTCTTATCCGCCAGCAGCAGGCGGATCGCGTCAGCCTCCTTCTCCCAATGCGCGGGTTCATGCGCGCTTTGGTCTATCGGCGCAGCAAAGCGGCCGGCGACATCATGGGTCGGCAGGTTTTCGGGTTTTTGCGTCATGCGGGGTGCTCCATCCGGCGCATCTTGCCAGGGGCAGCAATTCAGGCAACATGCTGTAGGGAACATCAAAGCAACGTCTGAGACATTAGGGATGGAAATGCATGGTCTCGATGATATGTGATTCCCAAAACATGACAGTTTTCGTGGCCCTACACCACTATTAGCGCTAAGACTAAGTGGTCGCGGCCCGGCAGTGTAACATAGTTGTTTTCAACGGTATTTGAAAATCGGTTTGCAGGGTGATCGCGCAATCTGGCGCCGAATCGGAGAGGCAAGGATAGAGGTGAAGCCCCAAATCCAGGTTCGCCAAGCTATGGAAAGCGACGGCCAAGGAGGTGTCTGTATTATACGGCGCTCCATACTGGAACTGTGTTTCGAAGATCACGGGAATGACGAACTCGCTATTCAAGATTGGATCACCAACAAGACTGTCGAATCATGGAATGCATGGGTTCATTCATGTCGGTCGAAGCTCCTGGTTGGGGTGATTGACGGCGTTCTGGCTGGCGTTGGGATGATCAGCCGTAAAGGAGAGCTGTTCCTCCTTTACGTTGATCCAAAATATCGCTTTTCTGAGATCAGCAAATCGATTCTTTTCTCTCTGGAGGACACGGCCAGAAATTGGGGATGTGCGTCTATTTTTCTTGAGAGTACCAGGACGGCGTATCGGTTCTATAGAGAACATGGCTACGAGCCGGATCAAAATCGCGGGCAGTTACATCTTTGGAAGGCGTTGCGATAAGCGCTTTACCAGAACGTCAGTCAAACCGGGAAGAAGGCTACCCCTCATGACATTCATCACACGCCGCACGACCATCACCGCCGCTGCCGGGCTGCTTGCCGCGCCGGCACTCCGCGCCCAAGCCGCCTGGCCGAATAAGGATCTGCGGCTGGTCTGCCCCTTCCCGCCAGGGGGCACCACGGATGTGGTGGCGCGGCTGGTGGCCGCCGCCATGCGTGAACGGTTCGGGCGCAATGTTGTGGTCGAAAACCAGCCAGGCGCTGGCAGCACACTCGCCGCCGGGCGCTTTGCGCGCGAAGCCGATGATCACGCGCTGTTCCTGAGCCAAATCGCCTCCCACGCCATTGGCCCGGCGCTTTTCCGCAACCTTGCCTATGATCCTGAGACGGATTTCCGCGCCGTGACGCTGGTGGTGACCGTGCCGAATGTCTGGGTGGCCAATCCGCGCCGCGTGCCGGGCGGTGATCTCCGCGCCTTTTTGCGTGATGCAAAGGCGAAGCCCGGGGAGCGCAATTTCGCCTCCGCCGGCAATGGCACCTCCACCCATTTGACCGGGGAATTGATCAATCAGCTTGCCGGGGTGCGCGTGCAGCATGTGCCCTATCGCGGCGCCGGCCCGGCCATGACCGCGGTGATCGGCGGCGAGGTGGATAGCCTGATTGACAATCTTCCAACCGCCCTGCCGCAAATCCAGAATGGCAATGTGGTGGCGCTGGCGGTGACGTCCCGCGAACGCCTGCCCGATCTCCCCAATGTGCCGGCGGTGTCTGAATTGGGCGCCGAGTTCAACTTAGTGGGTTTTGAGGCTGAGGCCTGGTTCGGCCTGCATGCGCATAAATCGGCGTCAGATGCCGTGGTGGCGCGCATGGCGGAAGTGGCGCAGGCCGCGCTGAATGACCCGGCGGTCCGCCAGCAATTGGCCGCCCGAGGCACCACCCCACGCGGCGGCCCACCCGCCGATTACGCTGCCCTGGTCGCAAGCGAGCGCAAGCGTTGGTTTGATGTTGTGCGGCAGGGGAATGTGCAGGCGGATTGAAGCCTGAAATCTAGCGCGCATCCTCGGGGAACAAGCCTGGCATCCAACGTGACGCCAGGCGCGCCGGGAAGGCCAAGCGCAGCGCTGCCCGGTCATTGTCGGCACAAAGAACCCCTGCCTTGAGCAAAGCGGAGGTGATGCGCCTTGCGTGACGATCGGTCGCGCCGACAATCATGGGTGCATCCGCGCGGGGAAGTTCGCCTCGATACAAGACGGCCTCTAGAACGCTGCCCGCCTTGGCAGGTAGCGCGCCTGTCCTGATCTCCTCCTCCACCCAGAGCAGGATGCGTGTGCGTAACCTGTTCGGCTCCACCAATTGGCGCATGAAACGCACCTGATCGAGGCAGGTGTCCAGAAAGAAACGGGTGAAGGCGGCAAGTTCCTCCTCGCTCAGCGCCCCGCGCCCGTCCAGGTCATTGCGTCGGCCAAGATCGCAGGCTGCGAGGCACGCCTTGTAGCGCGTCTCGGCGCGCGCAAAACCGCGCGCCACCGACCATATCGCCCCCGTGTCGAGCGCTTCCAACAACATGGCATGGGTCATCAACCGCGCCACGCGGCCATTGCCGTCCAGAAAGGGATGGATCCAGAGCAACCGGTGATGCGCCGATGCGGCAGACAGGATGGCATCCACCTTGCCCGGTTGGGCGTAGGCATTTTCGAAGCGCGCAATAAAGCGCGGGATGGCAGCGGGGCTGATGGCGATATGCGCGCCTACACGGACATCGCTTTGGCGAAACGCTCCGGGCTTCAGCGAATGCCTCTCGCCCGTGTCGGGATCAGTCACCCAGAGCATATCCGGGGGCAGTAAGGCACAAAACCGGCAATGGATTTCCTTCAAATTTTCCGCCGTGGTTGCGCGCCCGGCTAAACCGCCTTCGTCAATCCATTTTTGGACAGTGATATGGGCTTTCGCTTCAAGCTGCAGGTCCCGCTTCCGCGCATCCGTACTGAAATCATTCTTAAGCGCGCGTTCAATATCGGTCGGATGGGTGTCATGCCCTTCAATGAGGTTGCTGTAGTAGCAGTTCATGGCGCGCACGAGTTCGGCCAGGGCTGCAAGCACGCCTTGTGGCAGGCTACTCTTGAAGGCTGAGGATTCTGACGCCAATTCTACCGCTAAGTCAGCGAGCTCGGATCGGTGCCGAGAAGTATCAGAAACCACCATGGGCTCCATCATGCTGATGGCTTCTTCCCGATCAGAGGGTGCTTTCTCGTCCGCTTTTCTGTCCGGATGGGTCTTCATGATGAAATCCAGTCTAGCACGCATAATTTTTGTAGCGATACCAAAATATCTGGGATCCTTTGTCCGCTTGGCGGTCCGCATGAAATAGAGGGGTTTGACCGAAAGCCCCGCCCGCCCGATGCTGCGCCCCTGGAGGAAACAGACACATGAGCAAATACCCCTTTACCGCCGCCGATCTTGAAGCGCTGCGCGCCTGGGATACGCCCACCATCTGCAATGCACTTGAAGTCGTCGCACCGCATCGGCGCAATTATGGCTTCACCGTGCGCCCCATGGTCGCTGTGGACCGCAAACTGCCGCCCATTTGCGGCCTGGCGCGCACCGGCACACAACGCGCGGCCTATCCCTCGGGCCGCAGCAAGGAAGCCGATAAGGCCATGCGGATCGGCTGGTATGAATATGTCGCCGATGCTTCCCTGCCGACCATTGTCTGCTTGCAGGATCTGGACGACACCCCCGGCGTTGGCGCCTTTTGGGGTGAGGTGAATAGCGCCGTGCATAAGGGCCTGGGCGCGCTTGGCGTGGTGACCAATGGCTCCGTGCGCGACCTTGAGATGTTTGCGCCGGGCTTCCAAGGCATTGCCGGGGTGGTGAACCCCTCGCATTCCTATGTCCATATCGTCGCGCTGAAGTGTGAAGTCACCATTCATGGCATGCAGGTGTCCCATGATGATGTGATCCATGCGGACCATCACGGCGCGGTGGTGATCCCGCATGATGTGGTGACCAAAATCCCCGCCGCTATTGATCTTGGCGCGCGCAAGGAAGCGGTGATCCTGGATATGGCGCGCGCCCCTGGCTTCAATATCGCAAAGCTCCGCGAAGCCTTGGCGAAATCCGAAGACATCCACTGATTGGGACGGGGGCGGGCAACCGCCCCATTCTTCACCGCGCATGACCGAACGCCCGACCCTGACCGAGGTGAAGCCCGCATGGGTGGATCACTACGGCCATATGAATCTGGCCTATTACCTTGTTGTCTTTGATATGGCCTGCGATGTGCAGTGGCTCGACCTTGGTTTCGGGCCGGACTATCGCGCGCGTGGCATGGGCACTTTCGCGGCTGAATCCTGGCAGGCCTATATCCGCGAAGTGCACGAAGGCGCGCCGCTTGCCTGTGAGAGCGTTGTTTTGGATTTTGACGATAAGCGCCTGCTCTGCCGGCATTTGATGTTCCATGCCAAGGAAGGCTGGCAGGTCGCGGAGAATGAGGTGCTTTACCTCAGCATTGACCTGACCAAGCGGCGCGTGGCGCCCTGGCCCGAGGATATCCTGGCGCGGCTTGCCGCCCACCGTTCCGGTGAAGCCGCCAAGCGGCTTTCACTCAAACCCCCAAAGCGTTCAATTTAGAAGAAAGGAAACGCGCCATGGCACGAATCGGCTTTGTTGGTCTTGGCAATATGGGCGCGCATATGGTGCGCAACTTGCTGAAGGCCGGGCATGAGGTCACGGTTTTTGACCTGGTGCCCGCAGCTATTGCCTCCGTCACCCCCAATGGTGCCAAGGCGGCGGCCAATGCGGCGGAAGCGGCACGCGGGGCGGAATATGTCATCACCATGCTGCCGGCGGGCCAGCATGTGCGCGATGCCTGGCTTGGCGCGGGCGCCATGGCGGCAGCAACTGCGCCGGATGCGCTGCTAATTGATTGCTCGACCATTGATGTCGCCACCGCGCGCGATGTCGCCGAAAAATCGGGCCGCGCCTTTGTGGATGCACCAGTCTCGGGCGGGACGATGGGGGCGGAAGCCGGCACGCTCACCTTCATGGTGGGTGGCACGCCAGAGCATTTCGCGCGCGCCGAGCCCATCCTGAAGCAGATGGGGCGCAACATCATCCATTGCGGCGCGGCGGGTGCGGGGCAGGGCGTCAAGCTTTGCAATAACATGATGCTGGCGGCGAGCATGATTGTCACCTCGGAAGCTTTTGTTCTTGCAGAAAAGCTTGGGCTTTCGCATCAGGCGCTGTTTGATGTCTGCTCCAAATCCACCAGCAATTCCTGGGCGCTTTCCAGCTATTGCCCGGTGCCGGGGCCGGTGCCGGCCAGCCCCGCCAATCGGGATTACAAGCCGGGTTTCGCGGCAGCGCTGATGGCGAAGGATTTGGGCCTAGCGCAGGAAGCGGTAGAGCAAACCGGCACGGCTTCCCCCATCGGGGCGCATGCCTTGTCCCTGTTCCGGCAATATCTGGAACGCGGCGGCGGGGATAAGGATTTCTCCGGCATCATCAATATGATCCGCGAAGGGGGTGTTAAGTGATCACCTCCTTCGTCTCACCCCGCCTGCTTGTGATGGGCGGAGGGTCTATCGGCCAAGCGGCGGCGGTGCTGGCGCAATTGGGCCTGTCACGCCCGCTGGTGGTGACCGATCCTTGGATGGTGTCTTCCGGCACGGTCGAAAAACTGCTGGCGCCGCTGAAGGCGGGCGGCATCGCCTATGGTATTTTCAGCGATACCGTGCCGGACCCAACCGATACCGTGATCGCAACCGGTGTCACTGCCATGCAGGACAGCGATTATGATTGCCTGATCGGTTTCGGCGGCGGCAGCCCCATGGATACCGCCAAGGCCATGACCATCCTGGCCGCGGCACCTGCCGGGGCCAAAATGCGTGACTTTAAGGTGCCCGCCCAGGCGAATAAGGCCGCGCTTCCGGTGATTTGCATTCCAACCACCGCCGGCACGGGCAGTGAGGCGACCCGCTTCACCGTGATCACTGATACCGAAACCGATGAGAAGATGCTGATCGCGGGGCTGGGTGCGCTGCCCTTGGCCGCGATTGTGGATTACGAACTGACCTTCAGCGTCCCGCCGCGCACCACCGCCGATACCGGTATTGATAGCCTGACCCATGCGCTGGAAGCACTGGTCTCTCGCCGGGCCAATCCGGAATCGGATGAATATGCTCTGCGCGCCATGCGCCTGATCGGCCCCAATCTGCGCACCGTCTATCAGGACCCGAAAAACGCCGCGGCGCGGGAAGCGATGATGAAGGGCGCGACCCTCGCGGGGCTTGCCTTCAGCAATAGCTCGGTCGCGCTGGTGCATGGCATGTCGCGCCCGATCGGGGCGCATTTCCATGTGCCGCATGGGCTTTCCAACGCCATGCTGCTGCCGGCTGTGACGGCCTATTCGCTCAATGCTGCCTTGCCTCGATACGCCGAAGCCGCGCGCGCCATTGGGGTAGCGGGCCGGGATGAGGGTGACCAAAGCGCCGGTGCGAAGTTGCTTGAGGAGCTGTCCGCACTCAACCGCGAATTGGCGGTGCCCACACCTGCGGCCTATGGCATTGATGCGGCGAAATGGGATGGGTTGCTGCCCACCATGGCGGCGCAGGCCTTGGGTTCTGGCAGCCCGGCCAATAACCCGGCTGTGCCGGACGCGGAGGCGATTATGGCGCTCTACCGCCGCGCCTGGCAGGGCTGAGGCGCGTCTGGCCGCCGCGGTTCTGCTGCGGCGGTTCCGGCTGGCCGAGCAGAAAGCCTTGGGCGAAATCTACGCCGAGGCCCCGGGTGGTGCGGCGGAGCAAAGGGTTTGAAACGCCCTCGGCGATCACATAGCGGCCCTTGGCGTGGGAATCGCTTAGGATGCGGCGCAGGAAATGCCGCGCGCGCATCTGGCGCGGCAGCGCTTCAACCAGGCTGCGATCAAGCTTGATGCCAGCAAAGGGCAGACCTGCAAGCCGCCAGCGCTGATCGCCGAGCGTCACATCATCAAGTAGCACCGGAATGCCAAGGCGCTTCAAGCGCAACATCACCCGGCGCAGGCGCGATGGGTCGCGGATTGCCTCGGTTTCCGTGAGCTCCAGCAAAAGCGGGCCTCGCCTTTTGCCATGCTGGCGCAGAGTCGCGGCAAGCCGTGTGGGCATTTCCGGGAGCATCAGGACACTGAGCGGGATATTCACCGCAAGCCCGCCCTTGGGTGAGGGCGTTCTTTGCCAATCATGCGCGACGCGTTCCAGCACCGCATGGGTCAGATCAAGTGCCAGGCCAAGCTTTTCCGCCAAGGGCACAAAGGCGCCCGCTTGCAATAGAGCCTCCTGCCGCGGCCAGCGCACCAGCCCTTCCAAAGCGGCGGTATGACCATTGCGCAAGCGGATGATGGGCTGATAGCGGAGCAGCAGCAGGCGTCCGGAAAGGGCGGCACGTAATTCCTGTTCCTGATCCGGCAGGTTTTTCGCGCGCGGCTGAGGGGCAAGTTCGCGGCTTTGCCCTTTTCCCCCAAGCCCGCTTTTTCCGCGCTGCGCCACGCGCCCTTATCCCCTGCCGTCGGCAATCCTGTTGTCGGAACTGTAACAGCATTCCGGCCAGAGGAAACCTGCCCGGCCCGGGCAGGTTCTAGCGTGCCGCCGCGCCCTCAGCCTTGCCCGGTGGGGCGGCGTCCGGCATGCGCAGCCGATTCCGCCCGGTCGAGGTGCGGTAGAGCACAATGTCATCGCCGAGCATGCGCACAGGTGTGAGACGCTGGCCGATCTGTTTCGACC
>JBBAUC010000151.1:0-8031 GCA_040398485.1 Roseomonas sp. | reverse complement strand
GCTGTTGAATAAGACCTCCCAGAAACGCCGCGATAAAGTTTCATTTGAAACTCGCGATACTCCTCAGAAAAAGGATCCGCTGGCAGGTCAGAAGGCGGCGCCATGCAAAAGGTAGGAAAAAGCTTGCGCATGTCATCATCAGACCGCCTTTCTGCCTCATCGCAGAGAGTGATCATTTCGTCCAATTCCGCGACCGTCCGCAAAACTCTCATGGATTCCTTCCTTTCCAATCTCGTTTCTGTTTCTTGTTTTGAGAAACCAATGTCCTCTGACTGACCGATAACGCCCAGCGCCACCCAGGGCTGTGTTTCCGAATTGCCTTCGCCGGACAGTCTCCCTGTCTTGATTTCCAGCGCCCCATCCCGATCCCGAAGGCTTTGCTCGATACGAGATTTCAATACGGCTTCTAGAATCTCAATCCGATTCTGGTGGCGGCCGAAAATTTCCGTGGTCGCCTGATGCGTCGCCTGCCTGAGCGATTTGAACAAGCGTAACGTAAGACCTGCTGTAAAGTTCCAGTATGAATGTGAGTCATGCTGACGATCCGCCGGAACGCGACCAAGGCATACAAGGTCTTCTTTCCGCATATCGCCGATCTGGATTCCCAAGGTCTCAATCCTGTAGGCATCAAGGCCCTGATCAATGAAAGTGATAAGCTTCGGATCTTCCAAAACCGGCAGGGCACGGACAAGAGCGAGCAGCGATGCGCTATGGCAGTCAACAAAAAGCCCTGGTTGGGATTGTCCAATCACGAAGCCCGATAGTGGCTTGCCGTCCTCTCCGACGGAAGGGCGCTCAAACGTCAGAAGGAAATCAACCGCCCGGCGCAGGCCCACCCGATAACGGTCTTCTCCAGTCGCGTACCACATATCAATCAGGCCATAGATCACGAAGGCCAGTGGACGCGCAAAGATGGCAGACGGGTCTGTTTCCTGCAGATCCATCAGCAGCCGGGAGTAAACATCAAAGTAGCGATCGAAAAGCTCCCGCGATTTGCTTCGTAATTCGGCCAATTCGGGATCTGCTTCAGTTGCCGACAATGCGCGGAAAACCCGGGCAAAAGCGTTCAGTTCCGCGCCGTAATCGTAAGAAATCGAAAAATCAATTGGGCTACCATGTCTATCGTCACAGAAATGACGCAACATGGCCTCGTATTCTTTAACCTCATCGTAAAAACCGCCCGAAGTGAGCAATTTTTCCTCAGTCGCCCGAAGAACCTGGTTCGTCGAAGTGCCTGGAAAAGCGTATCGCGAAGCGACGCGATGAAGCTTGTTCTCATCGCGGACATCCGCTTGCAGGCCGATGAACTTCTCCGACGTGCGGGAAAGGCTATGTATAGCCAAGGCAAACCCGCGTATCCAATTCCGCTGTACAATCGACCAATAGGAAACTTCGGGGGCAGTAATAATCAATTTCCGCGGCTCTTCAGCGATGGTCTTAGAACATTCGTTTCGCGCGACGGTATTGACCTCGCCGTAATCGACATGATTTTCACGATGACTAAGATCATCGTGAGTGAAACTCAGAACAACATCCGAAACCGTAACGCCGCCCTCAAGTAGGAAATTCACATCTGCATTGATAAACATGGTTCGGTCGCTGAAGGTGTAGGTATAGATCAGCCTGCCAATGCGCTTCTTCCCCTCCCCATCAGGAACATCAATGGCGCTTTCCTGACGGAGTATCAGTGTATCGCCCGAACGTGTTATCGCGTGACTATCGATAAAATTGCTTGCTTCAACCAGATGGCGCACACCCTCAAAGGTGAATTCCACCTCCTGCGAAGCAAAGGTCAGGTTCCGTGCGGTCCTGCCATCATGAAAGCGAATGCCCACATTCACGATTCCGCGTTGAAGCTCGCAGCCAATATGCATGAATGTATGAATGAAATCGGCTTTCCCAGAACCGTCATTCTGCAGCTGTTCAAGCCGTGGGTGCCCAATCCTTCGAAGAATAAACGGCCCAAAACACAGGTCTTTGACGAACTTCAGAAGACTTTTGCTTTCCTTCGGGTAACGGTGCCAGAGCTCCGGGATCGCAAAAAACTCAAGAATTTTGGCATTGTCATCTGCCCAGAACCAAAGATCGCCATCAATTGGCAATTCGGTCTCGGAAACCGCTAGTAACGGCTCACCTGGTACGGGATGCTGCATGAGATGCCGAACAACGAATTCCGCATAAGGAACAGGGTCTGTCGGAAGGCTCATGAAGGGGTCCGTCCTCGTTCAAATTGAAGGCTCTCTGCACGCAAGGCAGCGTTATACTAATTCTTTACCGCGTGTCCATGCCAGAAGCGATCTCCGGTGACTGTGGCGTCATTAGCGGCCCGGCCCGGCAGAAA
The DNA here is from genome assembly GCA_040398485.1 of Roseomonas sp. Classification (GTDB taxonomy): domain Bacteria; phylum Pseudomonadota; class Alphaproteobacteria; order Acetobacterales; family Acetobacteraceae; genus Neoroseomonas. The sequence continues at coordinate 5,690 of JBBAUC010000151.1, read as the reverse complement.
TCCCAGGCTGAGGGGTGGCTTTTCAGCCCCGGCACCTCTGATAGGGTTTCCCCCAGGGGTTGGTCCTTGGGCTGCCCGGCGCCGAGGCCCCCCAGCAAGGTTGCGGTCATCCCCGGCGCTGGCCCTCTAAATCCCGGCGCGGGCAGGACGCATGTGCACCATGTCGGCATCAGCGGGCCGGCCAGCAATGAAGCTGGTGCATCGCCCAAGCCGGCGGGGGCTCTCTGTTAAGGCGCCGGAATAACCAGCGCCGGCACCGCAAGCCCACCGGCGCGGCCCAAAACTCCCTTGCTCTGCACGCCAATGATCGCAAAGCGGCCATCGGCACCGCGCAGCAATAATGGCCCACCTGAAGACCCCGTGGTGCCGGCGCAATCATGGGCCAACATCACGCCTTCCCCTTCAATCCGGCGCAGGCCCAAATAGCGACAGGCTGGGTCCACCAGCAGCGTACCGGGGTCATCACGCTGAAAGCCTGGCAGGGCGAGGATACTGCCCGCGGGCGGGGTTTCGCGTAGCAGAGGCAGCACACGGCCAGTACCAATCGGCGCGTTCAACGAAACCAGCGCCCAATCCGAAGCCCAGGGCGCCTCCCGCGCCGGGTCAAAGCCTGCGCCCACGCGCAGAGCCACACCGCGCGCCTCTGCGCCACCAACTGAAACCCGAAGCCGCGCGGGCGGCAGCAGCGCCGTGCCCGGCGCATCCTTCAGGCAATGCGCCGCGGTCAGCACCACCGCGGGCGCCACCATGGCACCCGTGCAAAGCCCAGCGCCCTCTGCTTCAATCGAGGCTACGGCATGCCAGGGCGGATGCGCCATCGGCACGGGTAAGCGCGGATCAGGCCCAGGGTTCATCCCCGCCACCTGCGCCAAACCGGGCGAGGCCAAACACAGTACTACCGCCAGGATCAACCGCATGAACCGAGCATGCGCTCCACGAATGCCGGCACAATCTCGGTCGCTGGACCGTGATGCGCTTCATGGAACAACGCCGTGCCTTCGGTTTCTTCCAGGTTCAATTCAACGCAGCGCGCCCGCGCGCGCACCGCCCGCACAAAGCCGGCAGCGGGATAGACCTGGCCCGAGGTGCCGATGGAAACAAACATGCCGCATTCATCCAACGCGGCTTCGATGCGTTCCATCTCCAGCGGAGTCTCGCCAAACCAGACAACATGCGGCCGCAGCCGCCCCGTTGCACCACAAGCCGGGCAGGCGGCGTGCGACGTGATATCCTGCGCCCATTCGCTGACGCCGCCACAAGCAAGGCAGCGCGCCTTCAGCAATTCGCCATGCATGGCAATCACATTGCGTGATCCCGCGCGCCGATGCAGGCCATCTATGTTCTGCGTCACCAGTATCACAGGCGCGGGCCAGGCGGCTTCCAGCCGTGCCAGGGCAAGATGCGCTGCGTTTGGCTGAATGGAGGGATCACGCAACTGCGCGCGGCGAGCGTTGTAGAAGCCCTGCACCAAATCCGGGTTGCGCGCGAAGGCTTGGGGCGTTGCCACATCCTCAATCCTATGGCGCGCCCAAATGCCATCGGCATCGCGAAAGGTGGCAAGGCCGGATTCGCGGGAAATTCCCGCGCCGGTCAGGATCACAATGGGTGGCGCCATCAGCTTGTGGGCGGCGCCGGCGGGGTGCAGCTTTGCGGTGGGCGCGGAAAGGGTTGGTCCGGCCGCGGCGGCGCGGGGTTTTCGCTTTGCTGCGGTACCGGAATGGCAGGCGCATCAAGGCAGGGACCAAGAGCGAGCAGGGCGAGCATCATCAGCATGGCAGCCTCCTGCGCCAAGATCAGCATAAACCAGGGGGCCACCGCAATGGCGGGGTTGCGGTGCGGCGCTGGCTCGGGGACTGTACCTTAGAAGCAGCGAGGAAACAGCGCGTGGCCGGAACGCATCAGGGCAGTATCGAGACGCGCTATTCCTGGATTGTCGCCATGACGGCGGTGACCATGCTCTCGCTCGCCGCTGGCGGCCCCATCACCGTGGTCGTTGGCCTGGTGCAAATTGCCGAGGATTTTGGTTCCGGCCGTTCCCTGCCATCCCTGGCCAATTCACTTGCCTATTTCGGCACCGCCATTGGCGGCATGGTCTGCGGCGTGATGGTGGCGCGCTTCGGCCAAAGGCTGGTCGCGATGATTGGCGGCATCTCCGTGGCGCTTGGGTTGATGCTGGCTTCCTTCGGGGAAAGCTGGTCGCTGCTTGTCGGGCTTGGGATTGGCGTTGGGTTGTTTGGCAATGGCGCCTTGTTCCCGCCAATGCTCGCTTATGTCTCGCTTTGGTTTGACCGGCGCCGAGGCACGGCACTCGCGCTGGTCGCTTCCGGCCAATATGTCGCGGGGTTTTTGTGGCCACCGATTTTTGAGCGCGCCATCGCCATGTATGGCTGGCACCGCACCATGTTCGGCTATGGGATTTTGGTGGCGGCCATTGCGGTGCCGCTGGCCGCGATGGTGCTTCGCCCGCCACCGGCGCAACCCACCACCGGCGATTTTGCGGAGAAAATGAAGCCAGGTGCCCGCGTGCTTGGCATGAATGGCAATCTTGCCTTCTTTCTGCTTGCTTTCTGTTCCTTCCTTTGTTGTATCCCGATGGCCATGCCCGCTTCGCATCTTGTCGCGTTTTGTGGTGATCTTGGCATTACCGCATCGCGCGGTGCGCTCATGCTTTCGGTGCTGACCTTCGCCGCCTTCATGGCGCGGCAATTCTGGGGCTGGCTATCGGATAAGATCGGCGGGTTATGGACGATTGTCTTCGGATCGCTCGCGCAAATCCTGGGTATGCTCGGCTTTCTGGCAACCCAGAATGAGGCTGGATTGTTCTTCGTTGCTGCCGCTTATGGGCTTGGTTTCAGCGGCATCATTCCCGCTTACGTGCTGACGCTCCGCGCGCTATTTCCGGCGTCTGAGGCGCATTGGCGCGTGCCGACGTTGTTGTTCCTGAGCCTATCGGGCATGGCGGCAGGCGCCTGGCTTGCGGGCTATATCTATGACTGGCTCGGCTTCTACGCCGCCGCCTGGTGGGCCGGCATTGGCTTCAACCTGCTGCAATTCGCGCTGATTGTCTTTCTGCTGCAACGCTGGCGGCGAGGGGTCGCGCTGGCCTGATCACGCTTGGTTTACGCGCGTTGCCGGCGCGTCTAGCATTCAAGACGCATTTACATCCAACGGGAGGATTCCATGCTGAAACGCAAACACCTGCTTGCCGCCGTAGCTGCTTTCGGCTTGGCATTACCGGGCATCGCCGCGGCGCAGGCGCCGCAATTCTTTCGCATCGGCACGGGCAGTGCCGGCGGCACCTATTATCCCGTGGGCGGCATTATCGCGAATGCCATTTCCTGCCCGCCCGGCGCGCCTTGCGGCCAGGCCGGCGGCACGGCTGGTGTGCCAGGCATGGTCGCGGTGGCGCAGGCCACACAGGGTTCCGTCCAGAATGTCGCCATGGTGCAGGCCGGCAATGCGGAAGCAGGCTTCACGCAATCCGATGTGTCCCACTGGGCTTTTACCGCCACCGGTCTGTTTGAAGGCCGGCCAAAGACGGATCGGATTCGTTTTGTCGGGCATTTGTTTCCGGAACACATTCACGCCGCTGTCCGCCGCGACAGCCCAATCCGCAATTTTGAGGATTTGCGCGGCAAGCGCATCGCGATTGGGCTTCAGGCGTCTGGCGCGCGCATCGGGTCCGAACTGATCCTTTCCGCCTTTGGTCTTAATGCCGGGCGTGAATTCACCGCCGAGTATCTGAACCAGGCGCAAGGCACTGAACGCATGCAGGATCGTGGGCTTGATGCCACCATCACCGTGGTGGGCTATCCAGCAGCGGCCTTCACGGAGTTTTGCAGCCGCGCCGGCTGCCGCTTTCTGCCCATCCCGCCCGCGCAGGCAGCGCGCGTGATTGAACGCGCCCCCTTCTATGGCCAAGGCATTATTCCGCGCAGCGCCTATGAAGGGCTGGAAGCTGATGTACCAACCCTGACCGTGGGTGCCGTGCTGGTGGTGCGTGACAGCCTGCCGGATGAGCTTGTCTATAATGTCACGCGCTCGCTTTGGTCTGATGTGACGCGCGGCCTGCTTGATCGTGGCCATGCCAAAGGCCGTGAAATTGTAAAGGAAAACGCCTTGCAAGGCCGTGGCGTTGTGCCCTTCCATCCGGGCGCTGAGCGTTTCTACCGGGAAGCCGGCATTCTGCGCTGAATAAAGGGTAATTGGCCGTGACCGTAAAGAATGAAGGCGGCGCGGCCGCCCAAGCAAAGCTCGACCTTGACGCCGCGGCCGAGCTTGAAAAGAAATATGATAGCGAATTGCAGTTCCGAAACCTGTCGGGCTTCGCCGCCCGACTGGTGCCGGCGCTGCTCGTGGCACTTTCGTTTTTTCACTACTACACCGCTGGTTTCGGCATCCTGACCGAGCATTGGCATAAGGCAATCCATGTCGCTGCCGTGCTTGGCCTGATTTTCCTGATGTTCCCAACCAAGCGCAATTTTGGCCCGCTGATCGGCGGTATTCCGGTTTATGATTGGGCTTTCGCACTGCTGGTTGCCGCTGCCTGTCTTTACTTGCCGATCATTTTCGATGAACTCACCTTCCGTATCGGCATGCCCAATACTGCCGATATGGTGATGGGCACGATCATGGTGGTGCTGCTGCTGGAAGCGACACGCCGCGCCATGGGCTGGGTACTGCCGGCCATCGTGATTGTTTTCATTCTTTATGGGCTTTACGGGAATCTTCTGACCGGCGTGCTGGCGCATCCGGGTGCAAGCTGGGAAGGCTTTATCAGCCATGTGTATCTAACCCAGGAAGGCATTTTCGGTATTCCGGTTAAGGTTGTTGCAACCTTCGTCTTCCACTTCGTGCTGTTTGGCGTGCTGGCGACGCGCATGGGCCTGGGCCAATTCTTCATTGATCTGGCGTCAATTGTGGCGGGGCGTTACCCGGGCGGGCCGGCCAAGGTCGCTGTTGTGTCTTCCGCCATGTTCGGCACCATTAGCGGTTCTTCCATTGCGAATACCGTCACCACGGGATCGCTCACCATCCCTGCCATGAAGCGCATTGGCTATAAGCCGCATTTCGCTGGTGCGGTGGAAGCGGCAGCAAGTGCGGGCGGGCAGATTACGCCACCCATCATGGGGGCCGCGGCCTTTGTGATGATTGAATTCCTCAATATCCCCCTGACAACCCTGCTGATCGCCGCTTCGATTCCTGCCTTCATGCATTTCTGGGGCGTCTTTGTGCAGGTGCATTTCGAAGCCAAACGGCTTGGCCTGCGTGGCATGCCTGAATCAGAGATTCCGAAGCTGTGGCCCACCATCAAGCATGGCTGGCCAACGGTCATTCCCCTGGTGTTGTTGGTTGGCGTCATCATCGAAGGCTTCACGCCCTATCTGGCAGCCTTCACGGGCATCACGGCCTGCATTGTGGTGGGTTTCCTCAATCCGCGGCAGCGCCTGACGCTGCGCGACTTATGGGACGCCTTTGATCTTGGGTCACGCTACGCGCTCGCCGTTGGTGCGGCTGCGGCGGCGGTTGGCATTGTGGTGGGCGTGGTCACGCTGACCGGGGCGGGTTTCCGTATTTCCTTCATGGTGACGCAGGCGGCTGTGCAAACGGCGGAATTTTTCCGCCCTGTAGTTGAGATCCTGCCAGCCAGCATGGCTTCCATGCAAGGATTGACGCTGTTCCTGACGTTG
>JBBAUC010000150.1:2084-8083 GCA_040398485.1 Roseomonas sp. | reverse complement strand
TCCGCCATGTGAAAGCCGAAAGTGCCATCACCCATGATCGCCAGAATACGCGCTTCGGGCCGCGCGGCGCGGGCTGCCATGGCGAAGGGAATGGAAGGCCCGATGGCGCCGGCGAGGCCATTGATGATGCGCGTCGGCGCCGCGAGGATCGCCTGCGCCCATTGGCCGATTTCCCCGCCATCGCTGATCAGGACGGAATCCGTGCTTTGGTCCAGAAAAGGCTTGGCCGCCTGGAAAAGCGTTGCGGGATGGATCGGGCCACCCGTGGCGCCCGCCAAAGCCGCCCAAGCGGGCGGGCGGAAGGCCAAGGCTGTGCTGATACGCTCGGCCCAGGCCTGATTAGCATGGGGTTTCATGGCGCGGATCAGCGCTTCCGTCGCCTCAGAAGCGCTTGCCACCGCCGCCACCGCAATCCGCCCCGGCAAGGCATGCGCACCACGCGCGATCACGCCAGCATCAGGGTCAATCTGGATAAAGCGCGCCCCGGCCGAAATCCCCGGCGCGCGGCCAAAGCGGAGCGAGAAATCAAGCGCCTTCCCCACCAACACAACCAGATCCGCCTCAGCCAACACCCCGGCATAGGCACCAAGCGACGGATCATTCAGCCCGCGCGGGCTCTCCATCGGGATCACAGGCAGGCCGGCGGCGGCGCTGAGTGCGGCCAGCAGCGGCTTGCCGCGTGGGCTACACAAAGCAGGCGGCGCCAGAATGATGGGCCGCGCTGCCGCCGCGATCATCCCCGCAATCGCCTGGGCCGAGGCGACGCCCAACGGCATGGGCTCGGCATTGAAGGCGGCCGCATCTGGCAGCGCAGGGGCAGCAATGCGCGCATCCATCAAATCGGTTGGCAGGCTGAGGTGCACTGGGCCAGGCCGGCCCGATCGCGCCACGCGAAAGGCGCGCGCCACGTCAGCGCCAATACCGGCCGTGCTGGCCGCAGTGAAGGAAAGCTTCGTCAGCGGTTCAGCCATATCGGCCTGGCGCATTTCCTGGAAACTGCCCATGCCCAATTCGCGCAAGGGCGCATGGCCGGACAGCAACAGCACCGGCACTTCGCCCGCCATGGCAGTCGGCAGGGCGGCGATGGCATTGGTATGGCCCTGCCCGCCAGTCACCATCGCGACCCCCACTTCGCCGGTCAGCCTTGCCCAGGCATCCGCCATATGCACCGCGGCAGCTTCCTGGCGGGTATGCACAATCTCAATCCCGCTGCCGATCAGGGCATCGAAAATCGTCATGATGTGATTGCCCGAAAGGGTGAAAATGCGGCTGACGCCCGCGCGCTTCAGCGCCGCCACCAGAATATCCGCCCCGCGTTGTTCCATGCCTGCTTCCTCCTTGCTTGGGGGCTACCTCGCCACGGGCTGGACAGCCTGTCCAGTCAGCTTAGTCTTGCGGTGATGGAACAGCTCAAGGTCAGCGTCTGGCGCGGTGAGGAAGCGGGCGGCTTCGCGCGTTATGACGTGCCAGCGCGCGATAATCAGACCGTGCTGGATGTGGTGACACATATCCAACGAGAGCTTGACCCAAGCCTTGCCTATCGCTTCGCCTGCCGCGTTGGCATGTGCGGGTCTTGTGCGATGACGGTGAATGGCCGCGCGCGCTGGACCTGCCGGACGCATGTGCGGAAAGTGGTGGGTGCCGATGGCGCGCTTGAACTGCGCCCCTTGGCCAATCTGCCGGTGATCCGCGACCTGGCTGCTGATCTGGCGCCGTTCTTTGACAAATGGCAGCGCGCGCAAGGAATTTTCCAACCGAAGGACGCGCCGGATGGCGCCGTGCCGGATGAATTTGCTGTGGTGGCACCCGGCAGCAAAGCCAGGCGCGAAGCGGATGCAGGCATTGAATGCATCGGCTGCGCCGTTTGCTACGCTTCCTGCGATGTTGTGGCCTGGAATGGTGATTACCTCGGCCCCGCGGCGCTCAACCGCGCCTGGACCTTGGTGAATGATGCGCGAGATGGCGCGCGCGATGAAAGGCTGGATGCGGTGGCGGGCGATGCGGGCTGCCATTCCTGCCATTCCACCCGTTCCTGCACGGAACGCTGCCCAAAACAGATTGACCCATCTGGGGCCATTGCCGGGCTGAAGCGCACCCTGTTCTGGGAGAGCCTGTTCGGCGGCACGCGCCATGGCTGATAGGGCCGCGCGCGGGCAAGCGCATCTTTGGGTGGTGCAGCGCATCACCGCCATGATCCTGGCGCTTGCGGTACTGGTGCATCTGATCACCATCATCACCGCCGTACGCGGCGGGCTTTCCGCGCGTGAGATTTTGGCGCGCACTCAGGGTTCCGAGGCTTGGCTGATCTTTTATGTGGTGTTCGCGCTGGCGGCGGGGCTGCATGGCGCGATTGGGCTCCGCAACATCGCGGGCGAAACGCTCGGCTGGCGCGGGCGGGGCCTTGATTTTTGCTGGCTTGGGCTTGGCCTTCTGACAGCGGCTTTTGGTATCCGTGCTGCCTTCGGGCTCTATAGCTGATGGATTTCCGCGCGCGTTCCCATCCAAGCTGGATCGGCTTTGCGGTGCATCGGGTCTCTGGCTTGTTGCTCGCACTATTTCTGCCGCTGCATTTCTGGGCTTTGGGTAGTGCCATTCAGGGGGAAGCGCGGCTGGATGGGTTCTTGCGCTGGGCGGAAAACCCACTGGTGAAGGCGGCGGAAACCGTGCTGGTAGTGCTGCTGGCGGCGCATCTGGCGGGCGGCTTGCGTGTCATGGCGTTGGAGTTTTTGGGTTGGGGGCGGGCGCAGAAGGATTTGGTGGCGCTTTCCTTTGGGCTTTCTCTGCTGGTCGGATTGGTTTTCCTTTTCAATGTCTTTTGATCTTCTGGCGCTGCTCGGCGGCTGCTTCATCGCGGCCTTTTGTTCGGGCCTGGCGGGCTTCGCCTTCAACCTAGTGGCGGCCGGCATTCTATATCACTGGGTCACCCCGCAGGAGATCGCGCCGGTGCTGGTGCTGGGGTCTTTATTGGTCCAGAGCGTGACCTTGCGCGCGGTTTGGCCTGCCATTCGTTGGCCGGTGCTAAAGCCCTATGTCTTCGCCGGCGCCTTAGGCACGCCTTTCGGGGTTTGGGCGCTGAGTGTGGTGGAAGCGCGCGTAATTGTGGCCAGCATTGGTTTGCTGCTGGTGGTTTATGCCGGCTTCATGCTGGCGCGTATTGCGCTTCGTCTCGCCCCGCCCAAGCTGGCGGCGGGGTCGCGCGCGGATGCGGTGGTGGGGTTTCTGGCTGGCGCCTTGGGTGGCATTGGCGGGTTTTCCGGCGCGCTGCCTGCCATGTGGACGGATCTGAAGGGGCTGCGGAAGGATGAAGCCCGCGCGATTTTCCAGCCCTTCATCGTCGTGATGCAGATCATCGCCGCAGCAGGGTTGGCTTATGCCGGGTTTTTCACGCTGGAAACCGCCAGGACCCTGCTGATGGCGCTGCCAGCCTTGGCACTTGGCACCTGGATTGGCCTGCAAGCCTATCGCGTGATCCCGGCCGAGGGGTTCCGGCTGGTGCTGTTGGGGTTGCTGTTTTTGTCGGGCCTTTCGCTGGTGCTTTGAAACGCTTTCATCCTGCCGGCGCTTGTGGGAAACTCGGCTTACAGGGGGGATGATTGCATGAGCCTGATGTCAAAGACCGAAATCGCGCCGCTCGTTGTGGAGCCTGCGGCGATCGAGGAAGCGGCCAAGCTGCTTTATATTCGCGCCTGCAAGATCCTGCCCGATGACATAAAGGCTGGCTTCACGCGGCTTGATGCTACTGAAACCGATGCCACCGCCAAGACCATCCTGGCCACGATGATCGAGAATATCGGCGTGGCGGAACGGATGGATAATTTGCTCTGCCAGGATACCGGCATTCCGATCTTCAACCTGCTGATCGGGCGCAATGTCGCGGTGGATGGGTTCGCGCTGAAGGAAGCCATTGCGCGCGGCACGGCACGCGCCACGCGCGAACACCCGCTGCGGTCTTCCGTGGTGCATCCGATTACGCGCAAGAATGAACACACTTCCTGCGGCGAACGCGTGCCCGTGATCAATATTGATTTCACCGATGCGGATCGTGAATTGCGGCTTGAGATGATTCCGAAAGGGTCGGGCTCAGAAAACGGGTCCTTTCTGCAAATGCTGATCCCGGCCGATGGGCTTGCCGCGGTGAAGCGCTTTGTGGTGGACCGTGTGATCCAGGCCGGCGGTAAGGTCTGCCCGCCGACCATTGTGGGGGTGGGCGTGGGTGGCACTTCGGATCTTTGCATGCATTTGGCGAAGATTGCCGCGACCCGCCCGCTTGGGTCGCGCTGCACTGATGCAGAAGGCGCCAAGCTGGAAGCCGCGCTTTCGGAAGCGGTGAATGCGCTTGGCATTGGCCCGCAAGGCTTGGGCGGTGATAGCACGTCCTTCGCCGTGCATGTGGAAACGGCGGCGACGCACATCACCATGAACCCTGTGGCCGTGAATATCCAATGCCATAGCGCGCGCCGGGCGAGTGCGACCTTCACGCCTGCTGGCATCAGCATTGGTTTTTGAACCATGTCTTCCGCCAGCATCGCCGTGACATTGGCGGGGCCATCGGATCGGCCCGCGCTGATGCGCGTGCTGGCGGAAATGGGCGCCTATTACGATGAGCTTCTGGGCCATACGCGCCTTGTTGCGGCGGCGGAAGCGCTGACCTCACCCGCCAATCGCGCGGGCCCTTTTTGCCTGATTGCGCGCGCGGGGGTTGAACCGGCAGGGCTAGTTTCGCTTTCGGGTTTTTTCCCGGCGCAGGATTTCACCTGGGGGCTTTTGCTCAAGGATGTTTTTGTGATGGAAGCGCATCGCGGCACACGCGCCGCCCGCGCCCTGATGCGCGGCGCCATGCGCTTTGCCGTGACCGGCGGCTATAGCCGCGTGGATTGGGGCACGAGTGAGGAAAACCTGCGCGCCCGCGCCTTCTACGCGAAGCTTGGCGTTGCCCCGGCTGCGCGGCTTTCCTATCGCCTGGAAAATGAGGCTCTGGCAGAAGCCGCCCAAGGTCTTTGGCCCGCGCCTGAGGAAGAGACATGACGCACCACATCCTGCCCACGCCGATTACCGAAGCCCAAGTGCGCGCGCTGCGGGTGGGCGATACAGTAACGTTGGAAGAAACGCTCTATGGCATTCGGGATGCGACGCAGATCCATATGTTTGATCATGGCCGGCGCACGAAGTTCAATCTGCAAGGCCATGCCGTGATCCATACCGCGCCCAATCTGCGCAAGGTGGAACGGGTCGGCAATAATCATTCCGGTTATGAGGCCGTGTGCGTGGGCACCACCACATCAGACCGTATGGAACGCTTCACCCGCCCGCTGATGGAACGCGAAGGGGTGCGGATCATCATCGGCAAGGGCGGCTTGCGTGATGGGTCGCTCGCAGCCTTTCGTGATTTGGGCGGTGCCTATTTGGCCGTGGTGGGTGGTGCGGCGGCGCTGGAGACCACCTGGATCGAAGCGGTGGAGGATGTGGATATGGATGATCTCAATCCTGAAAGCCTCTACAAATTCCGTATAAAAGGCTTCGGCCCGCTGCTGGTTGCGATGGATAGCCATAGCGGGAGCCTATTTGCCAAGGTGAATGATGAAGCGGCGCGCCGACGCCAGGCGGTGCTTGAAAAGCTGGGGGCGGCGTGATGCCCACCCAAATCACACGGCGCAGCACGGATATTCTGGTACTGGGCGCGGGCGGCGCTGGCTTGCTCGCGGCCTTGCATGCCAAAGCTGGCAATCCAGCGCTGGAAGTCACCATTGCGGTGAAGGGCCTGCTTGGCAAATGCGGCTGCACGCGCATGGTCCAGGGTGGCTATAATGTCGCGATTGCGGAAGGTGATTCCGCCGAACGCCATTTCATGGATACGCTTGATGGCGGCAAATGGCTGAATGATCAGGATTTGGCCTGGACGCTTGTGGTCGGTGCTCAGCGGCGCATTCGTGAATTAGAAAATCGCTGGGGCTGTTTTTTTGACCGCAATGCGGATGGTACGATTCACCAAAAGGCTTTCG
>JBBAUC010000150.1:0-2074 GCA_040398485.1 Roseomonas sp. | reverse complement strand
CGGGCAGACTTTTGATCGCACCGTGCATAAGGGCGATCTGACGGGGATTGAGATTGTCAATCGCCTGGCAGAACAGGTCTGGGCGCGCGGTATTCAGCGGCTGGAAGAACATCGCGCAGTGGCGCTCATTCCAAGCGCGGATGGCGCGCGGCTTTCAGGTGTGTTGCTGATTGATATGCGAACGGGCGGTTTGGTGTTTGTGCAGGCCAAGGCCGTGATGCTCGGCACCGGTGGCGGGCCCACCATGTATAAATATCACACGCCATCAGGCGATAAATCCTGCGATGGCATGGCGATGGCGCTGCGTGCGGGCTTGGCTTTGCGCGATATGGAAATGGTGCAATTCCACCCGACCGGCGTGCTGGCGGGCACAGGCACGCGCATGACGGGCACGATCATTGAAGAAGGCTTGCGCGGCGCGGGCGGCTATCTGCTGGGTGGAGATGGCAAGCGCTTCATGGCGAAATACGACAAGCGCGCCGAGCGTGCGACGCGCGACATCGTCAGCCGTTCCATGCAGCGCGAAATCCTGGCCGGCAATGTGAATGATGCCGGCGGGCTTTGGATTGAAATGGGCCATCTTGGCCCGGATCGTGTGCGGCGCGAATTCAAGGGCATGGTGGAACGCTGCACCGATATGGGGTTTGACTTGGCGGCAGGGCGCGTGCCGGTGGTGCCCACAGCGCATTACATGATGGGCGGGCTGGTGTTTCGCCCGGATGGCAGCACTGCATTGCCCGGGCTTTTCGCGGCTGGTGAGGATACGGGCGGAGTGCATGGCGCCAATCGGCTTGGCGGGAATGGGGTGGCGAATTCCACCGTCTTCGGCGGCATTGCCGGCGATACCATGGCTGCCTGGGTGCCACGCGAAGGGGCGCTGGTAGCGCCCGATGCGACCGCGCTTGCTGCCGCTATCGCCGCGCTTGAAGCGCCCTTTGCGCGGCCAGTGCGCAACCTTTCCCCGCTGCGTGACGCCTTGCAGGAAATGATGTGGGACAAGGCCGGCATTCTGCGCGACGCAGCCGGGCTTGCTGAAGCCAGCAGCGCTTTGGATGCGCTGGAGACTGAGCTTGATGCTTCCGGCGTTGATGGTGCCAACCGTGCCTTCAACCTCACCTGGCATGATTGGCTCAATCTGAAATCGCTTTTGCTGGTGAGCCGCGCGATTGTGGTGGCGTCACAGGCGCGTGAGGAATCACGCGGCGCGCATTGGCGAGAGGATTTCCCCGAAACGCGCGATGATGCGGCGGGCTTGGCGGCAACATCTGTGCGGATGGAAGATGAACGCATGGTCTTGGAATGGCAGAAGGTGGCCTTCACGCGCCTGAAGCCAGGCGAAAGCCTGCTGCAAGCGGCGGCGGAATAGCGCATGGCCCAACTCTTCCCAAGCTTTGCCGAGGCTTTGCACGTGTGGCTTCGCATCGGTTTGCTGTCCTTCGGCGGGCCGGCGGCGCAGATTGCGGTGATGCACCGCGAAGTGGTGGAACAGCGCCATTGGGTATCCGATGCGCGTTTTCTGCATGCGCTGAATTTCTGCATGCTGCTGCCGGGGCCAGAGGCGCAGCAATTGGCGACTTACCTCGGCTGGCTGATGCATGGTGTGCGCGGCGGCTTGGCGGCAGGATTGTTCTTCATCCTGCCCGGCGCGGCGGTGATGCTGGCGCTTTCCATCATCTATGCAACCTTGGGCGATGTGCCGATCGTCGCCGCGCTATTCTTTGGCTTGAAATGCGCGGTGCTGGTACTGGTGGTGGAAGCGCTGATCAAGGTGGCGAAACGCGCGCTGAAGGGGCCAGTGCCGGTGGCGCTCGCCATCGCAGCCTTCGCCGCACTTGCGCTATTCAATGTGCCCTTTCCGCTGGTGGTGCTGGGCGCGCTCGCGATTGGTTTTGCAATGCCGAATGCTTTTGGCGGCGCGGGGCATGGCGCGGCGAAGGATGGCCCGCCGGCGCTATTGGATGCCGCCATCGCGGCAGATCCGGAACGCGCAACGCGCATGGCCGGTGCCGCACGGCGCGCTGGGTTGATTGCGCTGGCGCTTTGGCTCTGGCCGGTGGTGCTGCTGCTGGGATCG
>JBBAUC010000149.1:0-8085 GCA_040398485.1 Roseomonas sp. | reverse complement strand
AACAAATTTCCACTGGCCGTAGGGGAAGAACCTATGCAGCGATTGGATCGGATGCACCGAAGGCCATGGACCTGCGCGCTGAAATCGGCCGGCGTGAGACTTATCAAACCACGATCACCCAGACGCTTTCCAAGATCAAGATTTCCCAAAATGTCATGGACCGCATTGGCGCAATAGCCCAAAAATTCACTGCCAACGCGGCCAAGCTTTTGGGTGCCGCCAAGCCCGAGGAAATCCAGGTCCAGGCCGCCCAGGCCGAAGCCGCGATACTTGAGGTAGCGACGCTGCTGAATGAACAGCTGAATGGCGAATATCTTTTTGGGGGTTCGGATTCGCACAATCCGCCCATCCCAAACCCGCAGACAATCGCCACCCAACTCGGCGGTATGGGCCGTGAAATCAAGAATAAGGTTGCATCGCTTAACGGGTCAAATGTGACGGCGGTCCTGGCTGACACGAAGTCATTGGCGCAATCTAATGCTGTGGGTACCACGCCTTTCTCGGTTTTCCTTTCCACTGGTCCTGGCGCCACAGAGGCGCGAACCAACATCCTTGGGAATGACAATGAGCGCGTTGCATATGGCATTCACGCCAATCGTAATGCTGCCGTCAAGAGCACCGGGGATACGACCGGGTCATGGGCCCGTGACCTGCTGCGCGGCCTGGCCAGCATTGCAGGCTTGACGGCTGAAAAGGCTCAGCTAGGCAGTGACTATACGACCTTTGTGACAACGGTCCGAAAGGGGCTGGAGTCCAGCGTAGACGCCTTAGCCCTTGAGCGGGGCTCGCTTGGACTGACCGAGGCGCGACTGGAGGGCATGGCGTCGTTGCAGGAAAGCATCAGCACAAGCCTGACGCTCCAGCTCAGTAATTTGGAAGAAGTGGATATGGCGAAAACCATCACCTCCTTCCAGACGACACAGAGCCAGCTTGAAGCTTCCTATCGCGCCCTTGCTATCTCTCAGCAATTGAGCCTGACGCGCTTCCTCTGATCTGAGGGGCCGTCCATATCCTTGCACTGAAGTGTCTCGCGCCCCTTGAACGCAAGCTGTCAGGGAACGGCCACTCTGGCCCGAACCGCGTGAGAGGCATTTGCCCAGGCTTTCATATTCTTTCGTCTTTAAAGCGAAATTTCTGCCCGGCTGAAGCAACCAGCGGGTGCTGAAGATGAGAAAATCACTAGCTTTTTCTTGACGCAATCTGCTGGGCCAAGAAACTTTCCAGGCGCAGACGCGAATATCCAAATTCAGCAAGATGTTAAACCATTAACTCCGAAAAAACCTCGTCATTTACGGGTTTTTTTAGCGATGATTCAGCCATTTCCGACATCATGTCGTCATTCGCAAGAAGCGGATGCAACCAGACCTTACCGCCACCTTCACTGGGGCGATGGTCATGATTTGGAAGGGGAATACCCCAATGGCTATGAATTCCGTAAATACCAATGTCAGCTCCATGGTCGCGCTTCAGTCGCTGAATCGTACTTCTGATCAGCTTTCGGTCGTACAGAAGCGTATCTCAACAGGCATGCGCGTTGCTGACGCAAAGGATGATGGCGGTGCCTTTGCCGTATCCCAGGCCATTCGCGCGGATGTCGCTGGTTTGACGGCAGCCAATGAACAGCTTGGTGGCACCAAGGGCGTTTTGGACACCACCTTTGCCGCTCTCAACAAAGTGTCCGAAAGCATGGTCAAGGTCCGCGAGACCCTGACTCGTCTGGCAGACGGAACGCTCAATGCAGAGCAATTCGACCAATATTCCGCGCAATATACCGCGCTGCGTACTCAGGTCCAGAACTTCATCACCGATGCCACTTACAACGGCCGGACGCTTCTCGATACGACCGATGGCGATATCGTGACCACGCGCAACGAATCGGGCGATACCTTCACGATTACGGCGATTGATGGGGCGACTGACCTTGTTGTGGCTACGGCGCCAGCCGATGTCACCGCGGCGCAGACTGCGTTGGCTGACGGCGGTGACTTCGAAACCGTTGAATCCGCCATCGCTGATGCGCTGAACCAGTTTGGTTCTGACAGCAACTACATTGACAGTCAGATCCGCTACAACAAGGACAAGGTGGACGCCATGGAAGGCGGCCTTGGCGCCTTGGTTGACGCTGATCTTGCCAAGGAAAGTGCCAAACTACAGTCGCTGCAGATCAGGCAGCAGCTGGGTACTCAGGCGATGTCTATCGCCAATCAGTCTCCGCAGACCCTGCTGAGCCTGTTCCGCTAATTACTTCGGCGGCCTCGCCCCTGGCGGGGCCGCCTTTCTTCTCCGGGAGACAAAAATGTCCACCCTTGTTCTCGAATTACGCCAAGGCGACATGATGATCGTCAATGGCGCGCCCATCCGCTTCCGTAATCGCGCCCGCATCGAACTCACCGCACGCGCACGCTTCCTGTTCGGCAAGCAATTGATGACGCCAGACATGGCCAATTCACCGGCCAGGCGCATCTACTTCGCCCTACAAACCGCCTATATCGGCGACCATGATGAGCGGAAAATCGGCCTCGATCTGGCGCGCAGCCTCATCACCGAATTTGAGGAAGCGACCACATCCGAGATGGTGCGCGATCTTCTTGGACGCGCGCTCAAATCGGCTGAGGCCGATCAGTGCTACCAGGCGCTGAAACTCGCGCGCCGCGTGATGCGCCATGAGGAGGTTGTGCTTGGCCTAAGCCCTGTTGCCTCCGTCTCCGTACCGGAGGACGCGGCATGAACATGATGCATGCCCGCCGCGCGTATCAAATGACGCGCCAGGCGATGGACCCGCGGGAACAGGAAGCGGATGTCTTTCGCCGTGTCACAGGTGCGTTGAAAGCCGCACTGGAGAAGGACGGTATCGCACGCGCGCGCGCCATTGCCGATAATCGCCGGCTATGGATTGCCCTGGATGCGTCACTTCGTCACCCGGCCAATCAATTACCGCAGGAGACGAGGGTAACCATGATCCAAGTGGGGCGCACCGTGATGCGGGAGATGGAGAATGTCGCACCTGATCTTGCGTTTCTTATTGAGATCAATGAGCAATTGACGTCCGGGCTGCGATAAGGTCGCTGGCAGCACTGCTTCGCGTATTTGCCTTGGCGTGGTATCGGATGCGGCGTGAATGCCGATGCCATCATCCTTGGAATCGAAAGCAGCTGCGATGAAACCGCCGCTGCCGTTTTGCACGCGGATGGCAGCATTCTGGCCGAGGCCGTCTTCAGCCAATTGAAGGAACACGCGGCCTTTGGCGGTGTGGTGCCAGAAATTGCCGCGCGGACGCATTTGCAGCATTTGCCCGGGCTTGTGTCGGGCGTCATGGCCAAGGCCGGCATCGGTTACACTGACCTTGACGCGGTGGCAGCAACCACGGGCCCTGGGCTGATCGGCGGGCTGATTGTGGGCGCTTCCTTCGCCAAGGGTGTGGCGCTGGCCCATAACCTGCCCTTCATCGCCATCAATCACCTGGAAGCCCATGCGCTGACAGTACGCCTGCCCGGCTTGATGCAGGGTGGGGCGCCGGCATTTCCCTATCTGCTGCTGTTACTCTCTGGCGGGCATTGCCAATGCGTGCTGGTGGAAGGGCTTGGCCGCTACCGCCGCCTCGGCACCACGCTTGATGATGCGGTGGGTGAGGCCTTTGACAAAGCGGCCAAGCTGCTTGGTCTGCCTTGGCCGGGCGGGCCACATCTGGAACGGCTCGCCACTGGGGGGGATTCGCGTGCGGTAAATCTGCCGCGCCCGCTTATGGGGCGGGCGGGGTGTGATTTTTCCTTCTCCGGCCTCAAGACCGCGGTGGCGCGTGCGGTAGCGGCGGGGCAAGCTCGGCGTGAGGATATTGCCGCAAGCTTCCAGGCCGCCGTTGCGGCGGTGCTGGCGGATCGTGCCGCCCATGCGCTTGATATGGCGCCAGGGGTGACAGCGCTGGTGGTGGCCGGTGGGGTCGCTGCCAATGGCGCGGTGCGCCTGGCCCTTGATGGGGTGGCCACCGCCCGGGGAATTCCAATGCTGGCGCCGCCGCTGCGGCTATGCACCGATAATGCCGTGATGGTGGCCTGGGCGGGGCTTGAGCGACACCGCTGCGGCGCGCTGGACCCGCTTTCCCATAACCCGCGCCCGCGTTGGCCGCTGACCGAGCTTTCCCCGCTGGCCGGCTGAGCCGAGCGTTACCGGCGCAGCACGCCTCGCCCGGCATAGCGCGCCGCCGGGCCAAGCCCTTGTTCAATCCGGATCAGCTGATTGTATTTCGCGAGCCTGTCAGACCGCGACAGCGAGCCGGTCTTGATCTGCCCGCAATTGGTGGCAACGGCCAAATCCGCGATGGTCGCATCCTCGCTCTCGCCCGAACGGTGGCTCATCACGGCGCGATAGCCGGCGCGATGGGCCATCTCCACCGCCTCCAGCGTTTCGGTCAGCGTGCCAATCTGGTTCACCTTCACAAGAATGGCATTCGCGGTCGCCGTTTCGATGCCCTGGCGCAGGCGTTCGGGGTTGGTCACGAAAAGATCATCGCCGACAAGCTGCACCTTGGCGCCAATGCGGTCCGTCAGCAGCTTCCAGCCGGCCCAATCATCTTCCGAACAGCCATCTTCGATCGAGACAATGGGCCATTTCGCCGTCAGCGCCGCCAAATATTGCACCATGCCGGCGGGGTCGAGCTTCTTGCCCTCACCTTCCAGGGCATAGACGCCGTCATGGAAGAATTCAGTGGCCGCACAATCAAGCGCGAAGACCACGTCTTCACCAGGGCGATGGCCTGCCGCTTCGCAGGCCTTGGTGATGAAGGCCAAGGCCTCATCCGCGCTTTTCAGATTGGGGGCGAAGCCGCCCTCATCACCGACATTGGTTGAATGCCCAGCATCATGCAGCGCCTTCTTCAGCGCCATGAAGACTTCTGACCCGATCCGCACCGCTTCCGCGATGGTGCCGGCGGCGACCGGCATGATCATGAATTCCTGAATATCAATCGGGTTATCGGCATGCTTGCCGCCATTGACGATATTCATCATGGGCACCGGCAGGGTGCGCGCGAAAACGCCACCAACATGGCGATAAAGCGGAATGTTCAAATCAGCCGCTGCCGCCTTGGCGACCGCGAGCGAGACCGCCAGCATCGCATTGGCCCCAAGCCGCGCCTTATTGGGCGTGCCATCCAATTCGATCATAGTCTCGTCAATCTTGATCTGATCGAGCGGATCAAGGCCGGAAATCGCGTCAAAGATTTCGCCCTCAACACTCGCCACGGCCTTCAGCACGCCCTTGCCGCCATAGCGGGCCTTGTCGCCATCGCGGAGTTCCACCGCTTCATGCGCGCCAGTGGAAGCGCCGGATGGCACAATGGCGTGGCCGCGGGCGCCGGTATCCAGCACCACTTCAGCCTCCACGGTGGGGTTGCCGCGGGAATCCAGCACTTCGCGGGCGATGATATCGGCAATGGCGGCCATGGCAGGTTATCCAGTTGCAGGGGTTTCGGGCGGTTGGCTACACCGGCCAGCCCGGGGCGCCAAGACCCCGTTCCCTAAGGGACGCCCAGGCGCTATGCCTTGTCCGGAATTGAGAAAGGACCACCCCCCATGCTGGATCGCCCGCACCCCACCCCGGCCGCCCCTTCGGCAGACCCCTTCGCGCTGGCCAAGGCGCTGTCCGGCTTGCATTTCATCGGTGGCGCCTATGTGCCTGCGCGCAGCGGCAAAAGCTTCGCCGTGGTGAACCCGGCCACCGGCATTGAAGTGGCCCGTGCGGCGGAAGGCGATGCGGCGGATGTGGATGCGGCGGTGACCAATGCCGCCAAGGCGCAGAAGGAATGGGCCAAGATGCCGGCGCGCAAGCGCGGCGCCTTGGTGCATCAATGCGCCGCGCTGCTGAAGGAACATGTGGATGAATTGGGCCGGCTGATCGCGCTTGAAACCGGCAAGGCGCTTCGCACAGAAAGCCGCGTGGAAGCCAATGTTGTTGCCGATGTTTTCGAATTCTTCGGCGGGCTTGGCGGCGAATTGAAGGGCGAAAGCGTGCCCTTCGCGCCCAATGTGCTGTCCGTGACGGTGCGTGAGCCACTCGGCGTGGTGGGCGCCATCATTCCCTGGAATGTGCCGATGCTGCTGATGGCGCTGAAAGTGGCGCCGGCGCTGGTGGCGGGCAATGCGGTTGTGGTGAAAAGCGCGGAAGAAGCGCCGCTAGCGGTGCTGCGTATTTGCGAAATCATGAACCGCGTGCTGCCGCCTGGTGTGTTCAATATGGTGAGCGGCTTCGGCCCGGAATGCGGTGCGCCGCTGGTGGCGCATCCCTTGGTGAAGAAAGTGACCTTCACCGGGTCGGTCGAAACCGGCAAGATTGTCTATCGTGCTGCCGCTGAAAAGCTGATCCCCGTTACGCTGGAATTGGGCGGCAAAAGCCCGATGATCGTCTTTGCTGATTGCGATTTCGACAAGACGGTTTCTGGCGCGCTGACGTCCATGCGCTTCACGCGCCAGGGGCAAAGCTGCACCGCCGCTTCGCGCATTTATGTGGAACGGCCGATTTTTGACCGCTTCGTCACCGCCATGAAGGATGCGGTGAATGGCATGGTGATGGGCGATCCCTTGGATGAGAAGACCGATATCGGCACCATCATCAGCCAGGGCCAATTCGATAAGGTGAAGGGCTTCATTGCCGAAGGTACGGCGACCGCCGGCGCCACCGCGCATGTTTGCAGCCGCATGCCGGAAGACGCCGCCCTGAAGAAGGGCTTGTTCCTGCAACCGGTGATCTTCACGGGGCTCACGCGCGAAAGCCGCCTGGTGCAGGAAGAAATCTTTGGCCCGGTGACGGTGATTCAGCCCTTTGATGACCCGGAAGCGGTGCTGGCCGAGGCGAATGATTCCATCTACGGCCTGGCCGCCAGCCTTTGGACGAATAATCTGAAGGTGGGGCTTGATCTGGCGCATCGGCTGGAAGCGGGCCTGGTGCAGATCAACCAAAATCTGGTGGTGCAGGCCAATCTTTCCTATGGTGGTGTGAAGCAATCCGGGCTTGGCAAGGAAGCATCACTGGAAGCCATGCTGGAGCATTTCACGCATAAGAAGACTATTATGGTGAATATGGGATAAAGGGGACGCGTTATGGGGCGTTGGTTGGCAACAGTATTGCTTGCGTTGGGATTGGCAGGCTGCGCGCAGCAGCCGCCAGAGCCCCCTCCTGTTCCTGAACCGCCCGGCCCTGGCCTGGTTGGCTGGCGCTCCATTGGCTTCAGCAATGAATTGTTTGAAAGCGGCTATGTGCAGGAACGCGAATTGAACATCTCAGGCCCCGTACGGCGGGCCTGGATCATGCTCAATTTGCGGGAGTCGATCCCCATTCCTGAAACCGGTGGTCGGGCGCTTTCGGTGCGCTTCATTGGGGAGTATCGCTGCGCCGAAAGGCTCTGGCGCCCATTGGAAGGCGCGTGGTTCGCGCGGCGCAATGCGCAGCAGCCGGTGCATGCAGAGCGCCCGCGGCGGAGCGGGTTCCGTCCGGCGGCGTCAGGGACGTTGGATGGGGCGTTTTTGGATGCGGCGTGTGGGTTGTGATACGGAGGGATTAGAGATTGCGTAAGTTGAGAACGACCAAGGAAAGCTTTTTCGCATCTGAGGTCGCCGGTTTTTGCGATATGGCAGGCTGTGAGGAGGGCCGTTTGTTCACATGAATGATCCTAGCGCGCCGCGCAAGTTGCCTATCAGGCGTAAGATCATTGGCGTTTTCAATTATATAACAGGCCCCTGGTCTGCCAGAGGCGCTTTAGAAAAGCGGCTCGGCCTGTTAGATGCTCAACTGGCCTTGGTAAAGGCTCATCTGCGCCGGTTGGAACTCTCCCAAACGATCTATCTTGGTGAGCATGAAGCATTAACCCGCCTCCATACGGGACAACGGATATATGTTGATACGCGCGACGTAAGTATCGCCTCACATCTTATGCTCGAAGGCCGTTGGGAGCCTTGGGTCGAAAAGATTTTGATGCCCGCCATTAAGCCGGGAATGCGCTTCGTTGATATAGGTGCCAATTTCGGATACTTTACGTTGCTTGGGGCGGAAATGGTTGGCGCTAGCGGCCAAGTGTATTCATTTGAAGCGAACCCC
>JBBAUC010000148.1:0-8129 GCA_040398485.1 Roseomonas sp. | reverse complement strand
CGGAAGTGGGGGCGACAATCACGCTCGCGCTTGATTGGCCGCGTCGCCTTCGCCTGATGCGCATGCACACGACGCTTCATTTGCTCTGCAGCCTGATCCCGGGCGCGGGTGTCACGGGTGGGCAGATCGGGCTTGAGAAATCGCGCCTTGATTTTGATCTGCCGGAACCGCCCAGCAAGGAGAGCCTGACCGAAGCCTTGAATGCGCTGATCGCCGCCAATCATCCCATCACGCAGGAATGGATCACAGAAGCCGAGCTTGATGCCAATCCTGGCCTAGTGCGCACGCTTTCCGTGCAACCGCCACGCGGCGCCGGGCGCATTCGTCTGGTGCGTATTGGCAGCGCTGATGCGCTGATTGATCTGCAACCCTGTGGCGGCACGCATGTGCGCCATACCGGCGAGATCGGGCGTGTGGAGGTCACGAAAATCGAAAACAAGGGCAGGCAGAATCGCCGCGTTTCTCTGGTACTGGTGGAGGATTGATGCATGCATGATCTGGTTTCAACCGAATGGCTGGCCGGCGCACTTGGCGCGCCTGATCTGATGGTGTTTGACGCCACCAAATACCTCCCCAATGAACCCTTTGACGGCCTGACCAAATATCGCGAAGCGCATATTCCGGGCGCGCGTTTCTTCGATATTGATGTGGTGGCCGATCCGGACACCACCCTGCCGCATATGGCCCCAACCGCCGGGCGCTTTGCGCGGTTGATGGGTGAAATGGGCATCAGCAACACAACGCGCGTGATCTTCTACGATCAGAAGGGGCTGCAATCCTCGGCCCGCGGCTGGTGGCTGATGAAGCTGTTTGGGCATGAGAAAACCGCCGTGTTGGATGGCGGCCTGCCGAAATGGTTGGCCGAAGGCCGCGCGACTGAAAGCGTTGACGCCAAGCAAGCCACCGCCACCAGCTACACGCCGGATTTCCGCGCGGATCTGGTTAAAGGCATTGGCGATGTTAAGCGCATCATCGCCAGTGGCAACGCGCTGATCCTGGATGCGCGTGCAAAAGGCCGCTTTGATGGTTCAGCGCCCGAACCGCGCCCGGGCCTGCCTTCCGGCCATATGCCAGGTGCGAAAAGCGTGCCCTTCAATGAATTGCTCAATGCCGATTTCACCATGAAGGATGCGGCGGCGCTACGCGCGCGTTTCGCTGCAGCCGGGGCAGATGGCAGCAAGCCAATCGTCACCAGCTGCGGCACAGGTGTTACCGCCTGCATCCTGGCACTCGGCCTGAAACAGGCCGGGCTTGGTGATGCCGCGATCTATGATGGTTCCTGGACCGAATGGGCCGGCAGGCCTGAAACCCAAAAGGAAAAGAGTAGCTGATATGGCCGACAACAACGCCAAACACGGGCAAGGCTTCGCCACACGCATGTCTCATGCCGGGCGCGCGGGAACGCGAGCGCACGGCTTCGTCAATCCCGCGGTGCATCGCGGCTCCACCGTGCTGCACCCGAATTCTGAATCTCGCCGCGCTTTCCAGAAGGATAAATGGAACCGCGTGATGACCTACGGCACCGCCGGCGGTCCGACGCAATATGCTTTGGAAGATGTCGTCGCGGAAATTGAAGGCGGCACGCGCTGCGTACTGGTCGGCACGGGTTTGGCGGCGGTGACGGTTCCGCTGATGGCCTATCTCAAGACCGGCGATCATTGCCTGATGCCGGATTCCGCCTATGGCCCGGCGCGCAATGTCTGCAATGGCCTGCTGAAGGATTGGGGGGTTGAGACCACCTATTACGATCCGCTGATTGATGAGGCCGGCATCCGCGCCCTGATCCGCCCCAATACCAAGGTGGTCTATACCGAAAGCCCAGGCAGCCACACCTTTGAAGTGCAGGATGTGCCAGCCATTGCGCGCGCAGCGCATGCGGCGGGCTGCGTGGTGATGATGGACAATACCTGGGGCATTCATCACTTCATGCCCTTCCAGCATGGCGTGGATGTTTCCATCCAGGCGCTGACGAAATATGTCGGCGGGCATTCGGATGTGCTGCTTGGTTCCATCACCGTGAATAGCGAAAAGGATTATGAGATTGTGCGCGGCGCAGCCTCCCAAATGGGGCATTTCGCGGCACCGGATGATTGCTGGCTGGCGCTGCGTGGTGCGCGCACCATGCCCATTCGCTTGCAGCAGCAGGAGAAAAGCGGGCTTGAAGTGGCGCGCTGGTTTGAAAACCGGCCAGAGGTGCTGAGTGTACTGCACCCTGCACTGCCATCGCACCCACAACACGCCTTGTGGAAGCGCGATTTTACCGGCGCCTGCAGCCTATTCGGCGTGGTGTTCAAGCAGCGCTACACGGAAGCGGATATCTTCAACTTCATTGATAACCTAAAGCTTTTTGGCATTGGCGCTTCATGGGGTGGGTTTGAAAGCCTCGCACTTCCCACCACTGGCTTCATCACCCGCACCGCCACCAGCCCAGATATGGGCGGCTTCACGGTGCGTATTCATATCGGGCTTGAAGATGTTGGCGATCTGGTCGCTGATCTGACGCAGGGTTTGGCGACGCTGCCAAAGTAGCGCAGCGGGTTAAGGGCCGCCCCAAAACATTGGGCGGCCCGATGGGTTCAGCGTGCGCGCGTTTCGTCCTGGATAACGCGCCGCGCCGCCGCTTGATCTGCTCTGGATGGAGCGGTAGCTGTGTTATAACCCGCGACAAGGAGGGCGACAGGGAGCGCGAGAAGACCGAAACCTCCGGCAATTCCAAATCCAGAACTGTTATCGAGAGATCTGTTGTTGTAACATCCCCGTTCGACCCGCTCGTCGCCAAGACAAGGCCTCGTAAAGGGCTCCGCCTGCTGAGGCACCTCAGCGCGATCCGAGCAACCAGACAGCGAAATCATTGCAGAAAAAACCAATGTTATTCTCACGGGTCTGATCATGAAATTTACCCTTGCCGCTTCAAGCCCTGCGCAGATAACTATTTTATGTGCCGGTAACAAGAATAACCTTCGTAGGGCCGATCAAAAACAGACCTCACCATTCACGCGGACCGCCGCCGGGGCTCAAAACGCCCCAACCCCGTCACTGCTGGCTGCGCCCAGTCTCCACGCCACGCTGATACGCGCGCTGTTCATTCTGACGCGATTGGCCAACCGCCAAGCCGCCAGCAGCGCCGACACCGGCACCAATCAGCGCGCCCCAACCGGCATTGCCGGAAAAGGACCCGATCGCAGCACCCCCAAGCGTGCCAACCCCGGTGCCAATCGCTGTGCTGCGCTGCTTATCGGTCATATCTGCGCAGCCGGTCGCTGCCAGCAGCGCCACGCATGCAAAACCTGTTTTCCATTTGCCAGCCATCGGAATCTCCTTGGCGATTGCCAATTCTGTCAGTCTTGAATCAACGCCGCGTCGAACGTGCGGCGCAAGGGTATTGCGCCGCGGCAAAACGCAGCAGTCCATCCGAAGCGCGCAGCCCCTCGAATTGCGGATTCGCTGCTGACCAAGCCACGAAGCTTGCCGCTACCTGATCGAGCGTGGGCGATGGAGAGGGCAGGCAGAAGCCGGGCCGCGTGCCCTGGCGCTTATGCATGGAATCGCTGGTCTGTCCCGTACCAACCATCACGCCATGGCAGAAATGCACCGCCGCCGCATAAGACGCTTCCTGAGCGTTTGCAGCGCATAGCCTTGCCAAGGCGCCCGTGGTGCCGGCGGTGAATGTATCGCCCGTAATGGCATTCTGCTGAGCCGAAGCCATGGGCACCGCGCCGAATACCACGGCAAATGCCGCCATGGGGAGGAAAGAGCCAAATCCGCGTAACGCCATCACATCCTCCTGAACCGCGAAGAGCATCGAAGATACGCTTCGCACCACCGGCTTTGCAAATTAAATAATGTCTAAGCGATGTGCGGAGCGTCCCCGCATTTGCCGCAAAACCCTTCAATCTCCACCGTCGCACGCGCGGCAGAAAAGCCTGCCTTGGCGGCAGCAGCGCTGATGGCCTCAGCCACGCCGTGATCGGAAATCTCGCGCGTCATGCCGCAGCCGCGACAGATCAGAAATTGATGCGGATGGTCATGCGCATGGTCGTGATGCGCGCCATGCCCTTCCAAGGCCTCATTACAGCCCATGAAGGCATTCAGCCTTTCAAGCCGATGGATCAAACCCTGTTCCAGCAGGAAATCCAGCGCGCGATACACGGTGGGCGGCGCGGCCTTCGCGCGGCTTGCCTTCAATTGATCAAGCAAAGCATAGGCACCGATCGGCGCTTCCGCTTCCAACACCAGCCGCAGCACATCACGGCGCAGCGGCGTAAGCTGCACCCCGCGCATTTGGCAAAGCGCCTCCGCCCTTTCGAGCACTGTCAAATGATGAGCTGATCCATGCATACCGCTTCCTAACAGGAATCGCGCATGTTATAAAGTAACAATGTCATCCCCCACCATTTCCGCCACTGCGCGCGACAGCCTGCTTGCCGCCATCAAGCCCGATGCCGCCGGCCTCATCCCCGCCATCGCCCAGCAGCATGATACGGGCGAGGTGCTGATGATGGCCTGGATGAACGCCGAGAGTCTGGCGGAAACACTCCAAACCGGCCGGGTTTGCTATTATTCGCGTTCCCGCAAGGCGCTGTGGCGCAAGGGGGAAACATCCGGACAGGTGCAGATGCTGGTGGACCTCCGGCTTGATTGTGACGGCGATACCATCCTGCTGCTGGTGGATCAGCAGGGCGTTGCCTGCCATACCGGGCGGCGCAATTGCTTCTACCGCGCGCCGCGCGGCGATGCGCTGGCCAATATCGCGGAGCCGCTGATGGACCCGGAAGCGCTCTACCGCAAATGAATCTCATTCCTGTCACGGTGCTGACCGGCTTTCTGGGGGCGGGCAAGACCACGCTGTTGAACCGGCTGCTGAAGCACCCGGATATGGCCGGTAGTGCTGTGCTCATCAATGAATTCGGCGAGATTGGGCTGGATCATTTGCTGGTCGAGAAACTCGATGAAGATACCGTGCTGCTCAATGCCGGCTGCCTATGCTGCACCATTCGCGGCGATTTGCAGCGCGCTTTGCGTGATTTGGCGCTGAAGGCCGAAGCGGGGCATGAAATTCGCCGCGTGTTGATTGAAACCACGGGCCTGGCTGACCCCGCCCCCATTCTGCAAACACTGATGAGCGACCCGGTGGCGCTACGGTCCTTTCGCTTGGATGGCGTGGTGACGGTGGTGGATGCCGTGCTCGGCGCCGCCACGCTGGACAGCCAGATTGAGGCGGTGAAGCAGGCCGCCGTGGCCGATCGGCTGATCCTAAGCAAGACAGACATCGCAACGGCGGATCAGATCAGCGCCCTTGAAGCGCGCCTGCATTCGCTCAATCCCGGCGCGCCGATCCGGCGCGTTGTGGCCGGGGATGTCGCGCCGGATTTCCTGTTTGGCGCGGGTGGCTTCGATCCCGCCGGCAGGATCGCCGATGTCGCGGCTTGGCTGGCGGCGGAAGCGGCGCATCACCATCATCACGACCATCACCATGATACGAACCGCCATGATGCGCGTATCCAGGCCTTTGGTCTGACCTTTGCCGAGCCCCTTCCCTGGGAAGGCTTGGCGAGTTGGCTTGAAATGCTCGCCATCACGCGCGGCGCCAGCATTTTGCGCATGAAGGGAATTCTGAACCTGCAGGGGGAAGATCGCCCGGTAGTGCTGCATGGCGTGCAGCATGTGTTTCACCCGCCTGAACGCCTGGCCGCCTGGCCGGCAGGGCATGATCGACAATCCCGGCTGGTCTTTATCCTGCGCGATCTGGACAGGGCTGTGGTGGAAGAAGGCCTGGCCGCCTTCCTGCAAGCGGCGCGTGACAAGGCAGCACTTTCAGCGGGCACAGAATGATTCCGCCGCGCGGCAATCTCCGCTAATAACGCGCCATGCCCCCTGCCCCTTTGACCTTCGAAACCCTCTCTGGCGCGGCGCTCACCGCGCGGTTGGATGCGCTGGCTGGTCTGCGCATCCGCGTCTTTCGCGAATGGCCGTATCTTTACGATGGCGATTCGGCGCATGAGGCGCGCTACCTTGCGGCTTACGCGCAAAGCCCCGGCGCCTTGGTGGTGGCGGCCAGCACGCCGGAGGGAGAGGCCGTTGGCATGGCCACCTGCCAGCCAGGGCATGAAGCCAGCGAAAAGCTCCGCGCTTCCTGGGCCAGTGCTGGGCTGGATGCGGCGAGCCTCTGCTATTTCGGTGAGAGTGTTTTATTGCCAGAATATCGCGGTCAGGGTGCCGGCGTGCGCTTCTTTCAGGAACGCGAAGCCCATGCGCGCCGCTTGGGGCTTTCCATCGCGGCCTTTTGTTGCGTTGTGCGCAATGATAACGACCCGCGCCGGCCACGCGATTACACGCCGCTGGATGAGTTTTGGCGTAATCGCGGCTATGAAGCGCGGCCTGATATCTCAACGGTGATGTCCTGGCGCGAAGTGGACGATACGCGCGAAACACCGCATGTGCTCTCCTTCTGGATCAAGAAGCTTTCATAATGAAAGCAGCCCCCATCCGCCTTGGCCTGCTGCAATATCCGGTGGGGCGCCCTGCCTCCATTGCGGATTTCGCCGCCCGGCTTGATCGCTGGCTCGAAGAAGGCCGCGCGCAGGCGGATTTGCTGGTGCTGCCGGAATATGCCGCCGTGGAACTCGGCGCTGGGCTGAATGGTGGCGAGGCCACTGAAGCCGCAGAGCTCGCCGCCATGATCACCGCCGCGCCGGGCATCCTGAGCGCGATGCGCGATGCCGCGCAGCGCCACCGCATCTGGCTACAGCCCGGCACCTTGCCAATGCGCGCACCCGATGGCCGCGTTATCAATCGCGCGCCTTTGATCACGCCAGAAGGCCGCGTCGCCTTTCAGGATAAGCGGGCCATGACGCGGTTCGAGACTGAACGCTGGGGCATCAGCCAAGGCGCTGATCCCAATGTGTTTGATACGCCCTGGGGCAGGATCGGCATTTCAATCTGCTATGATATCGAATTCCCAAAGCATGCGCGCGTGCAAGTCATGGCCGGCGCCTGGCTGATCCTATCGCCAAGCTGCACGGATACGCTCGCTGGTTTCAATCGCGTGCATTTCTCGGCGCGCGCCCGCGCCTTGGAAAACCAATGCTATGTCGCCATCACGCCAACGGTTGGCGAAGCACCCTGGTCCGCGGCGCTTGATGTCAATCGCGGTCGCGTCGGTGTTTTTGGCCCGATGGATCGCGGCTTTCCTGCTGATGGTATCCTCGCCGAAGGCCAGATGGATGCGCCAGGTTGGGTGTTTTGCACGCTCGATCCAAGTTTGATCGAAGCCGTGCGGCGCGATGGCGCTGTGCTCAATCACCGCGATTGGCCAAGGGCGCCCTTCGGCTCACCCAAGCCCGCCAGCTTCGCATGACGCTGATCTATATCATCGCCGGAGAGGCTTCGGGCGATGTGCTCGGTGCGCGGCTGATCTCGGCTTTGCGAAAAGCACGCCCTGATTGGAGTTTCGCCGGTATTGGTGGTGAACGCATGGCCGAACAGGGCATGCCAAGCCTTTTCCCCTACCGCGAATTGGCCCTGATGGGCCTGCTGGAAGTGCTGCCGCGCATCCGACAATTGAAGCTGCGCCTCGCAGAAACCGAAGCCGATATCATGGCCCGGCAACCCGCCCTGCTGGTCACGATTGATAGCCCCGGCTTTACGCTGCGGATTGCGGAAGCCGTGAAGCCGCAAGGCATTCGCGTGATGCATTATGTCGCCCCGCAAGTCTGGGCCTGGCGCCCGGGGCGCGTCAAAAAACTGCGGCACAAGATTGATCATTTGCTGTGTCTGCTGCCCTTCGAGCCCGCGTTTTTCGAAGCCGCTGGCATACCCGTGACTTTCGTGGGCCATCCCGTGCTGGAAAGCGGGGTGGATCAGGGTAATGCCGCGCGTTTCCGCGCCCGCCATGGGCTGGCGGCAACCGATCGCCCACTCATCATCATGCCGGGCAGCCGACGCATTGAAGCAACGCGTTTGCTGCCGGTTTTTGGCGCCACCTTGCAATCCGTGCTGCCGCAAAACCAATCACTGCGCCCGGTGATTGCTGTTTCGCCCATCGTCGCATCTTTGGTGCGCGAAGCGGCGGCATCCTGGCCAGCAGCACCCATTCTGGTCGAAGACATTGCCGATAAGCATGATGCCTT
>JBBAUC010000147.1:4722-8155 GCA_040398485.1 Roseomonas sp. | reverse complement strand
ACACATCTAGGCGATAACCTCATGAAGGAAGTCATTCCATTGCTGTACCACCGCAGCTTCGGAATACTCAGCTTCGAATTTGCGGCGCCCCTCTTCACGTAGGGCGCGTGCCAAACTTGGCTCCGCGATGATCCGGCGTATTGCTATAGCCATTTCGCTTGAATCCTTGCGCGGCACCACCAGGGCATCCATTCCATCTGCCACGATTTCCGCCGGTCCCTGCGAATCCGTCGTTATCAGGGGTACACGACTGGCCCAGGCTTCCGGCACCACATTTCCGAAAGGTTCATGGTCTGAGGGAACAATGCACATATCCACCGTCGCGCGGAGTGCCGCGCCATCATCCCGCCAACCAAGCATGCGAACCCTCTCCTTCAAGCCGAGTTCGAGAATAAGGGCATTCAGGGCAGTCTCCTCGGGCCCTTTGCCGGCAAGGAGAAGATAAAGATCAGGCACTTCAGCCACAGCCCGCAGTAGCATTGGAAAATTCTTGTTTTGGTGCAGCCGTCCCATGGTCAGCGCCAGGGGCACACCCTCGGGAATGCCAAGCGCTGCACGGCTGAGTGGAGCAATAGCGCCGGGATCGTCAACAAAGTTTGGAACGCGCCTAACGCGGTTCGCGGGCCAGCCTTGCTCGATGGCCCAATTCACCAGCCCATGGGTGGTATAAGCCAAATAATCTACATCTTTATAGTACTTCAAAGCGTAATAGCCGCCGGGCCTGCCTATGCGCTTATAGGGACCGTTTGGGATATGCCGATTGGCCCTGTTCATCCATCCAATCACCACATCCGGCATGAATTGCTTGAATGCGTGGCGGAGCCTCGGCGTCGTCAGAACATCGAAAAATCCACCAAAGCCGAATTGAAGCGGCGTAATGCCAGCCTTGGCCAGGCGCTCTGCCCGCGCTGGATCGCGCCGGATGATTGCCAGAGTGTCATGGCCACGCCTGGCCAAGGCAGGTGTGAGGCGTTCGAAAAACATTTCGATGCCGCCAGCCTCCGCACCCGCCATGACTTGCGCGATCCTCATCACGCCCTCGCCCTATGGTTTGTTGGTTCGGGCAGAACGGGCACGGCTTCTTTCGAAAGAGCCTCGGGGCCTGCAAGCGACACCAGGGCGTCACGCTGGCGCGCGAGACTCGCGCCAGCGTAAAGCACAAGTCCTTGCGAGTTGCTCATGGCGTTATGCCCTTCCCGCAGGCTTGAGTTCAGCCAGCAAGCGCTGCCAACGCGCCATCACCGGTGCCTCGGCGAAGGCCGCGGCGAAATGCGCGCGCCCCGCCGCACCAAGTGCTGCGGCGCGGGCAGGGTTTTCAGCCAGGCCCGTGATGGCGGCAGCAAGCGCGGGCGCGTCTTCGCGCGCCACCAACAGGCCATCGGCGCCATCGCTGATCAATTCGCTCGGGCCTTGCGCGGCGGCGGCAATCACAGGCTTCGCCGCAGACCAGGCTTCCAGCACGATATTGCCGAGCGGTTCATGGCGTGACGAACAAATGAACATATCCGCAGCCGCCAAAAGTGCGCCGATATCGCGCCGCCAGCCGAGAAAACTCACACGATCCATGATGCCAAGTTCTGTGGCCAAGGCGCGCAAGGCCGCTTCTTCCGGCCCTGCGCCGGCCAGATATAAATGCCCGCGCGGCAGCAGCGCGATGGCGCGCAGCAGCACATCAAAACCCTTATTGGGATGGAGCCGCCCCATGGCCAAAAGCCTAGGCGTGCTGCTGGCGACGGGCAAATCGGCTGGCGCAGCGTTGGTGAAATCCTCAACGAAATTGGGCAAGTAATGCACGCGCGCTGGCGGCCAATGCTCGGCCGTAATGGCGCGCACCAGATCATGTGTATTCGCCACCAGATGATCGCAGTGGCGGAAATACTTCAGGTCGTAATAGCCACCGAAACGCCCAACCAAAACCCAAGGACCTTTTGGTGTGAAGCGCGCGGCGCGCTGCATCCAGGCCATCACCACATCCGGTTTGAAATCCTGCAAGGCGCGCTGCACGCGCGGCTTGGTCAGGAAATCAAAGGCGCCACCAAAGGCCAATTCCACCGGCCGTAAACCGGCATCACGCAGCCTCGCGGCACGTTCCGCATCACGCCTGATCACCGGCAGCACTTGATCGCCCGCGTGATGCAAAGCGATCGTGGCGCGTTCGTAGAAGGCTTCTGCCCCGCCAATCGACGCACCTGCCATGATTTGCGCAATCCTCATGGCTTCTGCCCACCATGGCGTTCCGGCTCCAGCCGCGCTTTCAGATAGGACAGCAGCGGAAAGGCGCCGGTGCAAAAGGCCAGCAGCACACCCCAGGCGCCTTCGCGATAGCCCTTGCGGGAGACATAGGATTTGAAGGCGCGGCTGATAAAGCGGCGCAGGTTGGCGCGCAGCGTGCCGATATCGCCAGACGCAATCAGATCCGCGGCCTTGGCGGATGAGTATTTATCCAGCCGGCGCAGCATGTCCGAAATATCGCGATCCACCAGATGCACCAGCGCGCCGGTCTTGATCGGCGGGCCTTGCTTGCCCTGCCAATCCAGCCCCGGATGCACACGCTGCGCGCGCCAGCGTTTCGCGCCGCGCTGAAACAGGCGGGGAACCGATGTGGTGCCGAAACTCCCGGCCCAACCATAACGCAGCAGCCGCTCACCCACGTAATTGTCAACGGGCACCTGATGCCAGGCGAATGTGCTGGTCGCGATGACGCGGCGGATTTCTGCGGCAAGCACGCCATCCACGCGTTCATCCGCATCCAATTCCAGAATCCAATCGCCGGAGCAGGCGGCAATGCCGGCATTGCGCCGGTCACCCTCCAATTCCCAAGCGCCTTCAAGCACGAGGGCACCCGCTGCGCGGGCAAGTGCGGCACTTCCATCCGTGGTGCGGTCCAGCACCACCACAATCTCATCGGCGAAGGCGGCCGAGGCCAGGCAATCGGGCAGGCGCGCTTCTTCGTTGCGCGCCACGATCAGGATGGAAAGTTTTGGGGTCACGCTGGCACCTGCGCGGCCTGGCCGATCAGCGCCTTGGCGGCCTCCAAAACCCGCGCCACGGGCAGATCTTCCATCGCCCCCTGGCCGGGCGGGCCATCTGCCAGCACGGCCTGCGCCTTGGGGCCGGCCGGACCATATTCATCCGAAGGTGTGGGGCCAAACAGGCCAAGCGTCGGCGCACCGGCGGAGGCGGACAGATGCATCAGGCCCGAATCATTGCCGATGAAGATGGCGGCGCGCGCGAGCACCGCCGCCACCTCCGGCAGGTCAAGCTTGCCCACCAGGTCAAGCGCCTGGGGCAAGGCGGTCAGAATGGGGGTCGCCATGCTGCGTTCCTGATCCCCCGGCCCGCCCAGAATGGCAATCCCAGCGCCTGGCAGAGCGCCATCCGGGGCGGTCAGCCGCAGGGCCAATTCGGCAAAACGCTCCGCCGGCCAGACCTT
>JBBAUC010000147.1:0-4712 GCA_040398485.1 Roseomonas sp. | reverse complement strand
CGGTGCCAATTCGCCGTCGGGCCCAGCACCAGCCAGGGGCGGCCCTCCGGCAACAGCGCGGCGGCGCGGGCGCTATCTTCCGGCGCGGTCCAGATCACGGGCAGCGGCGGAGGGGTCACACCCAAAAGTGCCGCCAAATGGGTCAGCCGATGGCCGGGCCGTCGCCCGCCCTGGATCACCCGGCGGTCCCGCGTCCAGAGCAGCCAGGCAATGGCCGAAGCCCGCAAATCCACCACCAAATCCCAGCGTGTTGTCGCCAATTGCCCCCAGATTTCCAGCCAATGCAGCGAATAGCGCCGCTTTTCCACGGCAATCAGCCGATCAAGCCGCGGCATCCGCCGAAACACCCCCTCCGCCACCCGCCCGCAGACAATGGTGAAGCGCGCTTCCGGATGCGCCCGCATCAGGTGATCAAGCAGGCCCGTGGACAGCACAGCATCACCAATGCGGGTGGAGGAGATGAAAAGAATGCGCACCAAGCGGCCTTACCACTTCCGGCGCGAGAGGGGGAGGTTGCAGTGGCGCCTCAGCCGACACAGTTTTAGCCCATGAAAATCGCGCTGCTGCCAGACCGTGCCGTTTTGGAGATCTCGGGGGAGGACCGAGTGGCCTTCCTGCAGGGGTTGATTTCCAATGATGTGACCAAGGCGCTTGCCGATCAGGCGCTTTGGGCCGCGCTGCTGACGCCGCAAGGCAAGTGGCTCGCGGATTTCTTCGTGATCGCCACGGGCGATTTGCTGCTGTTGGACGTGGAAGCGGCGCAGCTTGCCATGCTGATCCAGCGCCTTTCGCGCTTCAGGTTGCGCGCCAAGGTGGCGTTGCGTGATGCCTCGGCGGATTGGCGGGTGCATGCGGCTTGGGGGGGAGGGACGCCCCCTGAAGGCTTGGCCGCGCGTGACCCACGCCTGCCGGAAGCGGGCTGGCGGGTGCTGGCGCCCGCAACCCTGCCCACCAATGCCAGCGCCGAGGATTACGCGGCGCATCGCCTTGCCCTTGGCCTGCCCGATGGGTCCAAGGATATGGAGGCCGAGAAATCCGTGCTGCTGGAAGGCGGCTTTGATGAGCTCAACGGCATTTCCTGGACCAAAGGCTGCTATATGGGCCAGGAACTCACGGCGCGGACGCGCTATCGCGGCCTACTGAAGCGCCGCTTGGTGCCGGTGGCGATTGAAGGCCCGGCACCTGAACGTGGCACCCCCATTCTGACGTCGGGGGGGGCTGAGGCGGGGGAAATGCGCTCCAGCCAAGGCGCTCAAGGGCTTGCCCTGCTGCGGCTGGAATGGCTGGACAAGGGGGCGCTCGCGGCAGGCGGGGCGCGCCTCACGCCGCAACTGCCCCCCTGGATGAAGCTGCCGGAGGAAAAAGCATGACCACGCCAGATCACGGTCCTGGGGTTCGTCTGCCGCCACCCGTGCTGGTGGGGGGTGTGCTGGCAATGGCTTGGTTCGCGCATCTTTTCTTGCCTGTCCTGCTCGGCCCGCCCTTGCCGAATTACGGCACGCTGGTGCTGTTTCTGGGGATTGGCCTGATCGGCTGGTCACTGCTGACGCTGGTGCAGGCGGGCAATGACCCAAGGCCGGACAAGCCCGACGCCGCGCTGGTCATAGCAGGGCCGTTTCGCTTCAGCCGCAACCCGATCTACCTCGGCTTTCTGGCGGTGGTGCTGGGCTTTGCGCTGCGCTGGGGCGATTTATGGGGCTGGCTTGCGCTGCTCATCTGCCATTTGGCGCTGGATCGGCTGGTGGTGACGAAGGAGGAAGCCTATCTCAGCACGCGTTTCGGCGCGGCTTATGAGGCTTATCGCACCCGGGTGCGGCGCTGGGTTTAAGCCCGGCTGGCCAAGCCGCGCGCCAGCCGGTCGAATTCCGCAACCGCCAGGGTTTCCCCGCGCCGATCCCCGGCAATGCCGGCCTCGTCCAACAGCGCTTCAGCACTGCCAAGCGTCTTCAAGGCGCCGCGCAGCATTTTGCGCCTTTGTCCAAAGGCAGCGGCGGTGAGTTTTTCCATGGCGGCGAATAGCGCGGGCGGCGGGTCTTCCGCATGGGGCGTAAAGCCCACCACGGCGGACCAGACCTTGGGCGGCGGGCTGAAGGCACCAGGCGGCAGGCGCAGCAGCAAATCGCAGCGGCAGCGCCATTGGGCGAGTACGGCCAGGCGCCCATAAGCGGATGTGGCGGGGGCCGCCGTGATGCGTTCCGCCACTTCAAGCTGGAACATCAGCGTCATGCCCTCCAGCGCCGCGGCGCCGCGCAACCAGCGCACCAGCAAGGGGCTCGCGACATTATAGGGCAAGTTGGCGATGATGCGCCGCGGCTCGGGCAGGGCTTCGGCCGGGTCCACGCCAAGCGCATCGGCTTCCAACACGCGTAGCCGCGCAGGATAGGCCGCGACCAATTCCTGCAAGGCAATCACGGCGCGCGCATCCAATTCCACCGCCAGCACAGATGCGGCAGCCGTTTCCAGCAAAGCGCGTGTCAGCCCACCCGGCCCGGGCCCCACTTCCAGCACATGCCGGCCCGCAAGATCGCCGGCCAATGCCGCGATTCGTGCACAGATCGCGGGATCAAGCAGGAAATGCTGGCCGAGCGCCTTGCGCGCATTAAGCCCATGCCGCGCGATGGTATCGCTGAGGCTTGGTAGTTCAGGCTTGGCCACGCCTTCAGCCCGGACGTGCGGCGCTATTCGTGCGAATTTCGATTTGCGCGCGGCGGCGCAAATCGCGCTGCAATTGGCGGGACAGCAATTCAATCCGATCGCGCAGCAGGATATCGCGCGCTTGCTGCGGATTGGCTTCCGCCAGGTTGCGGGTTTCGCGCGCGCAAATCATGAAGATTAGCGCGCCATCAACGGAAATGATCGGCTGCGACGCACGCCCGATGGGCAGGCTGCCCAGCAGATCGCGCAATTCGGGTGGGTTGATATTGTCCAGCCGCACCGGGCCAGGATCAGCCGGGCGCGGGCTGCCGCGTGCGGCGGCATCCATCGCCTCGCAGCCACGGGCCTGTTCAGAAAGCGCTTGGGCGCGCTGCAATTGCGCCAATTGCTGATTTGTGGGGGCTTGCGGGTTCACCTGTCCTTCAAAGGGCAAAAACACCTGACGCATCGTCATCATGGTTGCCATATCGCGCCCTGAGACGCGTTTGTCCCGCAGCATGACAATTTCAAAACCGCCAGGGACGCGGATGGGATTGCTGACGGCCCCTTCAGGCATTTGGCGTAGGATCTTGGCGACTTCCGTATCAAAGCGATCCGCTGTCATCCAATCCATCGCGCCGCCCTGGATCGCGGTTTGTGATTGGCTGAATTGCGCGGCCACCATGGAAAAGGGCACACCCTGGCGCAGGCGCTGAATGACATCGGTCACGAAGCGACGCACCTGCGCTTCCTGCCCAGGATTTTCCACTGGGATGAAGATCTCCGCGACAAGGAATTCAGGTTCACCGACCCGGGCGCGCTGGGCATTGAGAAATTCATTCACCTCGGCATCCGGGATATTGGCCTGTTCACCCAGCATGCCACGCAACAGCCGTGCCCAACCGATTTGCGCGCGTATCTGATCATAAAGTACGCGCGGCTCGATCCCGGCGCGGCGTAGATTCTGCACCACGCCGCCCGGGGGCAGCCCATTGCGACTTTCGATATTGGCAACCGAGCTTGCGATATCCTGATCCGTGACCGGGATGCGCCGACGGCTGAGTTCCTGGATGCGCAGCCGCTCATCAATCAGCAGGCGCAGGATCTGATCTCCGCCTTGGGCGCCGGCATCGCCCGCGACACCAGCGGAAAGCGCCAGCAAACGCCGGCGGCTTTCGATCTCGCTTCGTGTGACGACATCGCCATTCACCACGGCGGCAATGCTGTTCACGCTGCCACCTGCGGATTGCGCCATGGCGGCGGGCATGGGTGCGGCGGGCATCAGCAAAGCCGCCAGCAGCACCAGCGCCAGATATGGCTTTCGCGACAACATCACGGCGCGCATCAATGCCTCCTGCAGCTTGCCGCCCTTGACGGGCGTTGTGGCCCAATAGCTCATAAAGCCCTCAATCCGAAATCACCGATGGTTTTGAAGCCAAAGCGGAACAGCAGCATGGTGGACCCTGGGTAAAAATCATTGGTCGCCGGGTCTTCCGCATAGCGTTTGATGAAGCGAGTTTCAAAAATGAAGCACTCATCCTCATACAGCGCTGAAAGTCCCAGAGCCACCGGGCGATCAAGCTGGATATCCTGCCGCCCAAAGGCGCTGACGCGCCATAGACCAAGACGCTGGGTAGCGCCCAAGTAAACTTCCTCGCGCTGCGCAACCGGATTGAGATAGGGCATGGGCGGGGCTTGCAGGTAGCCAAGGGTGAAGGCGGTATCGCTCAAAGGCCGAACGGTCGTACTGACATCATAGGCGCGGGCGGCAAAGCTCTCCCCACCGCGGCGGGCGCGGCCGGTCAGGTCAATCCAAGAATTTGGGCGGAAGGTGAGCCGGCTGACCCAATCGGAAGCTCGATTTTCAAGACCACTATAAGGGTAGAAAGGGCCGCCATCTTCCTGAACGCGGAAGGATCGCCCAACAACGGCTTCCACCTGCCGATCCTGGGGCAGGAACCAGGCGCCGCGTAGCGCCATATCGGCACGGGTGCCGCCTTCCTGCCGATCTCGCCCGGTGAAGCGATTGAGCGAAAACAGATTGGCGTCTGTGAAGTCAAAGACAATGCTGTCTTCAT
>JBBAUC010000146.1:1531-8172 GCA_040398485.1 Roseomonas sp. | reverse complement strand
GGCCTCGGGCCTTTGGTGGGTGGGTTTCAGGGAGGGCAAAGCCCTCTCTGACCTTGAACTGCCCCAACCCACCCCCCACAAACCCCTTGCCTTCCCTCCCCCTCCCCCCCTAAACTCCGACCCATGCGTGAGGTTTCGCGTCGCTTCGGCCTGGATCATGGGGTTTCCGCCCCTGTCGCCGCCTGCGCGCTACTTGGGCTTCGACTTATTCGCCCCTGGGCGTGAAAGCCTGCCGCGCGCGGCTGGCATCGTTCAGGGGAAGCCTTATTTGACCACGCAACCCATTGATTGCCCAGGGAAAACCCTATCATGGCCATAACGCATCCTTCTTTCGGCAAGCTCGCCGATAACCGCATCATCATGTTCGACACCACGCTCCGCGATGGTGAGCAGTCTCCCGGTTTTTCCATGAATCTCCAGGAAAAGCTCCGCATGGCGGAAGCGCTGGCGGAATTGGGGATTGATGTGATGGAAGCGGGCTTCCCCATTGCCTCGCCCGGGGATTTTGAAAGCGTGCTGTCCATTGCGCAGCGTTTTTCCAAGGATGGGCCGGTGGTTTGTGGCCTGTCGCGCACGGCGCCGGCTGATATTCTGCGGGCGGCTGAGGCGGTGAAGCCGGCGGCGCGCAAGCGGATTCACACTTTTGTCTCGACCAGTCCTTTGCATATGCGCGTCAAGCTGCGGCTGGAACCGGAACAGGTGCTGGATTTGGTGACCAGCAGTGTTGAACTCGCCCGCCAGCATACGGATGATGTGGAATGGTCGGCGGAAGATGGCACACGGACGGACCCGGATTTTCTTTGCCGTTGTGTGGAAGCGGCCATCAAGGCGGGGGCCACCACCATCAATATCCCGGATACGGTGGGGTATGCGCTGCCTGAGGATATGACGCGCATTTTCACCATGGTGCGTGAACGGGTGCCAGGTGCGGATCAGGTGATCTTGTCCGCGCATAATCATAATGATTTGGGTTTGGCGGTCGCGAATACGCTGGCTGCCATTCGTGCCGGCGTGCGGCAGATTGAAGCCACCATCAATGGTATCGGCGAACGCGCGGGCAATGCGTCCATTGAAGAAGTGGTGATGGCGCTGCGCACGCGGGCGGATGCTATCCCGGTTTCGAATGGGATTGTCACGCAGAATATCCTGAAGACCAGCCGTTTGTTGGCGACGATTACGGGTTTTGATGTGCAGCCCAATAAGGCGATTGTGGGCCGCAATGCCTTCGCGCATGAATCGGGAATCCATCAGGATGGCGTGCTGAAGGACAAATCCACCTATGAAATCATGACACCGGAAAGTGTTGGCTGGTCCACATCTTCGCTGGTGATGGGCAAGCATTCCGGCCGCGCCGCCTTCCGGGATAAGCTGAAGGCCTTGGGGTATGAGATCGGCGACAATCAGCTGAACGACGCCTTCCGCCGCTTCAAGGACCTCGCGGACCGCAAGAAAGTGGTCTAT
Organism: Roseomonas sp.; assembly: GCA_040398485.1. Classification (GTDB taxonomy): domain Bacteria; phylum Pseudomonadota; class Alphaproteobacteria; order Acetobacterales; family Acetobacteraceae; genus Neoroseomonas. The sequence continues at coordinate 6,711 of JBBAUC010000146.1, read as the reverse complement.
GATGAAGACATTGTGGCGCTGGTGGATGATGAAGTGGTCCGCCAGAATGACCGTCTGAAGCTGGTGGCGCTGACGGTCGCGACGGGGATGAATACCCACCCCACCGCCTCCATCGCCTTGGAAGTGGATGGCGAAAGGCGCGAAGGGGTGGCGGTCGGCGATGGCGCGGTGGATGCCACCTTCAATGCGCTGAGGCAGGCTTTCCCGCATGAGGTGAACCTCAAGCTCTATGCCGTGCAGTCGGTCACGGGGGGCACGGATGCCCAGGCGCGGGTGACCGTGCGGCTGGAAGAAGCGGGCAAGCTGGTGGATGGCCAGGGGGCGGATACGGATACGATTGTCGCCTCTGCGCGGGCCTATGTGCATGCGCTGAACAAGCTTTTGGTCAAGCGCGAACGCACCGAACCACCGGCGGTGCTGCGGGCCTGAAACGCCGGGGGTCATGCCCCCGGATTACGGCTTGAGACTCCCGGCCAGGGGGGGTAAATCCCTGGGCCTTCTGGCTTGCCGGAAAGCCATTCCCGCCACCTCGGCGCTTAAGCGCCGGGGCATACTCTGTTTGCAAGGGGTTTTAGCATGTTCGGACGCCTATTCGGCTTCCTATCCGCCGATATGGCCATTGACCTCGGCACCGCGAATACGCTGGTCTATGTGAAGGGCCGGGGCATCGTTTTGAATGAGCCGAGTGTGGTCGCTATTTCCGATGTGCGTGGCCGTAAGCAGGTGCTGGCGGTGGGTGAAGAGGCGAAGCTCATGCTGGGGCGGACGCCGGGGAATATCTCGGCCATTCGGCCGCTGCGCGATGGCGTGATCGCGGATTTCGAAGTGGCGGAAGAAATGATCAAGCACTTCATCCGCAAGGTGCATAATCGGCGCGGCTTTGCCTCCCCCATGATTATTGTGTGCGTGCCTTCGGGGTCCACCGCGGTGGAACGGCGCGCCATTCAGGAAAGCGCTGAAAGTGCCGGCGCGCGCAAGGTGCTGCTGATTGAAGAACCCATGGCGGCGGCGATTGGCGCTGGCCTGCCGGTGACGGAACCTTCGGGTTCGATGGTGGTGGATATTGGCGGTGGCACCACGGAAGTGGCCGTCATCAGCCTGGGCGGCATTGTCTATGCGCGCAGTGTCCGCGTGGGTGGCGACAAGCTGGATGAGGCGATCATTTCCTATATTCGGCGGCAATTCAATTTGCTGATCGGTGAAAGCACCGCGGAACGCATCAAACTTGAGATCGGCGCCGCCGCCCCACCCGAGGATGGCGAAGAAGGCCCAACCGCCGAAGTGAAGGGCCGCGATTTGATGAATGGCGTCCCGCGCGAAGTGGTCGTCAGCCAGCGCCAGGTGGCGGAAGCGCTGGCCGAACCCGTGGGCCAGATTGTGGATGCGGTGAAGACCGCGCTGGAAAACACCCCGCCCGAGCTCGCCGCCGATATCGTGGATAAGGGCATTGTGCTGACCGGCGGCGGGGCTTTGCTTGGCCGGCTGGACCAAGTGTTGCGCGATGCGACTGGCCTGCCTGTTGTTGCGGCGGAAGATGCGCTTTCCTGTGTGGCGCTTGGCACTGGGCGCGCGCTTGAGGATATCAAGCGCCTTCGCCATGTGCTGACATCCATGTATTGAAGGGGATCAAGGGGGTAGCCCAGCGTGATCAGGCTCAGTATCCCTCTACGGCAGGCATTGGCGCGGCTTTCGCTGCCGATCATGATTGCCGTCGCCTTCGGGGTGATGCTGATCGGCAAGGCGGATACGCTGCTGGTGGAGCGGCTGCGCATTACGCTTTCTGACGCGCTGACCCCAATTTATGGCGCGATTTCCCAGCCGGTGAATGCGGTTGAGGAAGCGATCGGGGAAATCCAGAGCCTTGCGACACTCCGCAGCGACAATGCCAGGCTGCGTGAGGAAAATGAACGTCTGCGCCGCTGGCATGCGGCAGCCCTGGGGCTTGAGGCGGAGAATACGCTGCTGCGCCGCCAGCTTGGCTTCATGCCGGAAGGCACGCCCAATTTCCACGCCGCGCGCGTGGTGGCGGATGGTGGTGGCACCTATGCCCGCGCTGTGCTGCTGGCGGTCCCGCCGCAACATGCCATCCGCAAGGGCCAGGTTGCCCTGGATGAACGCGGCTTTGTAGGCCGCGTGACGGAAGTGGGCTCACGCTCAGCCCGCGTGCTGCTGGCGACTGACATGAACAGCCGCATACCAGTCACGCTTGAAGGAAGCAGCGCGCGCGCGGTGATGGCCGGCACCAATGGCGCGCGGCCGCGCTTGGCGCATTGGCCGGAAGGCGTCATTCCGCAGGAAGGCGAACGCGTGGTGACCAGCGCGGAGGCCAATGCTTTCCCGGCGGGCCTGCCGGTGGGTGTGGTGCGGCGCAGTGCCCAAGGGTCGCCGGAAGTGGAGCTGTTCGCCCGGCTCGATAATCTTGAAATGGTACGGCTGTTCGATTTCGGTCTTTCGGGCATCCTGCCGCCGGAAGCGGTGGCGCGCCCGGAACCCCGCCCGGCGCGGCGTTAAAGCAGCGCCATGAGTCTCTCGCCCAAACTCCGCGCGCCGCCGCCCGGGCGCCCGGAACCGCCGCAGGATTTGGCGCGGCGGATTGAAGCGCTGCTGCGTTTGGCCTTTCCGTTGCTATCTACGGCGGTGGTGCTGATCCTCTCGGCGACACCAACCAGCCTGCCGGCACTGGCCTTCGCACTGGCCATGCCCTCTGTCGCCTTCTGGACCGTGTTTCGCCCCGCCGGCATGGCGCCGCCCATCGTGTTCATTCTGGGGCTATTACTGGATTTGCTGAGCATCGCGCCGCTTGGCGTCCATATCATTGCGCTGCTGGCGCTGCATGGGGCTGCGATGCGGCTCCGCTTCTGGTTGGCGCGGCAAGGCTTCTTCATGGTGTGGCTTTGCTTTTGCCTGGGCGCCTTGGCGGCAATCCTGCTGGCTTGGGGATTCACCGCGCTGTTGCTGCTGAACTTGCCGCCCTGGCAGCCGATATTGCACACGCTGCTGCTGACGGCAGGGCTCTATCCGCCCATCGCCATTATTCTGTCGCGCGCGCATGAAGTAATGCGCCGGGCGGAGAATTTGCCATGAAGCTCTGGCCCGGGCGCCACGCTTCCGGCTTTGGCGGCAATACGAACATCAAGCGCGAAGAAGAACGCAGGCGAACGATTTTCACGCGCCGCGCCGCATTGCTGGGCGTGGTGCAGCTGGGCGCACTCGGCTTTCTTGGGCATCGGCTGTATCGGCTACAGATTGAAGAAGGCCGGCGCTACGCGACACTCGCTGAAGAAAACCGTGTCAGCCCCAGGCTTTTCGCCCCGCCGCGTGGGCGCATCCTGGATCGGCGCGGCGATGTGGTTGCCGGCAATCAGCTGCATTGGCGGGCACTTCTGGTCGCGGAACAGACGGCTGATGTTACCGCCACCATCGAAACCTTCTCCCGCATCGTGCCCTTGCAGGATAATGAAAAGGCGCGGATCGAACGCGACATTCGCCGCAATCGCCGTTTTGTGCCCGTGATCCTGCGCGAATTCCTGACCTGGGAGGAAATGGCAGCGATTGAGGTGAATGCACCAGACCTACCCGGCGTTTCCGTGGATATGGGCACAACGCGCATCTATCCCGCAAGCGAACATCTGGCGCATGCGCTTGGCTATGTCGGCGCGCCAACCGAACAGGAAGCGGGCGATGAGGGCTTGGTGCATTTGCCCGGCATGCGCGTGGGCCGCGCCGGGCTTGAACGCTTCCATGACCGCATACTGCGCGGGCGCGCCGGTGCGGTGCAGGTTGAAGTGAATGCCGTGGGCCGCGTGATCCGCGAATTGGATCGGCGCGAAGGCATTCCCGGCCAGGATGTGCAGATTTCCGTGGACACAGCGCTGCAAAAGGCCATTCGCGACAAGATTGAGGAAGGCACCACGGCAGTCCTGTTGGATGCGCGCAATGGCGAAGTGCTGGCCATGGCGACCAAGCCTTCCTTTGACCCCAATATCTTCAATTCCGGCGTCAGCGCAGCGCAATGGCGGCAATGGACGGCTTCACGCTCCACACCCCTGATCAACAAGGCGACCAATGGGCTCTATGCGCCCGGATCCACTTTCAAGATGGTGGTGGCGCTGGCAGCGCTGGAAGCCAAGGTCTGCCGTCCCACCGATACTGTGCATTGCCCCGGACATTTCGATTTCGGCGATAACCGCTTCCATTGCCACAAGCGAAGCGGCCATGGCGGGATGAATATGCGCACCGGCATAGCGCAAAGCTGCGATGTCTATTTCTACGAAATGGCGCGCCGCACCGGCATGGACAAAATCGCCGCCATGTCCAATCGCTTCGGCCTTGGTGTGGATTTGGACATTGAATTGCCCGGCACACGCCGCGGCCTGGTGCCAACCCGTGGCTGGCGGCAAGCGCAGGGTCATGCCTGGAATATTGGCGATACCATTGTCCATGGCATCGGCCAGGGTTTCTATCAGCTGACCCCGCTATCCCTTGCGGTCATGACCGCGCGGCTCGCCACCGGGCGCGCCGTGCAACCGCATCTGACACGCGCGATTGCCGGCCAACCGATGCGCGGTGGCAAGCCCGAGGATTGGCCATCGCTCGGCATTCCCGATGCCGATTTGCGCGTGGTCCGTGAATCCATGTGGGCGGTGGTGAATGGCGGCGGCACCGCAGGCGCGGCGCGGCTACCAGGCCAATACGGTGTCATGGCGGGTAAGACCGGCACTACCCAGGTCAGGCGAGTCTCCCGCGAACAGCGCGAAAGGGGCTTCAATGTCGCGACCCTGCCGCGCGAATGGCGCCCGCATGCGCTATTTGTCGCTTACGCGCCCTATGACAATCCGGTCTTTGCCCTTTCGGTGATTGTGGAACACGGCACCAGCGGATCGGGCGCTGCGGCACCGCTCGCGCGCGATATAATGGTGGAAGCCTTCCAGCGCTTGCCCATCACGCCCACGCCCCGCGACCCGCGCGTGGCGGAGCTTGGCTGATGATTTTCGAACGTCGGCTGCTCACGGAAAGTCGCGGCGCTGGCCTGGTTTCCAAGCTCTGGCGCGTGCCTTGGCTTTTTGTGCTGCTGCTGAGCGGCATCGCCGCCATTGGCTATGTCGCGCTTTGGACAGCAGGCAGCGGCAATGCGGATGCCTATGCGCAAAAGCACGCGCTGCGTTTCGGGTTCTGTCTGG
>JBBAUC010000146.1:0-1521 GCA_040398485.1 Roseomonas sp. | reverse complement strand
GGTGATCATGCTGAGCATCGCCTTCATTGATATCAGGATCATCCTGCGCTTCGCCTGGGTGGGTTATGCCTTGGCGCTCGGCTTGCTGGTGCTGGTGCTGTTTCATGGCAATGTCGGCAAGGGCGCGCAGCGTTGGATTGATCTCGGGCCGGTGCAATTGCAGCCTTCAGAACTCATGAAAATTATGCTGGCGCTGGGCTTGGCGGCTTGGTTTCATCGCGCGTCCTGGGAACGGATGGGCAATCCGCTTTTCCTGATCCCGCCGGCGCTGATGGTGCTGGTGCCGGTCGGCTTGATCCTGAAGCAACCCAATCTGGGCACTGCACTGATCACCGCCATGATCGGCGCTGCCGTGTTTTGGGCGGCGGGCATGCGCTGGTGGAAATTCGCGCTGATGGCAGGCGCCACCGCCATTGCCGCCCCAATAGCCTATGACCATTTGCGCGATTATCAGCGTGCGCGCATCACCACCTTTCTTGATCCGGAAAGCGATCCGCTCGGCGCCGGCTATAACATCATCCAATCCAAGATTGCGCTGGGCTCGGGCGGGATGTCGGGCAAGGGCTTCCTGCAAGGCACGCAGGGGCATTTGAACTTCCTGCCGGAAAAGCAGACGGATTTCATCTTCACCCTTATCGCCGAGGAATTCGGCTTCATCGGTGCCATCGCAACCCTATTCATGCTGCTTTCCGTTATTGCGTTCTGCTATATCGTTGCCTTCCGGTCGCGCCATCAATTCGGGCGGCTGCTGGCGATTGGGCTTGGCACCAATTTCTTTCTGTATGTCTTTGTGAATGTCGCCATGGTCACCGGCGCCATTCCGGTGGGCGGCGTGCCGCTGCCGCTCATCAGCCATGGCGGTTCGGCCATGCTGACGGTGATGATCGGCTTCGGCCTATTGCTTTCAGCCTATGTGCATCGAGACGCCGAATTGGGGCCCATGCGTGAATAGCCCCCCGCGCGCCATGCCATGAACACCGCGCGGCTGATGCTGGCTTGGGTGTTGTTTGGGCTTACCGCCGGCATTGTGCTGCAAATTTCGGGGCATCCCGCGTATGCCAATATCGCCTGGGCAGCAGCTTCCCTGCCTGTGGCGCTGCATGTCGCGATTGGCGTGGTCCGCTCGCTTCTGGGTGGGCGGCTTGGCGTGGATGTCATTGCGCTTTTCTCCATCCTCGGCGCGCTGGCGCTGGATGAAGCCGCCGCCGCCGCCGTAATCGCGCTGATGGTGGCAGGTGGCGAGGCTTTGGAAGCCTGGGCCGAGGGTCGCGCGAAAGGGGCGTTGACCGAACTTCTGGCGCGCGCCCCGCGCGGTGCGGCGCGCATCAGCAATGGCGAAATCAGCGAAATCACGCTGGATGCCATCGCACCGGATGATTTGTTGCTGGTCCGCCCCGGAGAAACCGTGCCCGCCGATGGCACGTTGGAAGATGCCGGCGCGACGCTTGATGAAAGCATGCTGACCGGCGAACCGCTACCCGTTTCGCTGAACCAAGGGGCAAGGCTTCGCAGCGGTGCCGT
>JBBAUC010000145.1:0-8189 GCA_040398485.1 Roseomonas sp. | reverse complement strand
CGCGCACGGCGTCAGCGCGTCGGCAAGCGGAACGGGAAGCCGCGGTGCGCGAAGCAGCGGCGCGCCTGAATTGACGCCTTATCGCGGCAGGCTTTCCGCCCAAAGCCAAGGGCGCAGGGAAAGAATGCGGGCCGGCTTCGTGCTAAACCTCTGAAAAATTTGGCTCCCCGAGTTGGACTCGAACCAACGACCTAGGGATTAACAGTCCCGCGCTCTACCAGCTGAGCTATCGGGGAACAGGAGCCGGCGCGCCTAATAGCAGCGCAGCGCCTTATGTCAAAGCCCTGCGGCTTCACAAAAAAGCGCCCTGGAGGTCCGGAGCGGAATCGAACCGCTGTAGAGGGTTTTGCAGACCCTTGCCTGACCACTCGGCCACCGGACCTCACGCCGCTTCTATCGGGCCGCACCCGCTCTGGGTCAAGCACCACCTTGGCGCACGGGCACTCACGGACCTATAAAGGTGCCAATGAGGGCTGAAGGAACGGCATGATGGATTTCGCGCGCGCCAGGCGTTTCATGGTGGATGGCCAATTGCGGCCGAACCAGGTTCAGGATCCGCGGATCCTCTCGGCCTTTGGCGACTTGGCGCGAGAAGCTTTCCTCCCTTCCAATCTTGCCCCGCGCGCCCATGCGGATGCGGATGTGCCCCTGCCGGGCGGGCGTTTCCTGATGCAGCCCATGGTGATGGCGCGGCTTTTCCAACTGGCCGAACTCCGCCGCGGGGACCGGACACTGTTGCTGGGCGCGGGCTGCGGTTATGGCGCGGCCGTTCTTGCCGCCATAGGCGCCAACGTGACCGCGCTTGAAAATGACCCGGTGCTGCTTGGCCTGGCGCAGACTGGCTTGGCGCGCTGCCTGCCCGAAGCCTCGGTCCGGCTACTGCGCGAGGACCCCGCCCATCCGCCGGCGGGGCTTGGTCCTTTCGACGTAATCATCATTGAAGGCGGTGTTGCTGCCATTCCGCGCCCCATTGAAACGCTGCTGGCTGAAGGCGGCCGGCTGGTCGCGTTGGTCACGGCGGGGGGGCCGCCGGCACGGGCCACGCTGGTGCGCCATATTGGTGGCAGCTTCACGCCGCGCACCGCGTTTGAGGCACATGCCGCGCCACTGCCTGCTTTCCAGCCAAAACCCAGCTTCGCATTTTAGGCGCGCTTCGGTTGTATTCATTCATGGGCTGGCGCAACCGCCCGCGCATGCTGTAACCTTGTCGCCAAGCCATCCTGGGTTTTCGGGGTGGGGTTACCTTGGTGGCGACGCCGGGGCTTGGGGGTTGCACTTGATGAAAAGTTTTCGTGCATCGCTTTTTTTGTCTGCGGCGCTGGCCATTGCGCCGCTTGCCTCCGCAGGCGCGCAAACCCTTCAGGAAGCGCTGGCGGCAGCTTACGCCAATAACCCCGCGCTTCTCGCCGCACGGGCACAGCTGCGGGCCGTTGACGAAAACCTGCCTCAGGCCCTGGCCGGTTGGCGGCCAAGCGTCACCTTTTCAGGCGCAGGTGGCTATACGGATGCGACGGCGCGGTCGCGGGTAAATGGCGTCGACGGCCCTTATTCGAACTTCAATGATATTGACCGCAGTACGGGCAACCTGGTCGGTGCCATTACGCAGCCCATCTATCGTGGTGGCCGGACGGTCGCAGGTACACGGCGCGCGGAAAATCAGATCTATGCCCAGCGTTCGCGCCTGATAGCGACCGAACAGCAGGTATTGCTGGATTCCGTGGCGGCCTATGTCGCGGTGATCCGAGATACTGAAGTCGTGCGCCTGAACACGAACAATGTTCAGGTGCTCATGCGCCAGTTGCAGGCCACCAATGAACGCTTTCGTGTGGGGGAAATCACGCGCACCGATGTCGCGCAGGCGGAATCGCGCCTTGCCGGTGCCCGGGCCGCGTTGGAACAGGCGGATGGTAATCGGCAATCCTCCCGCGCGGTATTCCAACGCCTGATCGGCATGGCGCCCAATACGGTAACGCCCCCGCAGCCGCTGATCCCGCCGGTGCGTTCCGCGCAGGAAGCGGTGCAAAAGGCCAGCACCAATAACCCGACCGTGATCGCTGCCATGTTTGATGAAGCCTCGGCGATTGAAAACATAGACCTGCAATTCGGCGCATTGCTGCCGACCGTCGGTGTACAGGGCCAGACTTTCCGATTGGATAACAATAACCTGCGCGGAACCAGGCAGACCGGTTCGCAAGTCACCGCCAATCTTTCCGTGCCGCTCTATCAGGGCGGCGCTGAACATGCAGCAGTGCGCCAAGCACGCCAATTGGCGCAGCAGCAGCGCCAATTGGTGGAAGATGCGCGGCGGCTCGCCGGCCAACAGGCTGCGCAGGCTTGGGAAACGCTGCGTACCGCCCGCGCCCAGGTGGAAAGTGTGCGCGCCCAGATCAGGGCCCAGGAAATCGCGCTTGATGGCGTGCAGCGGGAAGCGGTTGTGGGCAGCCGCACCACGCTTGATGTGCTGAACGCCGAACAGGAATTGCTCAATGCCCGTGTCAGCCTGGTGCAGGCGCTGGCAACCCTTGTTAACGCTTCCTATTCATTGACCGCCACGATTGGTCGCCTCACGGCGCAGGACCTTGGGCTGCCCGTGCAGCTTTACGACCCGAAGGCCTATTATCAGGCGGTTCGTAACCTTTGGGTTGGAACTGGCGATTACAGTGATGTTGCGGTCCGCCCAGCGGCCGCCATTACTTCCACGGCGCCCCAGACGCGCCCGAGAGGAACACCATGAGCGGCACCGCCCCGCCCCCCGCCGGGGGACAGGATCAATCCATGGATGATATCCTGGCGTCCATCCGCCGCATCCTGAACGAGGATGAGGCGGCGGCCGAGGCCGCTGTCGCGGCTGACCCTGCCGAGCCCGAAGCACCAGTTGCTGAGGAGCCTGAGTATTCACCGCCGCCCAGGGCGCCTGAGCCCGAATTCGCACCCCCGCCGATTGCGCCACCGCCACCCGTGGCCCGATTCGCGCCGGAACCCCTTGATTTGACCTCCGATATGCTCGTGACCCCGTCGAATCAGGTGGCTTCAGCGCCGCGCATGGGGATGGATGATGTCTCGGGCCTTATTGCCCCAGCCGCTGCCGCTGCTGCGGCAGCCTCGGTCGGGTCATTGCTGCGTGCGGTCAGTTCTGAGCGCGGGTCGCAGGTCTATCGTGGCGGGCCGAGCATCGAAGACGTGGTGCGCGAAGAAATCCGCCCAATCCTCAAGGATTGGCTGGATCACCACTTGCCGCCCTTGGTGGAACGCTTGGTGCGGGCCGAAATCGAAAGGGTCGTCAATCGCGGTTTGACCTGATCAGGGCGCTTATTCCGACCTAATATTGTTTTCCCGCACCACACGCCCCCAAAGCGTCATTTGTGCCCTGAGGAAGCTGCCGAATTCCTCGGGCGTTGAGCCAACCACATCAATGCCTAAAGGCCCGGTCAACCGGGCGCGCAATTCCGGTTCGCCCAATGCCTTGACCAGGGCCGCGTGAAAGCGGCGCTGGATCGCCTCCGGCACCCGCGCCGGCGCCAGCAGGCCCCACCAGGCCAGGGCATCTATCCCGGGCAGGCCCTGTTCCGCCACCGTCGGCAAATCAGGAAATAGCGCCGAACGCCGGGCGCCGGTTTGCGCGAGTGGGCGCAGCGTGCGCCCCACCTGGCCGCCAAGCCCGGCATTGGTCGCCATGGGCATATCCAATTCGCCCGCAGCCGCTGCGGCACTCATCGGGCCACCACCGCGATAGGGCACATGCACCACCCGGAAATCGCCGGCCTTTTGCATCAGCGTCATGGTCAGATGCGAAAGACTGCCATTGCCGATGGACCCATAAGTGAGCGTATCGGGCTTTTCCTTGGCCGCCGCGATCACCTCCCGCAAATTCTGCCAGGGGCGGGAATTATGCGTGGTAATGATCATGGGCGCGGTGCCAATCAGCATGATCGGCGCGAAATCCCGTTCCGTATCAAAGCCCAGATTAGGGATCAGAAAGGGGTTCACCGCATGGGTATCGAATACCATGACCCAGCTATTGCCATCAGCCGGCGCACGCGCTGCTGCCTGGGTGCCGAGCGCCCCCGAAGCACCGGGCCGGTTTTCCACCACCACCGGCACGCCGAGTTCTGCCGCCAACCGTGGCTGGATCAGCCGCGTGATGGTGTCCACGCTGCCGCCCGGCGGGAAGGGAGCGATGATGCGGATCGGCCCATTCGGCCAGGCGGGCGCCTGGGCAAGGGCCGGTGCGGCAAGGCTAAGCCCGGACAGGCTGGCGATCACGGCGCGGCGATGGAACATGGCGGCTTCCCGAAGCTTTGATGTTTTGCAGCGCGCTTTGACCCAGAACACGCGCCTACCCTTGACGTAACGCCCCGGGGCGGGGAAGGGAAGCAGCATGCTCGACAAGGTTTTTGACCCCGCTGCGATTGAACCCCGCCTTTACGAAGGCTGGGAAGCGTCAGGCGCTTTTTCCGCCCGTCCGGAAAGCCCAGCCCGCCCCTTCACCATCATGATCCCGCCGCCGAATGTGACGGGCAGCCTGCATATCGGCCATGCGCTGGATAATACCTTGCAGGATGTGCTGATCCGCTGGCGGCGCATGCAGGGGCGCGATGCGCTGTGGCAGCCCGGCACGGACCATGCCGGCATTGCGACGCAAATGGTGGTGGAACGCCTGCTGGCCGAACAGAAACAGCCAGACCGCCGCAGCATGGGGCGCGAGGCTTTTCTGAAGCGCGTTTGGGAATGGAAGGCGGAATCGGGCGGCACCATCACGCGGCAATTGCGCCGGCTTGGTGCATCGCTCGATTGGCCACGTGAACGCTTCACGATGGATGAAGGGCTTTCTGCCGCAGTGCGCGAAGTATTCGTGACGCTGCACGCCCAAGGCTTGATCTATCGTGACCGACGGCTCGTGAATTGGGACCCGAAATTCCTGACGGCGATTTCCGATCTGGAAGTCGAAAGCAAGGAAGTGAAGGGCAGCCTGTGGCATTTGCGCTACCCTGTGGAAGGCGCGCCAGGGCGGTTTTTGGTGGTGGCGACAACGCGGCCAGAGACCATGCTGGGTGATACGGCCGTTGCCGTGCATCCCGATGATGCGCGCTTTAAGGATTTGATCGGCAAGCGCGTGATCCTGCCGCTGCTGGGCCACGCTATTCCGGTGGTGGCGGATGAGTATTCCGATCCTGAAAAGGGCTCCGGCGCCGTCAAGATCACGCCGGCGCATGACTTCAATGATTTTGAGGTCGGGCGGCGCCATGATTTGCCCATGCCATCCGTGTTGGATGCCGAAGGGCGCGTGATGCTGGAAGAAATCAGCACGCATTTTGCCGCCGCTGATGGCGTTGCGGATCATGATTTCGTGCGCGGGCTGGCGGGGCAAGATCGCTTCGCCGCGCGCAAGGCGATTGTCGCGCGGCTTGAGGAATTGGAGCTGATCGAGAAGATCGAACCCCATACGCATATGGTCCCGCATAGTGAGCGTTCTGGCGTGCCGATTGAACCGCGCCTCACCATACAATGGTATGTGGATGCGAAAACGCTGGCGGGGCCGGCCATTCGCGCGGTGGAAGACGGCCAGACCGTGTTTTCTCCCAAGCAATTCGAAAACACCTTCTTCGCCTGGATGCGCGATATCCAGCCCTGGTGCATTTCCCGCCAGCTTTGGTGGGGCCACCAGATCCCCGCCTGGTATGCGCCGGATGGAGAGGTTTTCGTCGCCCATACCGAAGAAGAAGCCCATGCAGCTGCGCACGCGAAATTTGGGCATGCGGTGGCGCTGACGCGTGATGAGGATGTGCTGGATACCTGGTTTTCCAGCGCGCTTTGGCCTTTTTCCACGATTGGCTGGCCGGAAAAAACGCCGGAGCTTCAGAAATACTATCCCGGCGATGTGTTGGTCACGGGATCGGATATCATCTTTTTCTGGGTCGCCCGGATGATGATGATGGGCATTCATTTCATGGATGGGCGGGTTCCCTTCAAGACCATTTGCATCCATGGCTTGGTGCGCGATGAAAAAGGGCAGAAAATGTCCAAATCGCGCGGCAACGGCATTGATCCCCTGGAATTGCTGGATGCCTATGGCGCGGATGCGATGCGCTTCACGCTCTGCGCCCTGGCAAGCCCGGGGCGAGATATCAAACTTGGTCGGCAAAGGGTGGAAAGCTATCGGTCCTTTGCCACCAAAATCTGGAATGCGGCGCGGTTCTGCGAAATGAATGGCATTGCGCCGGTGGCGGGGTTCCATCCCGCCTCGGCCAAGCTGCCGCTTTCCCGCTGGATTTTGGATGCGACCAATACGGCCCTGGCCGAAGCGAATGCCGCTTTGGAAGGCTTCCGCTTCGATGATTATGCCAAGGCCTGTTATCGCTTTGCCTGGAATGATTTCTGCGACTGGTTCCTGGAATTCGCCAAGCCCGTGCTGAATGGCCCGGATGGTGCGGATAAGGATGAGGTGAAGGCGACAGCGGCGCATGTGCTGGGCGTGATTCTCCGCATGCTGCATCCTGTCATGCCCTTCATCACTGAGGAGTTGTGGCACCGCATGGGCTATGGCGCTGAGGGTAGCCTGATCCGCCGCCCTTGGCCCGAAGCCATGCAGGTTGCCGATGCCGCAGAAGCACGCGCGGAATTGGATTGGGTGGTGCGGCTGATCTCCGAAATGCGTACCGTGCGGTCCGAGATGAATGTCGCCCCATCCATTACCGTGCCGCTGCTGATGGCGGGTGCGCGGCCCGAGAGCTTGGCGCGTGCAGAACGCTGGTCCGATGCCATCCATCGCATGGGCCGCGCGAGCGAAATCCGCGCTTTGAGTGGTGACCCACCCAAGGGCGTTGTCCAAGCCGTGCTGGATGAAACCACGCTGATGCTGCCCTTGGCTGATGTAATTGACTTCGCCGCGGAACGCGCCCGCCTTGCCAAGGAACGCACGCGCATCGAAGGCGAAGTGCAAAAGGTTGAAGCCAAGCTTGGCAGTGAGACTTTTGTCTCTCGCGCGCCCGTTGAGATCGTGGAAGAAAACCGCGAAAGGCTGGCGTCCTGGCAGGCGGAAATCGCGCGGCTTGATGCCGCATTGGCGCGGATTGCGGGCTGAGGCATGTTTGAAGGCGGCACGATCAATCTATTCGTGGCCATCACGCTTTTTGTGGGTGTGACGGCGCTGCTGACGAATGGCTTGGCGCGGCTGAATTTGGGTGGCGCCACGCTGAGCCGCGCGGTGGCGCAATTCATCGCAGCCCTGATCGGGCTCGCGATCAGTGTGGGTTTTCTATACGCGATCGGATGATAGCGTAGGTCAATTTTGCAGGAGGAAACTGACGATGACGAAATGGGACAAGTCAAAGCTGCCGAGCCGGCACACTACCATGGGGCCGGAGCGCGCGCCGCATCGTTCCTATTATTACGCGATGGAATTGACGGCCGAGGAAATCGCGCAGCCGCTGGTGGGCGTTGCTTCCTGCTGGAATGAAGCCGCCCCCTGCAATATCGCGCTGTCCCGCCAGGCGCAGGCCGCGAAGATTGGCGTGAAGCAAGCCGGTGCCACGCCGCGCGAATTCACCACCATCACGGTGACCGATGGCATCGCGATGGGCCATCAATCCATGAAATCCTCGCTCGCGTCGCGCGATACCATTGCGGATTCCATTGAGCTCACGATGCGCGGGCATTGCTATGATGCGCTGGTCGGCATTGCGGGCTGCGACAAATCCCTGCCCGGCGTCATGATGTCCATGATCCGGCTGAATGTGCCGTCTGTCTTCATGTATGGCGGGTCCATCATGCCGGGCAAGCATCATGGCCAGGACGTGACCGTGCTCGATGTGTTTGAAGCGGTGGGCAAGCATGCCGCCGGCGGCATGTCTGACGAGGAATTGGATGAGCTGGAACGCCATGCCTGCCCAGGTGCGGGCGCTTGCGGCGGCCAATTCACCGCCAATACCATGGCGTGCGTTTCGGAAATGATTGGCCTTGCGCTGCCGTTTTCGGCTGGTGCGCCGGCGCCGGATGAAGACCGTGATCGTTGGGCGGTTGAATCGGGCCGCGCCGTGGTGGAACTGATCCGCCGCAATATCCGCCCGCGCGATATCGTGACCCTTGATTCTCTGCATAACGCAGCGGCGATTGTGGGCGCCACCGGTGGTTCGACCAATGCTGCGCTCCATCTGCCCGCCATGGCGCATGAGGCCGGCATCCGCTTCACC
>JBBAUC010000144.1:0-8193 GCA_040398485.1 Roseomonas sp. | reverse complement strand
CGCGCCCTGTCCCAGGCTTCCGCCGTACCGCCACCGTCGCGCGCGCGGCGGGAGACCTCGGGGTCACGGATCGCGGCCAGGGTATCGGCTTCTAGCTTGGCCAGGATGGGGGCGGGCACCGCCGCATTGGTCATCATCGCGGTCCAATTGGTCATCTCAAGTTCGGGTGAGCCCGCTTCGCGCACGGTCGGCACATCCGGCACCAGGGGATGGCGGGCGGCGGAGGTTATGGCAAGGGGCCGCAGCCGCCCGCCCTGAATCTGCGCAATGCATTCCGGCAGGTTGGACACCATGAAATCCAGATTTCCCGCAGCGAGATCGGTCACCGAAGGTGCGCCACCGCGATAGGGCACATGGGTAATGCGATCCCCCGCGCCAGAAACGCGCCTGACCAATTCCAGCCCCAGATGCGGCGGAGAGCCATTGCCCGATGACCCGGCATTCAAATTGCGTTCCCGCGCTTGCGTCAGCAGATCGGCGAGGCTCCGCGCCGCGTTGCGTTCCGCATTTACCACCACGACAAGCGGCAGCGACCCGAGCACAGAAATCCCCGTGAAATCCTGCCGGAAATTGAAGGGTGCATTCGGGAAGAGTGACGCATTCACCGTATGCGTCATGGTGATGGCGAGCAGCGTATAGCCATCGGCTGGGCTTTTCGCCGCCGCATCAGCACCGATCAGCGCATTGCCGCCGGCGCGGTTTTCGATGATCACCGGCTTGCCCCAAATGTCCGAGAGCTTCTGGCCCACAAGGCGTGCCATGATGTCGGTCAGCCCACCGGGCGGGAAAGGCACGATGTAGCGCACGGCGCGATCGGGGAAGGGGTTTTGGGCCTGTGCGCGCCCGATAAGGGCGGCGGCAGGCAGGGCGGATAGCAGCAGACGGCGGGTTGGGCGCATCATTTCCTCCTGATTTTGGGCCAACTGCGCGGCCCTTGCCGTGAAGCGTAGCCCAGGGCGCGGCGCTGCCCTATAGTTTTCTCATTGGAAGCATGACCCTGGGGATAAGCCGCGTGACACCTGTCGAAAAAATCCGCGAATGGCACGAAGAACTCACCGCCTGGCGGCGCGATTTCCACGCCCATCCTGAACTCGGGTTTGAGGAAGTGCGGACCAGCGCGCTGGTGGCCGAACGCCTCGCCTCCTGGGGGATCAAGGTGCATCGCGGCATTGGCAAGACCGGCGTTGTGGGCGTGTTGCGGAACGGCAATGGGCAGGGGCGGCTTGGGATTCGTGCCGATATGGATGCTCTGCCGATGCCGGAAGCCAATGGCTTCGCGCATAAATCCGGCATCGAAGGCAAGATGCACGGCTGTGGGCATGATGGACATACCACCATGCTGCTCGCGACCGCGCGCTATCTGGCGGAGACGCGTAATTTCGACGGCACAGTGCATTTCATTTTCCAACCAGCGGAAGAAGGGCTTGGCGGCGCGCAAGCCATGCTGGCGGATGCGCTATTTGAACGTTTCCCCTGCGACACGGTCTATGGGCTGCATAACCGCCCCGGCCTGCCGGTTGGGCAATTCGCCATTCGCCCAGGGCCTATCATGGCCGGCGCGATTTTTTTCGACATCCTGATTCAGGGCAAGGGCGGCCATGGCGCGCGGCCCGAACAGACGATTGATCCCGTGGTGGTGGGCGCGCAGATCGTGACGACCTTGCAAAGCGTGGTCGCGCGCAATGTGCCCGCTTTGGATAGTGCGGTGCTGAGTGTGACGGGCTTCAATGCCGGGCAGGCCTATAATGTGATCCCGGATCAGGTGACGCTGAAGGGCACAGTGCGCGCCTTCAAGATGGAGATGATGCGGCTTGTGGAAGACCGTATGCGCGCCGTGGTGCAGGGCACGGCGGCGGCCTTTGGTGCGGCCGCCGAGATCACCTTCCAGGAAATCGCCGCACCCACCATCAATGCGCCGGAAGAAGCCACCGCGCTTGGTGATGCGGCAGCGTCATTGGTGGGTGAAGCGGCAGTGGAGCGCAACCGCACGCCCGTGATGGGGAGCGAGGCTTTCGCTTACATGCTACTGCAACGCCCGGGCGCTTACATCCATGTCGGCAATGGCACTGGCGATGCGGGCGGCTGCGATGTGCATAACCCGCATTATGATTTCAACGACGCAGCCATTCCCTATGGAGGCGGCGTGATGGCCGCACTCGTGGAACAGAAGCTGCCGCGGGTGAAGTGATAAGTGGTGCTGGTCAATGCACCAGCGCCACACCCATCCCGTGCTGGAAAATCGCCGCCGCCGCCAGCGCGTAATCCGGTGCGGCGCCAATCTGTGTGCCGTCCGCCGCGTGGATCGCGACCGAGCGCTGATTATTTACCATCACCGGGCGCAGATAGGCGATGCGGTTCGTGCCGTAGCGCGCCCAATCCAGCGGTGAAAGCTGGCGCAAATCCGGCTCCGTCAGGATGATGTCCTGTTCGGTTTCGGTTTCGGTGTCGAATTCTTCCTGGTCACTCATGGTCTTGTCCTCCGGCGCGCCCTTGATAGCTCGCGCTGAAATGCCGCCCCGGGATGGGCACGGCGGGTGGGGCATTCAGCCCCCTTCAGGGCGCCCTTCCACAATCGTGGCGGGGCCATTGGTTTTGGTGTCAATCCGGATGGTCTTCACGCGGACCTCCGGCAGCGGTCGCTTCAAGTCCACATGCAGCAAGCCGTTATCCAGCCACGCACCTTCCACATCTATACCCTCGGCCAGCACAAAGGCGCGCTGGAATTGGCGGGCTGCGATGCCGCGATGCAGGAAAATCCGGCCTTCCGAATCATCCTTCTGCCGCCCGCGAATCACAAGCTGATTATCTTCCTGCGTGATTTGCAAATCATCCATGGAAAACCCTGCCACCGCCAGCGTAATGCGCAGCCGGTTATCGCCGATCTGTTCGATGTTGTAGGGCGGGTAGCCATCAGCATTCTTGCCCACACGATCGAGCATCTGTTCCAGATGATCGAAGCCAAGGAACAAAGGCGAGCCGAAAAGCGAAGGTCTGGTCATGTGATATGGCCTCCTCATCTGAGAGCGAAGCAAGTTGCCGGGCCCGAAGCGCCCAATTGAGCCCTATTTTGGATTTCGGCCCTGGCGTTGCAAGGGGGGGCGCGCAGGGCTACATCCCCCGGCCAGCCATGACCGAAACCGAAACCCTGCCGATCCTGCTGGTGCCCGACAAACGGCTCCGCCTTAAGGCGCGCCCGCTTGGTGCTGCCGATGGCGATACCATCCGCACGCTCGCCCCCAAAATGCTTGCCACCATGTATGCCGCGCCTGGCATTGGCCTGGCCGCGCCGCAGATTGGCGAAGGGCTCCGCCTGGTCGTGCTTGATATCCAGCCCAAGGAAAAGCCCGAGCCCCTGGTGCTGGTGAACCCGGAAATCATCGCCGAAAGTGCTGAGCGCTCCACGCGCGAAGAAGGCTGCCTATCCCTTCCCGGCCAATATGCCGATGTGACGCGCCCCGCCCGCGTGAAGGTGCGCTACCTGGACCTGACCGGCGCCAAGCGGGAGATTGAAGGCGACGGCCTGCTGTCTGCCTGCCTGCAACATGAAATTGACCATCTGGACGGCGTTTTGTTCGTGGACCATCTTTCTACGCTCAAGCGCAATATGATCCTGCGCAAATTGGCCAAGGATCTGAAATCCCAGCAGCGCGAGTGAACAGCCAAAAGCGCCCTTTGCGCCTGGCTTTCATGGGCAGCCCGGATTTTTCTGTTCCTGCCTTGCGCGCTTTGCACGCAGCGGGGCATGAGATTGCCGCCGTTTATTGCCAGCCCCCCAAACCCGCCGGGCGCGGGCAGAAGGAAACCCCCTGTCCGGTGCATCGCGCTGCCCTGGAATTGGGCCTGCCCGTGCGCCACCCGGCGCGGCTGAAGCGCGATGAGGCTGAACACGCGGCCTTTGCCGCTTTGGGTTTGGATGTGGCTGTCGTCGCGGCTTATGGCCTGATTTTACCCAAGGCGATGCTGGAGGCTCCGCGGCGCGGCTGCCTCAATATCCATGCGTCCCTGCTGCCGCGCTGGCGTGGGGCGGGGCCGATCCAGGCGGCGATTTTGGCGGGCGACGCCCAAACCGGCATCACCATCATGCGCATGGAAGAAGGGCTGGATACGGGGCCGATGCTGCTGAAGGAAGCGGTGCCGATTACGCCCGCCACCACCACGCCCGATTTGCATGACGCTTTGGCCGAAGCCGGCGCGCGGCTGATTCTGCGCGCGCTGGACCAAGACCCACCCGCCACGCCCCAGCCGGCGGAAGGTGTCACTTACGCGCCCAAACTCACCAAGGAAGATGGGCGCCTTGGCTGGGCCGAACCCGCCGAGGTTCTGGAACGGCGCATCCGCGCGCTCAACCCCTGGCCCGGCACCTTCTTTATGCTGAAGGGGGAAGCCATCCGCATCTCAGCCGCCAGCGTTGAAGCCGGCCTTGGTGCACCCGGCGAAGCCCTGGATGATGCCGGGCTGATTGCCTGTGGCGCAGGCGCGATCCGGCTGGCCCGCCTGCAACGCCCCGGCCGCGCCGCCATGCCGGCCGAGGCGTTTTTGCGCGGCCTGCCCATCCCCGCCGGCACCCGCCTGGAATGACGCCATGCCCCGCTATGCGCTGAGGCTGGAATATGATGGCGCGCCCTTTTGCGGCTGGCAGCGCCAGCATGGACAGCTTTCCATCCAGCTTGTTCTGGAAGAAGCCGCCGCGCATTTGAATGGCGGAGAGCCCCCCCTGGTGACCGCGGCCGGGCGCACCGATGCCGGCGTGCATGCCGAAGCCCAAGTGGCGCATCTGGACCTGGCCACTGACCTGCCGCTTGAGCGGGTGCGAGAAGCATTGAACTTCCACACCCGCCCGCACCCCGTGGCGATAACGGGCGCGGCCATTGTGCCCGAAGATTGGTCCGCCAGGTTTTCCGCGATTGGCCGGGCCTATCGCTACCGCATCCTGAACCGCGCGGCGCGCCCGGCTTTGGATTGGGGCCGGGTTTGGCATGTGAAGAAACGCCTGGATGCGGCGGCGATGCATGAAGCCGCGCAGGGGCTTTTGGGCCGGCATGATTTTTCCGCCTATCGCGCCGCTTCCTGCCAGGCGAAATCGCCGCTCCGCACACTCGACCGGTTGGATGTGACCAGGCTGGGGGAGGAGATTGAAATCATCGCCGAGGCGCGGAGCTTTCTGCACCACCAGGTGCGCAATATGGTGGGCACCCTGGTGGAGGTTGGCTATGGCCGCCGCCCGGCTTCCTGGCCGCGTGCGGTGTTGCTGGGCGGAGACCGCGCCAAGGCCGGGCAGACCGCGCCGCCGGAGGGGTTGGTGCTGACGGGGGTGCGGTATGCGGAGGCGGTGGGGTGGGGGTAGATTTTCGCGCCCTGATGAGTGGTTTGCGAGGGCATCAATGGATCGCCAAACACGCCCGTTTCCTGTAAAGTTACACTTGACATTTATGTCGCGTCGCGCTAGATTGCTTCACAATGAAAATACGCAATGTGCTGCACAAAGGCCTGCGGCGCTTCATTGAAGATGATGATGCTTCCGGCCTTCAACCGGCTGTCGTGCCAAAGCTGCGGCGCATGATCTCCTTCCTGCAAGACATGGCGCGGGAGGATGAATTGCGCAGCATACCAAGCTGGAAGGCGCATCAATTGACCGGTGATCGCAAGGGGGAATGGAGCCTTTCAGTCACGAAAAATTGGCGCCTCACCTTCAGGATTAATCAGACGGAAATTGAAATCATCAACCTGGATTATGAGGACTACCATTGAAGGACGCAGCAATGACCAGCACGCAAGGCATCCGCCTGAAAAACCCCGCCCATCCCGGTGGCTTCATCAAGCATGAGGTCATTGACCCCCACGGGCTTTCCGTCACGGAAGCAGCCAAGGTGCTCGGTGTCACGCGCCCCGCGCTTTCCGCGCTGCTGAATGAAAGGGCTGCGCTATCGCCCGAAATGGCGATCAGGGTCGAAAAAGCCTTCGGCGTTTCCATGGATACTTTGCTGCGCATGCAGGGCAGTTTTGACATTGCGCGCGCCCGCCAACGCGCGGGTGAAATCAAGGTGGCGCCCTTCAAGGCGCCCAAGGCCAAGGGCGAAAACCGAGCCAGGAGCTAGCCTAACGCGCTCCCGCCGCCTCCGCCTTCCCTCTAAACAGGTCGAAGAATCCCGTCACCACATCGGCAATACTCCGTCCGCGCCCGGTATCAATCGAAACCGTCGCGGTCACGCCGGCGCGCAAGGGGGGTTCGCCCGCATGGGGTTCAAGGCGGATGCGCACCGGCAGGCGCTGCACCACCTTCACCCAATTGCCTGAGGCATTTTGCGGCGGCAGAATAGCGAATTCCGCCCCCGTCGCCGGGCTGATGCTTTCCACCACGCCCTTCCAGGTCACATTCGGGTAGATATCCAGCACCACATCCACGCGCTGGCCCACTGCCACATGGGTCAGCGTGGTTTCCTTCAAATTCGCATCCACCCAGGGGCGGCTATCTGAAACCAGCGCGAAAATGGGGGTCGATGCGCGCAATTGCTCGCCTACTTGCAGGCGCAAATTCACCACCGTGCCACCCGTTGGCGCCTTGATTTCGGTGCGCGCCAAATCAAGCGCGGCGCGGTCGCGTTCGGCCATTTTCTCTCGCACCTGCGGGTGGTCATCCACCGGCAAATCGGGGTCGCCCTTCAGCGTGGTCAATAGGCGCACAAGGCGTTGGCGCAGCACATTTATCCTGTCCTGCGCTACCTGAGCGTCATATTGGGTTTCTTCCATGCGCGCGGTGGGGGCGATGCCGCGGCTGGCCAATTCTTCCTGCCGACGGGCCTGGCGCGCCAGGAAGGCCACGCGCTTCTCAAGCTCCGCCATTTCGCCCTGGGTTTCCTGGAAGGTCGCGCGGGAGAGTTCAACCAGCGTGCGGGCGGAATCCAACTCAGCCTCGGTCTTTTCCAGCGCCAGGCGGAAGGGGGCGGGGTCAAGGCGCAGCAGCACGGCGCCGGCGGCCACGCGCGCATGGTCGCGCACCAGCACTTCCGTGATGCGGCCGGCAACTTCGGGGGCAATCTGCACGATATCAGCGCGGACATAGGCGTTTTCGGTGGTGATGTAGCGCCCGCCGGAAAGCCAAAAGCCAATCGCCACCACCAGCGCCAGGGTGGGCACGCCCACCAGCAGCACAAGGCGCAGAAGCCGGCCCTGCATGGTCAGGTGCCCCTGGGCGTATCGGGGGGGCTTAAGATAGGCTCGCCACCGGCGCCAAGACTTGGCAGTATTCGTTCCCTCATCACCCTCAGCTTGGCAGGAAAAGGCCATGTCCGCCATAGGCTTGCGGGACATTTATCGGCGAAAACCGCGCTGATGTCGGAAACCAACCCGATATTGGAATTGTCGTTGACGCGCCGCTGCCTGATCCTGGCGGCGGTGGTGATGGGGGCAACGCTTTACGCCACCACGCTGCTGCTGGCTTCAACGCTGCTGCCGCAAATGCAGGGCAGCCTGGCCGCGACAGCGGATGAAATCGCCTGGACCACCACCTTCAATATCCTCGCCACCGCAATCGTGACGCCGATGACCGGCTGGCTGGTGGCGCGTTCGGGCCGCCGCAAGGTGATGCTGTTCTGCGTGATGGGCTTTACCGTCGCGACCTATCTGGTGGGGCAGGCGGAATCGCTGGAAACCGTGGTGCTGTGGCGCATTGTGCAGGGCGGCATCGGCGCGCCGGTGATCCCTTTGGCGAATGCGATTGTGCTGGATAGTTTCCCGCGCAAGCAGGCGGGGTTGGTGAGCTCCATCTTCGGCATGACAGTGGTGCTGGGCCCGGTGATCGGGCCGGTATTCGGCGGGCAATTGGCTGAGGCTTATGGCTGGCGCTGGGCTTTTTACATGATTGTGCCGGCGGGCGTGCTGGCAAGCTTCGCGCTTTGGGCGACCTTGCCTGAGGATGAACCAGGCAAGCCCGTGCCGCTTGATTGGACCGGGTTTCTGGCGCTGACGGTCGCGATTTCCTGCGTGCAATTGATCCTCTCACGCGGGCAGCGGCTTGATTGGTATGAATCGAATGAGATCATCCTTGAAACCCTCATTGCCGCCTTGGCGTTTTATGTTTTCGTCGCCCATAGCCTGACGGCGAAGCAGCCCTTTTTGAATTTGCGCCTGTTGCTGGACCGCAACTACGCCATCGGGCTTTTGCTGGTGTTCATCTACGGCATGGTGAATTTCACG
>JBBAUC010000143.1:0-8235 GCA_040398485.1 Roseomonas sp. | reverse complement strand
GAATGCGCGCGCAACCCTATCGGGCACCAACCGCAGCACGCCGCGGCTTGATAGCACCATGGTGCTTGCCGCTTTGCCGGTGCCAGCGGTGGTGTTGGACACCAATAACCGCTTCACCTTTGCCAATGGCGCTGCCGAGCAATACTTCAAGTTTTCCACCGGCGCGCTGCGCCAAATGAAACTCAGCGATATCCTGCCCCCTGATAACCGCGTCTTTGCCGTGCTGGCGCAAATCCGGCGGTTTGATTCACCCGTTTCCGATTACGACCTGGTGCTGGAAAGCCCACGCATCAATCGCCGGGGCGTCTCCGTCCATGGCGCGCCTTTGCATGAAATTGAAGGCTCTGTGGTGCTGACCTTGCAGGATGGGTCAACCGCGCAAATGCTTGATCGGCAGCTCAGTTTCCGTGGCGCGGCGCGCGGTGCCTCTGCCATGGCGGCAATGCTGGCGCATGAGGTGAAGAACCCACTTTCGGGCATTCGCGGCGCCGCGCAATTGCTGGAACAGAATGCGCCGGAAGCGGATAAGGAACTTTGTCTGCTCATTCAGGATGAGGTGGACCGCATTCGCGGCCTGGTGGATCGCTTTGACATCTTCTCTGACCGGCCGGTGGAATTGGGCCCGGTCAATATCCATCAGGTGCTGGATCATGTGCGGCGGATTGCGCAAACCGGTTTCGCCGCGCATCTCAAATTCTCTGAGGAATATGACCCTTCGCTGCCGCCCGTTTGGGGCAATCGCGACATATTGGTGCAGATTATCTTGAATCTGGTGAAAAACGCCGCCGAGGCGGTGGACCCGATGCATGGTGAGATCGTGCTCTCCACCGCCTATCAGCATGGCGTGCGCATTGCCGTGCCGACCTCGACCGAAAGGGTGCATCTGCCGCTGCTGGTAACGGTGCGCGACAATGGGCCGGGCATTCCCGAAGAAATCCAGACAACGCTGTTTGAGCCCTTTGTGTCCACCAAGCGGGGCGGGCAGGGGCTTGGCCTCGCTTTGGTGGCTAAGCTGGTGACTGATCTTGGCGGGCTGATCGAATGCGAAAGCCGCCCTGGCCGCACACAATTCAGACTATCCATGCCGGTGCCCCCAGCCGGTTGGCAGGAGAGCGCCTTATGAATGAATCCCGCACCATCCTGATTGCCGACGATGATCGCGCTATCCGTACCGTCTTGAGCCAAGCGCTGGGACGCGCCGGGTATCAGGTGCGCGCCACATCCTCGGCCGCCACACTCTGGCGCTGGGTGGAGGATGGGGAAGGGGATTTGGTGATCACCGATGTGATCATGCCGGATGAAAACGGGCTTGATCTGGTACCGCGCATTCGCCGTGTGCGCCCTGAGATGCGCGTGATTGTCATGAGCGCACAGTCCACATTCTCGACAGCCATCAAGGCAACCCAACGCGGTGCTTTCGAATATCTGCCCAAGCCTTTCGATTTGAAGGAAGTTTTGAGCACGGTGGAGCGCGCCTTGGCCGCGCCCCCTGATGCGCCCCCGCCCGAAGATGGGGATGGCGAAAAACTACCCTTGATTGGCCGTTCTGCCGCCATGCAGGAAATCTATCGCACGGTGGCGCGCCTCACCACCACGGACCTGACGGTGATGGTCACCGGGGAAAGCGGCACGGGGAAGGAATTGATCGCCCGCGCCTTGCATGACTACGGTAAGCGCCGCTCTGGGCCTTTTGTTGCCATCAATATGGCGGCGATTCCGCGTGAATTGATTGAGGCAGAGCTTTTCGGCCATGAACGCGGCGCCTTCACCGGTGCGCTCAATCGCGGCATTGGCCGGTTTGAACAGGCCGCCGGCGGCACGCTGTTCCTGGACGAAATCGGCGATATGCCACCCGAAGCGCAGACCCGCTTGTTGCGCGTTTTGCAGGAAGGTGAGTTCACCACGGTGGGTGGGCGCCAGCCCATCAAGGCCAATGTGCGAATCGTGGCTGCAACGCACCGCGATTTGCGCCACCAAATCCGCCAGGGGCTGTTCCGCGAAGACCTTTTCTATCGCCTCAATGTTGTGCCGATCCGCCTGCCGCCTTTGCGTGAAAGACTGGAAGATATCCCCTTGCTCGCGCGGCATTTCCTGGACCGCGCCCGCGCGTCTGGCCTGCCATCCAAGCAATTGGCGACCGAGGCGTTGGAAGCGCTGAAGGCCCATGCCTGGCCAGGCAATGCGCGCGAATTGGAAAACCTGATGCGCCGCATGGCGGCGCTTTACCCGCAGGAAGTGATCGGCGCCGATGCTGTGGCGGCGGAATTGGCCGAAGCCGCGCCAGTCGCCGGCCCTGATGGCCAGGCCGCGCCCATGACCCTGGAACAGGCGGTGGAACGCCATTTGGCCAGCTTCATGTCCGCCCATAAGGATGGCATGCCGGTCAAGGAATTATACGACCGGGTACTCGCCGAGGTTGAACGCCCCTTGCTCCGCATGGCATTGAGCGCGACAAGAGGCAATCAGATCAAGGCGGCGGCTATGCTCGGGCTCAATCGGAATACGCTGCGGAAGAAGCTGCGGGAATTGGAACTTCCCGTGGTGCGCGGCGCGTGATGATCCGGCACCGCCGCATGACCTGACCATGCCCGCCGAGGGCCTGGCCACGCCGCTGCCTCCCCAGGGGCATGAGGCGCCGCGCCCGCCGGGTTTTTTCAGCAGGCTCGGGGATATCGTCACCGGCCGCGTTTTCACGATCTGTCTGGCCATTTTGGCGCTGCTGGTGGGGCTGGCGACTTTTGCCGCGCTTTCGGGCGGTACGCCTATGGGCCCCACAGGCGCGGGGCAATTGGCCGGGGTGATCCTGGCCAATATTGCGTTTTTGCTGCTGCTGGTCGCCTCCCTCGCGGCCCGTCTGACGCGCATGTGGCTGGAACGCCGGCGCGGTGCGGCGGGATCGCGGCTGCATGTGCGGCTTGTCCTGCTGTTCGGCGTGGTGGCCGCAGTGCCGGCGTTGCTGGTCGCTGGATTTGCCGCGCTTTTCTTCAATCTTGGCATTCAAGCCTGGTTCAGTGACCGCGTGCGCGATACGCTGGAGGCATCCTTGGTCGCCTCCCGCGGCTATTTGGATGAGCATCGCAATACGATCCGCGCCGATATCCTTTCCATGGCGAATGATCTTAATCGCGCGGCGCAGGTGCTGCTGCCCGATAATGGCGTCGCCTTCGCCCGGCTGCTTGCAACGCACACCGCTTTGCGCGGCCTGACCAGTTCCATCATTTTTGAACCCGTGCTTGGCCAGGTGGTGGCGAATGCGGGCTTGGGCATATCGAACCTCGTGGATTTGCCGCCGGCCTGGGCGCTGGAGGCGGTACGCTCTGGCGAGGTGGTGGTGGTGCCGAGTGAGGCCGAGGAAGGGCGCGTGCGCGCCATGGTGCAATTGAATATCCCGCCCGGGCTCGTGCTGTTGATCACAAGGCCGCTTGATCCCTCAGTGCTTGGGCATATGCGGCGGACTGAGATTTCCTTCAATGAATACAATCAGCTCGACCGTAATCGCGAAAGCCTGCAAATCACTTTCTTCCTGATTTTCGCGATCGCAACCTTGCTTGTGCTGCTGGCCGCCGTGCTGATCGGGCTTCTGATGGCCAACCGCATCGCGCGGCCAATCTCGCGCCTGATCCTGGCGGCTGAACGCGTGCGCAGCGGCGATCTGGCGACCAGGGTGGAGGAAGGGGAGGCAGATGATGAAATCGCGCGCCTCGCTCGGTCTTTTAATCGCATGACCAGCCAGCTTGGCGCGCAGCGCACCGAATTGATGAGTGCCTATAGCCTGATTGATGAACGCCGGCGATTTACCGAAAGCGTGCTGTCGGGCGTTTCCGCGGGCGTTGTGGGGCTTGATAGTGAAGGGCGCGTGACCTTGCCTAATCGTTCGGCCAGCACGCTGCTTGGCGTTGATCTGGATGCGGCGATTGGGCTTTACTTTGCGCGCATCGCGCCAGAATTCGCGGAATTGCTTGAAGCGGCAGCCGCCAATCCGGATCGGCCGCGCGTTGCCGAGATTCTGATTGGCCCCGCCACTGCGCGACGCACCTTATTGGCGCGGATTGGTGCCGAAACGCTCGGCGGGCGCGTGGCGGGCTTTGTGCTGACCTTTGATGACATTACCGAATTGCAATCCGCCCAGCGCAAGGCGGCCTGGGCGGATGTGGCGCGGCGTATTGCGCATGAAATCAAGAACCCGCTGACACCCATTCAGCTTTCCGCCGAAAGGCTGAAGCGGCGCTATCTGCGCCAGATCACCGATGACCCTGATACTTTCCGCCAATGCACGGATACCATTGTGCGCCAGGTTGAAGATATCGGGCGCATGGTGGATGAATTCTCGGCCTTTGCGCGCATGCCCCAGCCGGTGATCAAGCCGGAAGATGCGAATAGGCTGATGTTGGAAGCGCTTGTGTTGCAACGCAATGCGCATCCCGACATCGCTTACGAAAACCATCCAGGACCTGAGGGACTGAAGCTGCCCTGTGATCGGCGCCTGATCGGGCAGGCGCTGACGAACCTATTGCAGAATGCCGCAGATGCCATTGCCATGCGGGAAGGGGATGAGGCCGGGCGGATTGAAACGCGCATCCTGTTGGAAGGCGCTACATTGTCCTTCCAGGTGACCGATAATGGCATTGGCCTGCCCCGCGAAGAGCCTCGCGAAAGACTGACCGAGCCCTATGTCACGCATAAACCCAAGGGCACCGGGCTTGGCCTTGCCATTGTGAAAAAGATCATGGAAGACCATGGTGGTTCCATCAGCCTGGAAGACCGGCCAGAGGGTCCCGGCACCCGCGCGGTGCTGGTATTGCCGCTTGGCGAGTCTCCCTGGCACTCTGTCGAACCAGCCGCAAAAGCGGCGCAAGCAGCAAATTGATGGGCAGCAAGGTCGCGCATGGCGCATGAGATTCTGATCGTTGACGATGAACCCGATATCAGGACGCTGCTGGAAGGCATCCTGAGCGATGAGGGATTCGAAACACGTCAGGCCCATGATGCCGATTCCGCGCTGGCCGCCTTTCGCGCGCGCCGGCCTTCCTTGGTAATCCTGGATATCTGGTTGCAGAATTCGCGCCTGGATGGGCTTGGCATTCTGGCCGCGATGAATGCGGAAGAACCGCAAGTGCCGGTGGTGATGATCTCGGGCCATGGCACGATTGAAACCGCGGTGCAGGCGATCCAGCAGGGCGCCTATGATTTCATCGAAAAGCCCTTCAAATCGGATCGGCTGCTGTTGGTGCTGGCGCGGGCCTTGGAAGCGGCGCGGCTCAGGCGAGAGATTAGCGACCTCAGGCTGCGCGCGGGGCCGGAGACAGAATTGCTTGGCCGGTCTGCCGGTATTCAGCAGCTGCGCAGCGCCATTGAGAAAGTGGCGCCGACAGGTTCGCGCGTGCTGCTGACCGGGCCGGCAGGGGCGGGCAAGGAAGTGGCTGCGCGCAGTATCCATGCGCAATCGCGCCGCGCCGATGGGCCTTTCGTTGTGCTGAACTGCGCCATCCTGAATCCTGGCCGCTTTGAGGAAGAGTTGTTCGGCGTGGAAGCTGGCGCGGATGCGCAATCTCAGGCGCGGCGCGCGGGGGTGTTGGAACGCGCCCATGGCGGCACGCTGCTGCTGGATGAAGTCGCCGATATGCCGCTGGAAACCCAGGGCAAGATCGTGCGGGCACTTCAGGAACAAGGGTTTGAACGGGTCGGCGGCGGCACGCGCGTGAAGGTGGATGTGCGGGTGATTGCCACCACCAATCGAGATCTTACCACTGAGATTGCAGCCGGACGTTTCCGGGAAGATCTATTCTATCGCCTAGCCGTGGTGCCGATCCGCGTGCCTCCGCTCAAGGAAAGGCGGGAAGACGTGCCGCTTTTCGCGCGCCATTTCATTGCCCGCGCCATTGAGACCACGGGCATGGCGCCGCGCGACTTGTCGGAAGATACACTCGCCGCCATGCAGGCCTATGATTGGCCGGGCAATGTGCGCGAATTGCGTAATCTGATGGATTGGCTGCTGATCATGGCGCCCGGCGAAAGTCGGGACCCGATCCGCCCCGATATGCTGCCGCCACAAATCGGCGCCGCCGCGCCCGCCGTGCTGACGCTTGATCGTGGATCTGAGATCATGACCCTGCCGCTGCGCGAAGCGCGGGAAGTGTTCGAACGCCAATATCTGGAAGCGCAATTACTGCGCTTTGGCGGCAATATCAGCCGTACCGCAAATTTTGTCGGCATGGAAAGAAGTGCCTTGCACCGCAAGCTGAAATTCTTGGGCGTGCAGGCGGAAGATCGCGCACCCCCAACCCCCGCTAGCTGAGGTTCCACCATGTCACGCATCGCCTATGTGAATGGCCGCTATGTGCCGCAACCCGATGCGTCGGTGAACATCGAAGATCGTGGCTATCAATTCGGCGATGGCATTTATGAGGTGGTGCATCTGTTCAATGGCCGCTTCATTGATGAGGATTTGCACCTGGCGCGCTTGGAACGATCCTTGCGCGAAATCCAGCTTCCCATGCCCATGCCGCGCGCCTCGCTTCGGATGGTGCTGCGCGAAGTGGCGCGGCGCAACCGCGTGACAGAGGGTTTGCTTTACATGCAAGTCACCCGCGGCGTTGCGCGGCGGGATCATGCCTTCCCAAGCAAGCCCATTGCGCCCGCTTTGGTGGTGACGGTGAAGCGCATCGCGCCTTATCCGACCAATGTGGATCGCTGGGGGGCGGCCGCGATTACCATGCCCGACCTCCGCTGGGCGCGCTGCGATATCAAAACCGTCAATCTGCTGCCGAATTGCCTGGCGCGTCAGGCGGCGCGCGAAAAGGGCGCCATTGAAGCGGTGCTGTTTGACGAAGCGTCCGGCATGGTGACCGAAGGCGCGGCGACAAGCTTCTGGATTGTGGATGCGTCAGGCACCATCCGCACCCGCCCCTTGAGTGACGCCATCCTGCCCGGCTGCACCCGTGCGGCGCTGATGGCGGAATTGCAGGATGCCGGCATAGCCTTTGAAGAACGCGCCTTTTCCATGGAAGAACTCCGCCACGCGCGGGAGGCTTTCATCACCTCCGCCACATCCTTCGTGAAGCCAATCACCAAAATTGATGGCGCGCCGGTGGGGGATGGTGAGGTCGGCCCCGTGGTGCGCAAGCTGTTCGAGATTTTCGCGCGCCATGTGAAGGGGGCGATGCGCAACGCGGCATGAAGCACGCTCCGCCACGCGCCATTCTGTTCGATTGGGACAATACGCTGGTTGATGGCTGGGCCGCCATTGAGGCCGGGCTGAATGCTGCCTTCCGGGAATTTGGCCTGCCGCTTTGGGATCGCACCCAGGTGCTTGCGAATGTGCGCCGCGCGTTGCGGGAAAGCTTCCCGGAATTGTTTGGCGCAGAATGGGAAAGGGCGCGCGATATCTTCTACGCCGAAGTGCGCGCCTGCCATTTGCAGGTCTTGCAGCCCATGCCGGGCGCGGCGGCGGCGCTGCAAGCCGGGGCAGGACGCCTGCCCATGGGCGTGGTTTCCAACAAGCAAGGGCCATTGCTACGTGCCGAAGCCGCGCATCTTGGCTGGGATCGGCATTTCGGCCCGTTGATTGGCGCGGGCGATGCAAGCGCCGACAAGCCCAACCCAGCGCCCATTTTTATGGCGCTGGAATCGCTCGGCCTCAGCGCGGCGCCGGATATCTGGTATGTTGGTGATACAGCGCTGGATATGCAGGCAGCGCGCGCCGCTGGTGTGCGCGCGGTGCTGATGGGCAATGCAGCGCATGATGGCGGCATTGCCGCAACCGGGGCGGATCAGGTTTTTGACAATTGTCATGCACTTGCAGTTGCAGTTTCGTCACTTGTCAAACCAGCCTGACATGTCAAACTGCATCTTGCCGGCGGCCGGATATGGTTTTCGCCGGTCCGTGTCTGGTCGGTGACCAGCAAAAAGAAGGACCGGTCCGATGGCCGCTGAAAAGTCCCAGAATGTGCAGGATGTTTTCCTGAATCACGTTCGCAAATCCAAAACGCCGGTTACGGTATTCCTGGTGAATGGCGTCAAGTTGCAGGGCATCATTACCTGGTTTGATAATTTCTCGGTGCTGCTGCGTCGCGATGGCCATACGCAGCTTGTCTATAAGCATGCGATTTCGACTGTTCAGCCGCTCCATCCCTTGAACCTCGCCGAGGAAGAAGAAGACGGCGATTGAGCGTCTTTAATCGCCAAGAGGATGACGGCTTTGCGCGCGGCGCAAAGGCCGTCTTGGCTTATCCCGAT
>JBBAUC010000142.1:0-8253 GCA_040398485.1 Roseomonas sp. | reverse complement strand
CGAAGTACGGGCAACTGTACCGTGGGTTCGAATCCCACCCTCTCCGCCAGGGATTCTATATAAGGCCCTGATTGAATTATATTTTTCCTGCCTGCCGGAACTTTGACCCCGAATGTCTGGCGTCAGCCTCTATGAGACCAAACTGGCGGTTTGAGGTACGGAGGATTTGACGTGCTGCCCTTAGATGGTATTCGACATTGGGTATTTGGAGCACGAGCTTGGTGATGGGCTGGAGGTTTTTCTTGTTTTCCAAAAAAACTTGGCGTTTCAAAAGATCGTGAACTAAACTTGATTTAAGCGCGTTGTTGCCGATGGGCTGGTTAGCCCCCATGCCGCGCGGAATATTTACGTGTTTGATGTGAAGTAAGGAGGTACAGCGAATGATATCGGCCAACCAATTATCCGGACTGAGGGTTTAATCTTGTTTCGCCGTTTTTTGATCATCCAAGCCCTGATTGCCATCTTGCTAATGGCAGTAGGGATTGGCGCTTTCTTCTTCGTGAAAAAAAGAGATTTTGGCCCATTCGTCGCGCAAAGAATAAGCGAGAAACTAGGCCGTAAAGTCGAAATTGCCAGTCTACGGGTAAGCCCTGGGCGCTGGATTGGCGTTGAATTACGTGACGTAACACTTGCTAATTTAGAGTCCGGCAGCCATGCGGATATGCTCAGTCTGAGAAATCTGCAGGCAGAAGTGGATTCTTGGTCGTTGCTCTTTGCTGCCACGCCACTTGTTCGAAGCCTCGTCGTTGAAGGCGTGACCCTGAGGCTAGAGAAAATTCATGGTCACAAGAATTGGCATTTTGGAGAAAGGTCTCCCGCACCATCTGGGGGCAATCCGCCTGACTATCGTGGAGTGCCAACAATTCTAGATTTTCAAATGAAAGATAGTGAGATTATCATCCGTACAACGAGCGGTAATTTTCTGCGTACGAGAATTGATCAAGCCCAGGTGACCAGTGATTCTGCCAATACGCCTGTGCGGATGAATGTGAGGGGTTCCTATAATGGTCTTGCCGCAACGCTGACTGGCGATCTGGATAGTTTCGATGCGCTGCGTCGCGCACCGCAGCCCTTTCCGGTGCAACTGCACTTGAATTCAGGCCACACATCCATGAAATTTCAAGGAACAATGACTGATCCACTGAATTTCGAAGGCGTTGCGGGGGAGCTGAGATTGCATGCTCCGACGCCGGATGTATTTGCAGCGCTTGCTGGTGAGGCTCTCAATTTAAACCTCGATATTGAACTCACCGGGAAATTTGAACATGCCAACAATGACTGGAAGCTTTCCGACATTTCGGGCAAGATAAACCACGAGGCTTTCAAGGGCGCCATTCTGCATCTTGTGGAGGGCGATCATGGCAAGCCAGATCATATCCGGGTGGACCTTGCTTTTACGCGCCTAAATTTAAATCGAATCATCGCAGGCGCGCCGCCGCCAGGGGCTGCCGAAAAGCATGCTGACATTACCCTTGCATTAGACCCAAAACAGGACCCCGTTATTGATGCTCGTTTCACTGTGCAGGAATTGACCTATGCGAAGATACGCGTGACCAATAGCCACTTTGCCGGCGTGCTCGCTGCAAACAAGGTTGATGTATCTGAACTCTCACTTTCAGCTTTTGGTGCCCAGATCTCAGCACAGGCGCATGCTCAAACAATTCCGACTGGCACGCGTATCACCGCTGATGTGGCAATGCATAACGCAGATATTGATGCGCTGGGGCGTGGCTTTGGTGTGACGGCAATGCCACTGAATGGGCGCATCAATGGACGATTGGCGGTTTCCGCTGAAGGCCGCACGGTGAATACAGCCGCGCACCAGGCGCGGATTTCCGCTGTCATTTCCATGCTGGGGGGCAGCGTTGAAAAGCGCGTTATCGAATTAGGCTCCACAGATCTACGCGCTGCGTTTCGTAGGGCAGATGGTAATGCGCCGCTTAATTGCCTTTTGGGGGTTTTGGATATGCGTGCCGGGGTGGGACAGATTGCGCCGTTGCGTATCCGGGCCGCAACAGGAACAATCGCGGGGTCGGGACGGTTTGATATCAATAACCACACCATGGATCTATTGGTTGGGAGCCAGGAAGATACAACCAGTTCCTTTGCCTTGGATGTTCCTGTCCGTATTCATGGCCGCTTTGATGACCCAGATCTCGCACCGGCACGCTGGTCTAGCCAGGGAAGGGCTCAGATGGCCGCAGCCGATAACATCGCGCCATTACCGCCCGCACTGCGTGCCTTTGCAAGCCAGAACCCATGTCTGCGTCGCACCGGTCC
The DNA here is from genome assembly GCA_040398485.1 of Roseomonas sp. GTDB lineage: Bacteria > Pseudomonadota > Alphaproteobacteria > Acetobacterales > Acetobacteraceae > Neoroseomonas. Next base: position 5,973 of record JBBAUC010000142.1, on the reverse strand, counting down.
GCCCGCGCGGCATTAACACCGAGAGCTTACCGCCACCAAAAAAGATTCCAGCGCCAGCAGCCGGCACGCCTGGGATCATCCTTGCTCCGACGAACAGGATGGAACTGTCGCATATTTACGCCGCCGCATTTGACCCTGGCTGCAGCAACGCTTTCGCTCAGAAAGATTGATGTCCATCAAAGACATCCGCCGGCGAATACGCCTAGCTTGATCTTACACGGCTTTACCAGACTGCTGCGCAAGGATCATCATGTCCATCATGCAGGGCCTACGGGCCTATCACGCCGCTCTCGGCCTTCTGGTCATCGCGGCCTTTCTGACAGGCGAACTTGGCACAATCCACGCGGTGTTGGGCTACGCAATCGCGGTCATCATAGGGGGGCGGCTCGTTGCTGTCCTCTCAGGTCTTAGGCAACTGGGACTGTCACGTTTCTACCCGCAGTTCGATGGGCTGACGCTCGGTAATGCGTTCACCCACCCAGCCATCAGCAAGACGCTGCTGGCCGGCATTGCCGCCTGCCTTATCCTGGCCACCGCGACTGGTATCGCTTTGGATCGCGGCAGGACGCTAGGTTTGGCAACCAGCGTCGTCGTGACCGAAGCCCATGCGCGCGATGATAGCCATGAACGCCGCCGAGACGCAGAAGGCCGTGGCGGAAAGCAAGAAGAAGGTATCCTCGGCGAAGCGCATGAGGGTCTATCGAACCTCCTCATGATCATCGTCGGGCTTCACGTCGCTTACCTATTTCTTTTTAAGCGCCCACTGTCGCGCTTCATGCTTTTCCTCGCTGGACCCAACTCTCGTCAGGTCAAACCTGATCGGACGCCCTGAGGCGTAATTCGCGCGAAGCGACACCTCCCAATCCAGGGGTACAATGCCGTTACGAGAGGGAATGTCCCATGCCGCGCCTACCTGCATCCGAAACGCCAAGTAGTCGCGAGCATGGGTTGGCTGCCGGCGGTGCGTCGATGCCCACTGGCTTCCGGCTGCTCCTGATCGGTGTTGCACTCGGCTCGGGCGTCTTTCTCGCCTGGCAGACGGCCGGCGCGCTGCTGATGATCTTCGGCGGATTGCTCCTCGCCGCTCTTCTCGATGCCGCGACACGCGGGCTTTTGCACATTCTTCCCGTGGGTCGTGGTGCTTGCTTCGCGATAGTCTGCACATTCTTCGCGGGTCTCATTCTGGTTGGTATCGCCTGGGGCAGATACACAATCGTTCAGGAATGGGATGAATTGCATCGCGTCCTTACCAGTCAGCTGAAAAACATCGGGAATCGGCTTGCGGATATGGGGGTGCAGACGCCCGGTCCGCGCGGGGGGCGCATTACTGACGAGCAGATTGCCAGCATACTCCTGCCGGACCCCGCTGGGCTTTTTGGTCGTGCGCAATCAGCGCTTGGCACTGCGGGCGATGTCCTCCTCATGCTTTTCATCGGCTTCTTTGTGGGTCTTAATCCTGGCGCCTATCGAAATGGGCTGGAGAGTCTGCTGCCGCACCAGCGCCGCCACCTTGTACTCGAAATTGTCGATGAAATGGCCGATACGCTCCAGAGGTGGCTTGTCGGTCAAGTTGTCACGATTGTCGCGGTCGGCCTGTCGATTGCGTTCGCGCTGATCGCTTTGGGTACGCCTGGTGCCCTGCTTCTCGGGTTGATGGCAGGCGTGTTGAACTTCATCCCTTATTTGGGCGCCTTTATCGGCGCCGTTCCCATCGCGATCGCGGCCTCCTCGCAGGGGAGCACGATGGTCGCCTGGGTAATCGCGATCTATCTTTTTATCCAGATCATCGAGGGATACGTTCTCACGCCGCTCATTCAGCGACGCACGGTCCATATCCAACCCGCACACGCGCTTGGTATGCAAATGTTGATGGGAACGCTGTTTGGCGCCATCGGGATCGCCCTGGCGGCTCCGATTCAGGCGGTACTGCGCGTGGCCATCATGCGCTTTTCGGGGCGTAAAGCGGACCAAGTTTAAGCTTCACCGCGACAAACGTACTATGCTTACTACACCACCGTACCAAAAAGCGCGCCGATGCCGGCGGTCAACGCCATCGCCAGCGCGCCCCAGAATGTCACACGGGCCGTGGCGCGCAGTATGTTGGCACCACCAGCTTGCGCCCCAACGGCCCCAAGCACTGCCAGAAAGGCGAGTGAGGCGCCGGAGACGATCCACACAAGAAGATGGGTCGGTGCGAGGACCACCATCAGCAAAGGCATGGCCGCGCCAACTGCGAAAGTCGCGGCTGATGTTAATGCGGCCTGGATCGGGCGCGCGGTCGTGATTTCGGATATCCCGAGTTCATCCTGCGCATGGGCGGCTAGCGCATCCTTGGCCATCAACTGCTCGGCGACCCGCAGGGCCAGGTCCTGGTCCACCCCGCGTCGCACATAGATCTCCGCCAGTTCCTCCTGCTCGAAGACGGGGTTGTCCCGTAGTTCCTGGGCTTCGCGGGCAAGGTCAGCCTGTTCCGTATCCGATTGAGAACTGACCGAGACGTATTCGCCAGCCGCCATTGACATCGCACCGGCAACCAAGCCGGCCACGCCGGCGATGAGGATATCGCTCTGCGTGGCAGCAGCAGCAGCGACACCGACGATCAGACTGGCGGTTGAAACGATGCCATCATTCGCCCCAAGCACTGCGGCCCGCAGCCACCCGATGCGTGAGACCAGATGGCGTTCCGGGTGCAGATGGAGGCGCGGCATGGCCTGGTCCTTTTGGTTGCGGCTGTCGTCTGCGGCGATTGGCATATGCTGCTTCGCGCATCCTTCGCCGTCAGGATGGAGGATCCGGTAAAGCTTCGCGGGGCTTGGGTACCGCGAGGAAAGCCTACTTACTCGCGCCCCTGCCAGCAAAGAAGCCGCTGATCAGCGATACGGCAAGAAGTTCCATCGGCGACAAATCTCGTCCCACCTGCAACGCTGTGATCAGCGCCTTCTGATCCTGTGGGGCGCCGGCCGCGCTTAGGGACTGCAGCAGAGCCTCAAGATTTTCGGGGGGCGCCGGTGCCGCAGAAGCAGGACGCGACGACCTTTCGTGCCATCGCATGAGCGCGACACCGGAGATCACCGCGACCACCCCGTAGGCTACAGAAATCACGGCCGCCGCGAAGACTGGTCCCTGGGATGCGCTGAGATGCGTGTAGGCGGCGAAGGTACCAAAGCCCAAACAGATAATGGTGAACAGCGTCACCAACTCAGCACCGATGGCACCAATCATGAAATCGCGCGGATGTCAATCCGCCGCAGCGATCATCAAGCGATGCAACCCGCGGAACATGAGCGGTCAGTGCCGCGCGCGGGTCATTACGCCGAGCGCCATTCCCACACCGAACGAGATCAGCATGGCCGTGAGCGGATGGCGTTCGATGCTGGCTTCAATTTCTCCGCCGGCCACATTGACGCGGGACTTAACATCGGCGGCCGTACTGGAAAACTTGGCCTTTGCATCTTCAACAGCATCCGAGACATGCTGAGTGACCCCCGGTGCCGGGTTTTGCAGAAGCGCGCTGACTGATTCCGACAAACGCGCGATATCTTGCCGCAGCGCGGCTAGATGCGCGGTGGTGTCTTCGATGGTGGCTTCGGTCATTTTGGTCATGGAAATCTCCAGTCATTACGACGCCATGAGGACCTTCACGCCGTGCCGGGATTGGCACGGCGTAAACGGTCATTTCGAACGGTCAGCTCGGATTTATGCGTGTGATCTTGGACCCGTTGATTGCAAGGGAAGCCATCAGCCCCTGCTGGCTGAAGCTGACCGTATAGACATCCTCGGTTAGCGTCGTTGAAGTAACGTTTGCCTGCAGACCTGCGTCGAACGCGACGACCGACGGGCCAGCACCAATCTCCCAGCCATTTGCGGCATCAAGCGCAGCACGCGCCGCATCCGTCATGAAGAACATGGCAAGCCCGGCAACCTGCGCGCCGATCGTGAAGCCGAAGGATGCGCCGGCGATATTGTAATAGCCAATCGTGCGGTCACCCTCGATCAACGCGCCCTGACCATACTGGCCACCAATGATGAAACCGCCGCTCAGGATGCGTGGGAAGATGAGGATGGATTTGGCTTGAGCGAATAGTGGGCGCGTTCTTTCCTGCGCGCGCAAGGTGCGCAACGCGGTCGCAACCTCACCATCGATCTCGGCACGCGTACTGGCCTGCGCCTTGCCTGGTGCAACGGTGAGCATAGCGGGCGCCAGGGCGATCGCAGCGCCCAAGGGAAGTAGTTGGCGACGGGTGGTCTGGTTCATGTTATCCTCCAAAAGTTAGCGCGGAGCGCCTTTCGATCTGCTGGGCCAAACCCAGCAAACGTTGCTAGCATCCCTTGTATCTCGGTGGAAGCGAGCTCTCCGCCGCCCCGCAGTACTTACAGGCGCCACAAATAATTCATCTGTTTCTGTGTGCCTTGACACACATCAACCTTCGTAATTATTTGGGAATCCACCCTCCCCCGCATATTTGATGCCGTGTTGGCGTTGGTCGGCTGGCCGCCCAGACGCCGCAATGCGGCAGGGCGGTTCCCCAGATCTATAAGGCGGCACCACTCTCGCCAGCCTTTGGCTCATTTAATCGGACCTCCGCGTTTCAGCGAAGACCGAGGAACCCGAGAATGAAGAGCACGATAACCACAAAGCCGACGATATAGATGATTCTGTTCACGACCCATTCTCCTGTGCTTGCACGCGACATTCTTCGCACCAGAAAAGCTTTCGCTTGCGCTACCCGAAGCCCACATGGCTACTGCCTGCCGCGCGGAATATCTCAATGCAGACACACGATCTCGCGCACTCCGCATCAATTTTCGATCCCTATGGACCAGATCCAAGATCGCGATGTTGATCCAACGCAACCCAATGAAGCGGTCTTGCGATTAGTCTGCCGCGCATCGCCCGATTCAGAAGGAAAAAGATAACATGTCGCTTGGCACAATCCTGATCATCATCCTCATCGTCGCTTTGCTCGGTGGCTTTACAGGCGTGGTCGGTGGCTACGGGTACGGCTTTGGCCATGGCGGCGTTGGTGTGCTGGGTACGGTGCTGATCATCGTCCTCATCCTCGTGCTACTCGGTCGCCTCTAAACCGCGCCATCCCGGCGGTGGACGAGGTGTCTTTGCATCAAGCCAGTGATCGTTCGCCCGACGAAGTGAACCATTCGTCGCATTTCTTTCGCGACTTCATGCGAATCTCCGGCGCCTACTGGACAGGACCGGGTCGCTGGCGGCCACGCCTGTTGACTGTTGCACTGGCGCTGCTCGTGGTCGCCCAGGTTGCGCTCGCGATCCGGCTCAATGTTTGGAGCGCAGATCTATTCGATGCGCTGGAGCGGCGTTCAACCGACGGCACCATGCAGCAGATCGGCATCTTCGGCCTCATTCTGCTGGGCAACATGACAGTCAACACGGCTCATCTTGTTTTTCGGCGGCACCTACAATTCGATTGGCGGCGGTGGCTGACCAAAAGGGTCATCGGCGATTGGATGGAAGATGCTCGTCATTACCAGGCTGACCTCATCCCCGGCGATCACGCCAATCCGGACGGGCGCATCGCAGAAGATGTACGCATCGCCACGGAAGTCGCCATCGACCTGGCGTGCAGCCTATTCTACTGCATACTCCTGCTTGTCACCTTCGTAGGCATCCTCTGGTCGCTGTCGGGTTGGTTTGAGGTGGCGGGCGTGCATGTGCCCGGGCATCTTGTTCTGCTCGCATTTGTCTATGCCGGCTTGGGCGCTGTTGTGGCCTTCTTCCTTGGCCGACCGCTCGTGCGCGCCACGGACACGCGGCAGACGAACGAGGCCGATTTTCGCTTCGGCCTGGTGCGGGCGCATGAGAGCGGGGAATCGATCGCCGTCGCGCGCGGCGAACCGCTGGAACGCGAGCGCCTTGAGAGTATCTTTGAGACCATCGCGCAATCCTGGCACGGCCAGTCGATGGGGCTGGCGCGGCTGATGGCCTTTTCCTCCGGCTAC
>JBBAUC010000141.1:3452-8360 GCA_040398485.1 Roseomonas sp. | reverse complement strand
GATCCTTCCGAGTTATCCGCTTAACCCAAGATCAAGCGCTTTTGTGACGGCGGTCCAGTCAGCCCGAGTTATTCGCAGGGTTTCCGGCTTATTGGTGGCAAGGCGTAATCCTGGCGGATTTCCCAGGGCCAGAAACTGTTCTAATAGAGCCCCTGAAACCCCCTAACCGCATCAGGTCCCCCGCCCCATGGCCGCCTATCAATACGTCTATGTCATGAAGAACCTCACCAAGGCCTATCCGGGCGGGCGAGAAGTCTTCAAGGGCATCACGCTCTCCTTCCTGCCCACCGCGAAGATCGGCGTGCTGGGGCCGAATGGCGCGGGTAAATCCACGCTCATGCGCATCATGTCCGGGCAGGATAAGGAGTTCGGCGGCGAAGCCTGGGCGGCGGAAGGGGCCAAGGTTGGCTATCTGCCGCAGGAGCCGCAGCTCGATCCCAATCTGACGGTGGGGGAGAATGTGCGCGCGGCCTTTGCCGAGCTTTCAGCGAACCTCGCCCGCTTCAACGAAATCTCCGAAAAATTCGCCGAGGAAATGAGCGAGGAGGAGATGAACAACCTGCTGGCCGAACAGGCGGAATTGCAGGAACAGATTGACGCGGTGAATGGCTGGGAAGTGGACCGGCAGGTGGATATTGCGCTGGATGCGCTGCGCTGCCCGCCGGCCGATTTGGCTGTGACGAATCTTTCAGGCGGTGAGCGGCGCCGCGTGGCGCTTTGCCGCTTGTTGCTCGAAAAGCCTGATCTGCTGCTGCTTGACGAACCGACCAACCATTTGGATGCGGAAAGCGTCGCCTGGCTGGAAAAGACGCTGCGCGAATACCAAGGCGCGGTGTTGATCGTGACCCATGACCGCTACTTCCTTGACAATGTCACGAACTGGATTCTGGAAGTGGATCGTGGCCGCGGCATCCCTTATGAGGGGAATTACTCGGCCTATCTGGAAGCCAAGCGCAAGCGCCTTTCGCAGGAAGAACGCGAAGAGAGCGCGCGCCAGCGGCAATTGGCCGAAGAACAGGAATGGATCGGGCGTTCACCCGCGGCACGGCAGGCGAAATCCAAGGCGCGTATTGCGGCCTATGAGGATTTGCTGCGCCGTAGCCAGGACAAGGCGCCGGACCCGACCGAAATCACCATCCCGCCCGCGCCGCGGTTGGGAAATACCGTCATTGTTGCCGAGACTCTCTCCAAGGGTTTTGGCGATCGGCTGCTGATTGACAATCTTTCCTTCAAGCTGCCGCCGGGTGGTATTGTGGGTGTGATCGGCCCCAATGGCGCGGGTAAATCCACGCTGTTCAAGATGATCACCGGTGGCGAAACACCTGATGCTGGCAGCCTGGTGGTGGGTGATAGCGTGCAACTTGGCTATGTGGATCAAAGCCGCGATAGCCTGAATGATACGCGCTCTGTCTGGGAAGAAATCTCGGATGGGATGGATATGATCACGATTGGCAAGCGGAGCGTGCCGTCACGCGCCTATGTCGCTGCCTTCAACTTCAAGGGCGGGGATCAGCAGAAGCGCGTTGGCGTGCTATCCGGTGGTGAACGCAACCGCGTGCATTTGGCGAAGATGCTGAAGCGCGAGCATAACGTCATTCTGCTTGACGAACCGACCAATGATTTGGATGTGGATACGCTGCGTTCGCTTGAAGAAGCACTGATGGATTTCGCCGGTTGCGCGGTGATCATCAGCCACGACCGCTTCTTTCTTGATAGGTTGGCGACGCATATTCTTGCCTTTGAAGGCGATAGCCATGTGGAATGGTTTGAAGGCAATTTCCAAGCCTATGAAGAAGACAAGCGCCGACGCCTTGGTGCGGATGCGACAGAACCGCACCGCATCAAATACCGGCCCTTGCAGCGGTGACCCAGGCGCTTGGCGCGCTGCACTCGCCGCGTGTGATCACTACCGCGCGGCTTTCACTATTGCCGCCCGCGCCTGAGCAATTGCCTGATCTGATCCGCCTGAAGGCGGATGAACGCGTCTTTGGCTTCATGCTGCATGGTACGCGCAGCGCCGAACGCACGCGGGATGAATTGGAAGATGATATGGAGTTCTGGGCGGTCCGTGGTTATGGCATCTGGTCTGTCTTTGAACGCGGCAGTGGTGAATTTCTTGGGATTTGCGGGCTGATGGAACGGCCTGATGGCCGCGGCGTTGCTCTTCGCTATGCGCTTTGGCCGGAATGCCGTGGCAAAGGCTATGCGCGGGAAGCGGCGCGCGCCGCGCTCGATTTCGGCCATGCCGCAGGTTTGCCGCGCATCATTGCCGTGGCGCGGGAAAGCAATGAAGCGTCACGCGAAGTGATGGAAGATATTGGAATGCACCCAGCCAGCGGCTTTGCGCGCAAGGGTGAGGCGATGGTCGTTTACGAAAGCCTGAAAGCTGCTTAATCAGTGCGCGTTCCGTTCACATTCGTTCACCGGACACGTACTGAATATTTGTTGGTCGCATTTTCCGAGCCGCCAGGTGTTTCCACCTGGCTTGAAAATGCTCCTAGCCGCCTTCGCGCGCTGCCAATTGGGCGATCTGCCCGCGCATGGCGTCCAGCAATGAGGCAACGCGCCCACTATTGCGCTGAATGACAGCGGCATATTCGCTCCGCGTGGTAAGGCGGAGCGAGGTCCCTTCCGCGATCACATCCACCACTTTGGGCTGGCCGTTGATGTCAGCGACACGCCAGTCCAGCGTGAAGGATGGATTATTGGGGCGCTCGATCAAGGTGCTGACCAGGGCGTCTTCTTCGGTGCGCTGCTGTGAACGGCCAAGCGAGAATTTTACACCGCGATACTCCCCGAAGCGCGCGGAGAGGTTGCGGATAATGATCTCATCGAAAAGCTTGTTGTAATCCTGCAATTCGGCGGGCGATGCCTGGCGCACATAGCGCCCCAGGATGAAGCGGCCAGTGCCTTCAATATCAATCGCATTGCGCAGGATGCTGGCTACCCTATCGCGTCGTTGGGTCTGGTTCAGGCGTGGATCATTGATGGCATTCACCAAGTCTTGCCCCGCCCTATCCACAAAGGCGGTGGCGCGGGTGATATCCATTTGCTGCGCGCGTGCTGAGGTGCTGGCTAGGCCAGCAAAGCCAGCCAGTAGAAAGCGGCGGGAAATCATGACGCGTTGCATTACTTGGGCTCCATCACGCCCTGGCCGAAGCCAACGCCACCAGCGGGCGCCACTGCGCCAGCAGGGCTCTCCTTGTTCTGGATTTCAAAGGCGCGGCGCTGGCGATAGGCGGACCGCAGGGTAGAATAGGGATCAAGGGAAGTCTTGCGCACCATGTCAAAGGGTTCCAGCAGGGCTTCGCGCGTATCCACCACTGTCATGCCGACGCGCGTGTAATTCCAAACATCCAGGATTTGGCCTTGGCCTATCATGGATTGGGGGTTGGTATAGATATCTACTCCAAAGCCCACTAAATCACGCGCCGTGGTCGGGCCTAGCAGCGGAACAAACATAAAAAAGCCTTCGTCCACGCCCCAAACGGCAAAGGTCTGGCCCATATCCTCGGAATGGCCATGCACGTCGTAGCGGCGCCCAACATCCACAATGCCCCCAATGCCAATGGTGGAATTCACGATGAAGCGGCCAACAGTTTCGCGCGCGCGCGTCAAATTACCTTGCAGCAAATCACCGGTAAGGATGGTCGGCGCGCGGAGGTTGCCCAGTACATTGCGAATCCCCGAACGAACTGGTTGGGGGAGCAAGTCCCGATAGGCTTCCGCGATTGGCTGCAATACGGCCTTGTCTATAACCTCATTCACTTCAAACATGGCGCGGTTGGCAGGTTCAAAGGGGTCGTTATTCTCCCGGAACTCCTGCAATGCTTCCGGGTCATCGGCAGGCGGGCGCGTGGCGCAGCCTGCCAAAAGCAGCAGGACAAGCGCGGCAGGGCCGAGGATGCGGGTGGCAAGTGGTTTCATAAAAGGCTTCTTAGGGCGAAAAGCTTGTTAATAGGAACCGCTTACCCCATGGGCCGTGCTCTTGCCAAGATGGGCACAATGGGCAATGGGGGCGCCGTTGCGGAAAAGCAAACGCCTCACCATGTCGGGATTTGTCATGAATAACCTTGCCCCTGGCCCGCTTGCGCGCTGGCTGACCGGTCCGCGTTTCAGCGCCCTGCCTGCTCCGGCGGCCTTGCCGGCGCCGCTTCTTTCCTTTGAATTCTTTCCGCCGAAGACGGACAAGCTGGAAGAGCAGCTTTGGGCCTGTATTCGGCGGTTGGAGCCGCTGGGTCCTCGATTCGTCTCGGTCACTTATGGGGCGGGGGGCAGCACCCAGGAACGTACCCATGCCACGGTGGCGCGCCTGGTGGCGGAAACCAGCCTTACCCCCGCTGCCCATTTGACCTGTGTCGGTGCGACGCGGGAGGAGGTAGATGAGGTTGCGCGGCGGTATTGGGCCGCCGGTGTCCGCCATATTGTGGCCTTGCGAGGCGATCCCCCCGCCGGGGCTTCAGAATATGTGCCGCATCCGGGGGGGTATGCGCAGGCCGAGGATTTGGTGCGGGGTCTGAAGCGGATTGGGGATTTTGAGATCAGTGTGGGTGCCTATCCGGAAACCCATCCGGCGGCGTTGTCCGCGGATGCGGATTTGGATTTCCTGAAGCGCAAGATTGATGCGGGGGCGACGCGCGCCATTACGCAGTATTTCTTCGAAGGCGAGACTTTCCTGCGTTTCATTGATCGTTGCCATGCCAAGGGCATCAATGTGCCGATCGTGCCGGGTATTCTGCCGGTCTCAAACTTCCAGCAGGTGGTGAAGTTCTCGGCCATGTGTGGCGCGAGTGTGCCAGCCTGGATGGGCCAGTTGTTTGAGGGCCTGGAGGAGGATGCGGAGACGCGGCGCATGGTGGCCGCTGTGGTGGCGGCTGAGCAGGTGCGTCTATTGCAGGCCAATGGCGT
>JBBAUC010000141.1:0-3352 GCA_040398485.1 Roseomonas sp. | reverse complement strand
GCCCCCGCTTCTGCCCTTAGTTTGTTTTCTGGTTTATAGTTCGCTGATGCAGACCCTTTTCACCCCCGCCCAATTGTCTGACCCGGATATCGCCGAAAGCAACCGCATTCTTCGGAGTTGCGTCCATTGCGGCATGTGCACCGCGACCTGTCCCACGTTTCTGTTGCGTGGCGATGAGTTGGATTCGCCTCGGGGTAGGATTTACCTGATTAAGGACATGCTGGAATCCGGCCGCCCGGCCAGTGAGCTGGAGGTCCGGCATATTGATCGTTGCTTGTCCTGCCTGTCCTGCATGACAACCTGCCCTTCGGGTGTGCATTACATGCATCTGGTGGATCATGCGCGGGCCTATATCGAAAAGACCTATCAGCGCCCGGCGGCGGAGCGTTTTCTGCGGCGTTTGCTCTCAGTGGTCTTGCCTTATCCGGGCCGGTTTCGGCTTGCTTTGATCGGTGCCAGCCTGGCGCGGCCTTTTGCGCGGCTGGTGCCGGGCGCTTCACCGATGGCGGAGAGGATGCGCGCTATGCTGCGTCTGGCGCCGGCGCATGTGCCATCGCCTTCGGCGATTGAGCGGCGCGGGGTGTTTCCGGCGCAGGGCGAAAGGCGCGGGCGCGTTGGTTTGCTGACGGGCTGTGCGCAGCAGGTATTGGCCCCTTCGATCAATGCGGCGACGATCAGGCTGCTGACGCGGATGGGGATCGAGGTTGTGGTGACCAAGGGTCAGGGCTGCTGCGGCGCGCTTGATCATCACATGGGCCATCATGATCCGGCGATGCGGCTGGCGCGGGCGAATATCGCGGCCTGGAGCGCTGAGATTGAAAATGAAGGGCTGGATGCGATTGTAGTGAACGCATCTGGCTGCGGCACCACGCTCAAGGATTACGGCTTTATGTTCCGTGAGGAGGAGGCACCCTGGCGGGAGAAGGCGGAGAAGGTGGCGGGCTTGGCGGCGGATATCTCGGAGGTGCTGACGCGCTTTGGGTATGTGCCGAGCAGGCCAGCGCCGGGGCTGACGGTGGCGTATCATGCCGCGTGTTCGCTTCAGCATGGGCAGAAGATCACGGCGGAGCCCAAGGCTTTGTTAGTGAAGGCCGGTTTTGCGGTGAAGGAACCGGCGGAATCGCATATCTGCTGCGGTTCGGCGGGGACTTATAATCTGATGCAGCCGGAAATTGCGGGACAGTTGAAGGCGCGGAAGCTTGGGCATCTGGAACGCACCGGGGGTGCAGTGATTGCGGCGGGGAATATCGGCTGCCTGACGCAATTGGGTGATGGGGCGATGCCGACCATTCATACGGTGGAACTGCTGGATTGGATGGCGGGCGGGCCGGAGCCGGAAGGCATCGCCAAGGCACGCGTATTGGCATGATGACGCGCCGCGCCGCCCTGCTGCTGGGTTTGGCGCTGCCGGGATTGGCGCTGGCGCAGGGCACCCCGCGGGCAGCGGAGCTTGATCAGCTTTTTGCCGTGCTGCGGGACGGCCAGGATGCGGCGCAGCTTGCGCTGGCGGAAGCGCGTATTCGGCAATTATGGGTGGAAGCGGCATCACCCGCCGCGCGGCTTTTGATGCAGCGGGGCACGCGCAATCTGAATGCGCGGCTGCCGGAAGAAGCGATTGAGGATTTTGACGCAGCGCTGACGCTGGCCCCCAATGCAGCAAGCGCCTGGCATTTGCGCGCCGAGGCACTGGCGGCGCTTGGGCAAATGCGTGAAGCCGCGCGTGATTTGGCCGAGGCGCTGCGGCTTGAGCCTCGGCATTTCATCGCCCTGCAGAGCCTGTCTCGTTTGCAGACTGAGGCGGGCGATGCGCCGGGCGCCTTGCGCAGCATGGAAGCGGCGCTGGCGATCTACCCCACCATGCCCGGCGGGGCTGAGGCGCTCAGGCGCTTGAAGGCCGCGGCGGAGGGTGAGGCGTTGTAGGGATCACCCCTTCGGTCGGTGATCCTTGAAGGTTTCGCGCAGCTTTGTCTTCAGGATCTTGCCTGTGGCGGTATGGGGAATTTCATCCACTACCACCAGATCATCCGGCAGCCACCATTTCGCGACCTTATCGGCCAAGAAGCCATTCATGGCGGCAAGATCAGGCGCGGCAGCCCCCGGCTTCATCACCAGGATCATCAGCGGGCGTTCATCCCATTTCGGATCATGCATGGCGACGACTGCCGCTTCCGCCACACCAGGATAACCGACCGCCGCGTTTTCAAGCGCGATGGAAGAAATCCACTCACCACCAGATTTGATCACATCCTTCGATCGGTCTGTCACTTCCATGAAGCCATTGGCGTCAATGGTCGCGACATCGCCCGTGTCAAAAAAACCATCTTCGTCCAGCACGGCTTCATCTTCGTGCCTGAAGTAATTGCGGGCGATGGCGGGGCCGCGGACCTTAAGCCGGCCAAAGACTGCGCCATTCCAGGGTAGGTCGCGCCCCTCATCATCGGTAATTTTCATCTCCACCGTGAAGGGCGGGCAGCCTTGCTTGGCTTGCAGGGCAAGTGCCGCTTCGGGATCAAGCCCGCTAATTTCGGGCTTGCGCTGATAGGTGGTGCCAACAGGCGACATTTCCGTCATGCCCCAGGCATGAATCACGCGCACGCCGTATTTTTCCTGATAGGTTTTGGTGATCGCGGCAGGGCAGGCGGAACCGCCAATCACCACGCGCTTCAACGTATCAATGCGCGCCCCCGTCGCTTCCATATGCTGCAGCAGCATCATCCACACCGTGGGCACGGCGGCAGAAAAATTCACGCGCGCCTGGGTGATGATTTCATGCACCGAAGCGCCATCCAGCTTGGCGCCAGGCAGAATCAGCGTGGCGCCGGCCATGGGGGCAGAGATTGGCAAAGACCAGCCATTGGCGTGGAACATCGGCACCACGGGCATCACACGATCAGCAACACCCAGCCCCAGACAATCCACCTGATTGCAGGCCAGCGCATGTAGGATATTGGACCGGTGGGAATAAACCACACCCTTCGGATCGCCCGTGGTGCCTGACGTATAGCAAAGCCCGGCAGCGGTTTTCTCATCGAAGCTCGCCCAGGCGAAATCGCCATCGGCCTCAGTCAGCCAATCCTCATAGGCCACCGCATTGCGCAGCCCTGTTTCGGGCAGATGCGTGCCATCGGTCAGGATGATGAAGCGTTCGATGTGTTCAAGCTTAGGCGCCAATTGCTGGATCAGCGGAATGAAAGTCAGGTCCAGCATCAACACGCGCGATCCTGCATGGTTCAGGATCCAGGCGATTTGATCTGGAAATAGGCGCGGGTTGACGGTGTGGTAAATGGCGCCAATGCCGGTGATGCCATACCAGGCTTCCACATGCCGCCAGGTATTCCAGGCGAGCGTCGCA
>JBBAUC010000140.1:0-8374 GCA_040398485.1 Roseomonas sp. | reverse complement strand
CACGATGAATCCTAAATCAGCCGCGCACAGCCTTCCGGGCCAAGCGCGGCTTGGGGCAGAAAGCCCCGCGGGATTGGGACCGTCCTAAGTGGGAAAAGCGATCTGGCCGACCCGGGCCCGCACCGCGCTTCCAGGGAAGCGGCGGGGACCGATCACGCAGCCGGCAGGGCGCGAGGCGCGCGGAATAACGCGCTGACCAGATGTATATGGGCGCCATTCGGGGCGAAAGCAAGGCGGGGGCGCGGTGACTGGCGCCCCTCGCGACTTTGTTTGATCGCATTTTCCGAGTCGCCAAGTGATTCCACTTGGCTTGAAAATGCTCAGGCCGACATCTTGATCGGCGGTTCCACATCCGGCGGCAGCGGGCAGACATAAGGTGTCACTGCCATGCGCTTTTCATGATCCGCCTTGGCGGCGGCCAGGATTTCCGGATTGGCGATGGCATCCACCGCCGTGCCGGCCATGATCTTCGCCACATGCACCAGGCCCTTATGGGCAATGCCGGATTTACCCTGCGCCGTCAGCTGCCAGGAATGGCCCGGCGTGCCGATGGCGCAGGTGGCACCCCGCGCCTGCACCGTGGGCACCGCCCAGGATACATCGCCGACATCGGTGGACCCCACGCCACCAAAGCCCTTATTTTCCAGCGGCACGATTTTGTCGCAAAGCGGCAATTCCATCTCCGCCGCCAAACCATGGCGACGGAAGGCCGAGACGATATCCTCAGGCTTCAGCGTCGCCTGGATTTCGCGCGCATAGCGGCGATCTTCATCATCAAATTGCGGCGGGCCCAAGCGCTGGAAATTATCATACATCGCCTTTTCCAGCGGCGTATTGCCCATGAGATTCGAAACCGCGCTCACCACTTTGGTGCTGACGCTGGTTTCTGTCATCAACGCAGCGCCATCGGCAATTTTACGCACCCGTGTGACGAGCCCGTTCAATTCCACCAAATCCCGCGCGCGGATCAGGTAACGCACCTTGGCCGTGCCCTGCACCACATTGGGCGCAATGCCGCCGGCATCCAGATAGGCATAATGAATACGCGCATCAGATGGCATATGTTCGCGCATGTAATTCACGCCAACATTCATCAATTCCACCGCATCCAACGCGCTACGGCCCAAATGCGGCGCGGCGGCGGCGTGTGATGACCGGCCAACAAAGCTGAAATCAATGCGCGTATTGGCGAGCGATACTGGCTCATTCACCGCAGAAAACGCCGCCGGATGCCAGCAAATCGCCATATCCACATCATCAAAGCAGCCCGCGCGCACCATGAAGCCCTTGGCCGCACCACCTTCTTCCGCCGGGCAGCCATAATAGCGCACGCGCCCCTTGATGCCGTTTTGCGCGAGCCAATCCTTCACCGCACTCGCCGCCAGCAAGGATGCTGCGCCGAGCAGATTATGCCCGCAGCCATGCCCGCTGCCATCGCCCGGCAGGGGGCGCGGTTCCGCCACACCCGCTTCCTGGGATAGCCCTGGCAGCGCATCATATTCACCAAGGATCGCGATGATCGGGCCTTCTTCGCCCGCTTCGCCCATCACCGCCGTTGGGATGCCCGCCACATTCTGCGTCACGCGAAATCCATGGGCTTCCAGCATGGCGGTGTGTTCGGCGCAGGAGCGGTGTTCGGCGTAGCAAAGCTCCGGCATGCCCCAGACGCGGTCGCTGAGTTCAATCGCCTCAGGCGCCTTGGCATCCACCAGCCGCCAGATTTCTTCGGTATTGCGCATCGCCTTGGCCTCCTCGATTGGTCGCTTGCAGTTTCGCGCGACGCCCCACCCAAGTCCAGGGGTGGACGGGTCGGGGCAAGCGGCGCAACATTTATGTCTGCTGAGAAGGAAACCGCCATGGCCCGCGTGCGTGAAGTCTCGCCCGAGGAACTAACACCGGAACTCCGCGATATCTGGCATCGCTATGTCACCGGCTATGGGCCCTTTGAGGAACAATTAGCGGTCTTTGCCCATGTGCCGGCGGCGCTGCGGCACTTGATGCCAATGCTGATGGAATTGCGCGCGGCGGGGACGCTGCCGCGGCGTTATGTGGAATTGGCGATTGTGGTGGTTTCCAAGCTCAATGCCTGTGATTACTGCGTGGATCATCACGGGCCGTTTCTGGCCGTGGAAGGCATCCCGACCGAGGCTTTGGAAGGCCTGCCGAGGCGGGTTGATCACCCTTCATTGACACCCATTGATCGTTTGGTTGCGGAATATTCCGTGGCCGCCTGGGAAAATAGCCATCGCGTACCAGAGCGCCTGTTCCGCGCGTTGCGCGAGCATTTTTCCGAGGCGCAGATTGTGGAACTGACCTTGCGCATCACGCTATGCGGCTTTTTCAACCGCTTCACCGGCGCACTTGGTATTGATGAGGCCCAGCATGCCAAGGCGGCGGCAGAGTAGGGGAAGGGTCACGCCCCCTTTACCCCTCCCGCCGTCAGCCCCGCCACAATCTGCTTCTGCGCCACCAGCGTCAGGATCAACACCGGCGCTGTCACCAATAGCGCCGCGGCTGAAAGCGGCCCCCAGGCCACTTGCTCAAACGTCAGCATATTATTCACCGCAACCGGCAATGTGCGGGTTTCACGCCCCGCCAGCACCATCGCGAAGATAAAATTATTCCAGGAAAAAATGAAGGACAGGATGGTGGCCACCGTAATCCCAGGCCGCGCCAAAGGCATCGCCACATAGCGAAACGCCTGCCAGATGGTTGCCCCATCCACCAAGGCGGCTTCCTCCAATTCCGGCGGCAGGCCTTCAAAGAAGGAAATCATCACCCAAACCACAATCGGCACGGTGATCACCAAATGAGTGATGACAATCGGCGCCAGCGTGCCGGTCAATTCCAGCCATTGGAATAGCAGGAAAAGCGGAATCAGATAGGAAAGCCCAGGCGTGATGCGCGCAATCAGGATAAGCGCCGCCGCACGCATGGCATGCATCTTGGCAATGCCATAGCCCGCCGGCACGCCAATCAGCAGCGCTATCCCGGTGGCGCCGAAGGACACCACAATGGAATTCCAGGCAAAGCGCAGGAAATCATTGCGCGCGAAAACTTCGCGATAATTATCAAGCGTCGGTGATTGCGGGATGAACACCGGCGGCCAATCCGTATTGTCCAGCTCATTCTTGAAGGATAGCGACAGCATCCACAGAAAGAACAGGATGGCCGGAGAAATCAGCACCAGCACCGAAAAACCAAAACCGATATTGCCGACCAGCCGGCGCAGCCGATATTGCCCGGCGCTGCGAAGACGCAAATCACTCATGTCATTTTGACCCTCTGACGCGTCCACAATAAAAGTGCCGCCAGCGCAAGGATGATCACGAAGAACACCACCACCACGGCCGAAGCATAGCCCACATTGTAGAAGGCGAAGGCTTGCAGATAGAGGAAGATATTGATCGTCTCACTCGCCGAACCCGGCCCGCCCTGGGTGATGACGTAAATCGTATCAAAGGCCTTCAGCGCATCAATGCAGCGGATAATCAGCGCCACGACAATAAAGGGCATCAGCAAGGGCAGCGTGATGTGGCGAAAGGCCTGCCAGCCATTGGCGCCATCAATCTTCGCGGCCTCATAAGGATCAATCGGCAGGGAAGCGAGTCCGCCCAGGATCAGCAGCATCACCAAGGGTGTCCAATGCCAGACCTCGATCATCACCAGCGTTGGGATCACCGTATTGGTGCTATAGATCCACATGCTGGGCGGCAGACCCACCTGGGCCAGAAGCCAGTTCAGCACGCCAAGCTGCGGGTGGAAGGTCATGGTCCACACCAAGGCGACCGCAACGGGTGTCGCCATCATGGGCAGGATGAAAATGGTCCGCGCCAGGCCGCGCAGCGGGAATTTGCGATTGAAGGCAAGTGCGGCCGCCAGCCCCAATATCATCGGGAAGACCACCGCCAGAACTGTATAAAAAAGCGTGCGCAGCATGGCCCAGCCAAAGCGGGAATCGGAAAAGAGCTTGATGTAATTATCGAACCCCACCCAGCGCCGTTCCCCGCCCAGATGCCAATCATGGGCGGAGACATAGATCGTGAAAATCCAGGGAAAGATGATGACGGCAAGCACCACCACCGCCGCCGGCACAATGAACCAGCCATAATGCCGGGCGTAATTGCGTGTCCGCTGAGCCCCAGGGGGGCTCGCGGCGATGGTTTCTGCTTGCTGCATCAGTTTGCGAGAGCCTCAGCTTTCCCGTTCGCTTTGCTCGAGAACCGGGCGGAATTCAGCCGTGGCGCGACGCAGTTCCGTCGCCACATCCGAACCGCTGATGGTGTTGGTCAAAGCCGTGCCGATCACGTCACGGAACTGCGTCACCGGCACAATTTCCGGCAGGCCAGCGCGCGCGATCTTCGCACTTTCATTGAGCGTATTGAAGAATTCGCGCGGGAAGGTGCTGGCGGCAATCGCCGCTTCATTGCCGAAGGGGCTGCTGCGCGCCGGCACACCGGCACCGCTGGTCAGGAAGCGGAGCTGGTTTTCCTTGCCAAGCGCCCATTGCAGATAAAGCCAGGCCGGGCCTTTCTTGCGCGATGCTTCGGGAATGCCATAGCCCGCACCAAACAGGCAGCAATGATGATTGGCGCCGCGCCCCTTTGGCACCAGCGCATAGCCAACCTTGCCCGCCACGCGCGACCGCTGCCGATCTTCCAAGGGTGCCGCGAAGCCAATGCCATCAATCCACATGGCCGCGCGGCCCTGCATGAAGGTGGTTTGGCATTCATTCCAATTGAAGCCGATGGACCCGGGCGGTGAGACATCGCGTAGGAACTTCTTGTACATCTCGCCAGCCCAGATCGCGTCATCCGTATCCGTGATCAATTGGCGATTGGCGTTGATCATATCACGCTGCGCGGTGCCAAGCAGATAGGTGGACCACAGCACCACATTGGCGTTCTTCAAGCCGCGCCCGACATGGCCATAGATCTGGCGTGACGGTTCAGTCAGCGTCTTGGCGGCTTCGAACATGCCATCAAAGCTTGTCGGCACCGCGATATTCTTCGCCGCCAGCAATTCCTTGTTGTAGTAGAGGATGAAGTAATCCGCGAAGGCCGGCAGCGAATCCATCCGGCCATCGGATTGCGTTGCATATTCCACCATGCCGGCGCCAAAATCGGCGAAGTCGAAATCAGGCGCGGTAATGGAAGCATCCGCCATCAGCGCCTTGATATCCGTATTCCAGCGCGCCTTACCAACCTGGCGCTTATTCACATGCAAGCTGAGTTCCGCCACATCAAAGGAAGGCCGGCCAGAGGCATATTCCACGATGATCTTCTGGCGATGCTGCTGTTCCGGCACCACTTCAATGCCGCAGCGAATGCCCGTCAGGTCTTCGAATTCTTTATTGTTGCGTTGCAGCAGCAAGCCGCGCGGTGATGTTTGCAAGGTGACTTCAATGCGTTCACCCGCGAAGCGCTTCCAATCGAAGCGGCTTTGCGCATTGGCTTGCCGCACAAAGGCGGGCGCGGCGAGCAAGGCAGCAGTTGCGCCAAGCGCCTGGCGGCGCGTGATGTTATTGGCCATCTTCTGGACTCTCCCTATTGCGGGCGGCTTCGGTGCCGACCTTTCTGGGATGATCCTTCCCGTAACTGCGCCCTACTGCAAGCGGGTAATTACACGGCCTCGCGCCGCAGGGCCTCCAACACCGCCGGATCAGTGATGGGGCTGGTATCCCAGGGCGGTGGCGGTGGTGGGTCCAGCGTCTCAAATACTGTGGAGATTTCGATATTCCCGGCATCCGCTGGCCGTGGATAAGGCGTGGGGTCCGGCGCGCCCGGTATTTTGGGCCGGCCAATGCCGATGAAAAAATCCTCCAGCCCTGCCGGGATCAGCAGCCAGAGGAATCGGAAGGGATGCGCGCCATCATTGATGAAGCCGTGGCGGATATGGGGCGGCGCCACCATGAAGCTGCCGGTCGGGATACGCCGCACCACGCCATCCAGCCGCCCAAGCGCCTCCCCGGCCACTACCCAAAAAATCTCGGTCTGGGCCGGGTGGGCGTGTTCGCGGATTTTGCCAAGCGGCGGCAATTCCTGAAGCCCCGCCGAAAACCCTGAAGGCATCCCCACCATGCGGGGGGAGGTCAGTACCTCGATCCAGCCATTGGCCGGTTGCGGCTGCCAATGCTGCGCCCCGCCCCCCGGCGGGACAAGAATGAAACCACCGGCTTGGGACATGGATTCTTCTTTCAATGCAAGCGTGGCTTTCAATGCAAGCGTGGCCGCTTCAGGAATTGCACCCTATCAGCCGAGTTGATCGTCACATCACGCCGCGCCTTGCCCCGGCTGACCTGTAGCCGGATATTCGTGCCCGCAGGCCCCATGGCCCAAATGGCGCGCCAAAAATCAGCCAATTCGCCCACCTCGGCACCGTCCACTGCAAGGATGCGATCCCCATTGCGCATCCCCGCTGCCTCTGCCGGGCCATCGGGGGCGAGGGAGGCGACCGAAATCCCCTCCTCATCCTCGGTCGCGTAAAGCCCAAGCCAGGGGCGCGGCGGGCCAGATCGGCGGCCTTGATTGACCAGATCATCCAGAATGGGGATGAGCTGATGGACTGGAATCACCATATTCAGATCAAGCCGGCGGCCTTCTTCGCCTTGCTGCAAAATCAGGGAACCAACGCCCACCAGCTTGCCATCAGGGCCGAAAAGCCCAGCGCCGCCCCAGGAAGGATGGGCAGGAGCGACAAACAGCGCTTCTTCCATCAGATATTCCCAATAGCCGGCGAAGGGCTGGCGCGCGACCAGCTTGCCCGCCACTGCATGGGTGCGCCCGCCTGCCGCCGCCATGACAGTCGCGGCGCCAATTTTCAGGCTTTCGCTATCGCCGAGGGCCGCCGGTTTCAAAGGGATTTTGCCCAAAGCCTGCACCAGGGCAAAGCCAGTTTCCTGATCCACCGCCAGCGCATGGCCAGGCACGGCGCGGCCTTCGGCGGTGGTGATCCAGATGCTCTCGGCTTCGCTCACCAGATAGCCCACGGTCAGCACTAGGCCCTCGCCAATCAGCACGCCACTGCCTTCGCGTTCCGTGCCCAGCACCCGCGCGGTGAAGGCATCCGGCGGAACCTGGCTCCGCAAGCCGACCACGGCGCGATAGGCCTGATCCAGATCGAAGCCATGCTCCGTCGGGTCGGGCTGCAAATGCTCGGGGATGTCCCAGTCTTCTTCCGCCATGATGTCTCGGTTCAATGTATCGGCTTTTCATATCATAGGCTTTCCATCTGGTCAGGCTACAGGGTTTGGCAGCGGCGCCAAGGCCGGGCAGGATAGGGCCGCAATGTCCCCAAAAGCTGGGACAAAGGGGGAAAGATGCGCTTGCGCTGGGTTTTATCCGTTGCGGTCCTGCTGCTGGCGCCTTTAGCGCCGGCCGGCGCTTATCCCGAAAGGCCCATTCGCGTGATTGTGCCTTATGCGGCCGGCGGGGCCACGGATGTGGTGGCCCGCGTGCTGGCGGAAGCCATGGCGCCGATCCTGCCTCAGCCGCTGATTATCGAAAACCGCGGCGGGGCGGGCGGCATGGTGGGGGCCGAGGTCGTGGCGCGTGCGCCGGCCGATGGCCATACGGTGCTGTTCAACAATACCGGCCACGCGGCCTTGCGCGTGCTGGTGCCCAATCCGCCGATTGACCCCATCACCAGCTTGCAGGCGATTGCGGTGGTCGCTGAATCACCCATTGTGATGCTGGTCGCGAATAATGTGCCGGCCAATAATTTGCGCGAATTCACCGCACTCGCACAGGCGCGGCCCGGGCAATTGGATTACGGCAGCTCCGGCGGTGGCGGCATTCTGCAGATGGCAGCGCTGCTTTATCTGAAGGCGACAGGCGTGCAGTTGAATGAAATACCCTATCGCGGCGGCGCACCGGCGACACTCGATCTCGCCGCCGGGCGCATTGCGATGATGTTTGATGCCGGGCTGACGGGGTTTCAAACCGCGCGCGGCAATCAGGCGCGCGCTTTTGCCGTGACGACGCCGCATCGCAACGCCGCCAACCCTGAGGTGCCCACCTGGCGCGAAGGCGGCGTGGATGCGGAAATGAGCGTTTGGCAGGCGGTTTTCGTCCCAACTGCGACACCGCGCGACAGGCGCGAAGTGCTGAACGCCGCGATCAACCGCGCCCTTGGCCAGGAAGCGCTCCGCAAACGCTTGGGTGATCTGGGCGCTGACCGGATCCTGACATTGAGTGTCGCCGAAAGCGAAGCCTATATGGCCGGCGAAGTGACGCGCTGGGAAGCGCTGCTGAAGCGCTGAGCCATGCCGGAGCCTTTGCCAGAGGCCATCGCTGCGGGGCTTGTCGCCATGGGGCTGCTCTCACCCGGCCAGCTTGTGCAGGGTGAGGCGCTGGCGGGCGGCGTTTCTTCCGAT
>JBBAUC010000139.1:0-8403 GCA_040398485.1 Roseomonas sp. | reverse complement strand
CATCCGCAACCTGGCGCCGCGAAAGCCCGCTGGTCAGCGCTATCCGCACCGCTTCTTTACGAAGTTCATCCGTCCTGCCTGTGCCCATGGTTCATCTCCTTTGCTGCAAATTATGAGATCAAAGAAGCGACACAAAACCGTGACAGGTCCAGTTCGGTCTGGTGCGGGGGTTTCTTATCGGCTGAAGGGCGTGCGCCTCACGCCCCATCCCCGCTCGCCCGATACCAGGCGGCAATCTCATCGCCTTGCATGCAGATCACGCGCGGATCAGCCGCCAATTCCGCGAAGGCGGCCGCCAGCGAATCAATCCGGTGCGGCACGGCGGAGATATAGGGGTGGATTGCAATGCACATGATCTTCACGCCGGCAGAAGCCTCAGCCTCCGCAATCAGGCGTTTCGCTTGCAGCCGGGCACGGCGGGGCAATTCTTCCTCATCATGGTGCTGGATCATCACCACGGGGATGTCGTTGAGTTCCACCGAATAGGGCAGCGACAGGAGATCCCCGTGGCGCGTTGCCACGCGCGCCGGCAGATCATCCACCACGAAATCGCCAAGCCAGGTAATGCCGGCCTCGGCCAGTATATCGGGCGTTTCCAGAGTTTCCGTGAGGCCCGGCCCCAGCCAGCCCTGGCAGGGACGGCCAGTGAAATCAGTGATGGTCTTCACGGTGCGTGTAATCGCCTCACGCTGATCAGGCATTTTATGCGTGGGCACCTGCACCCAGCCATGGCCCATGAATTCCCAACCGGCATCGCGTGCCGCAGTGGCCACACGCGGATAGGCTTCAATGACGCTGCCATTAATGGAAAGTGTTGGGCGCATACCATGCTTTTCAAACATCTCAAGAAAGCGCCAAAAGCCAACGCGCATCCCATATTCATGCCAGGCCCAATTCGGCAAATCAGGCTGCAAGACAGCAGCCGTCGGCGCCACCAGTACCTGGCGCGGCATGGGGTTTTCGATCAGCCAATTCTCGATATTCACGACCGGCCAAAGGATCAGCTTCTGCCCTCCGAGCAGGGAATGCTTCGGCCGATCCGCCGGCGCCGTATAGCGCAGCCGTTGAACAGGCGTCGTCATGCCGCCTTCTTTCCATGATGGCTATGCAGACGCGCCGAAAGATCACGCCGCACTGCATTGAATTCCGGTGAGGATACATCGCGCGGCCGCGGCAATTCTATGCGGTGTTCACTCGCGATCCGCCCTGGGCCTGGTTCCATCACCACCACACGATCCGCGAGAAAAATCGCCTCCTCAATCGAATGGGTCACGAACAGCACCGTAAGCTTGGTACGCTGCCAGATATCCAGCAATTCATCCTGCAGGCGTTCGCGCGTCATGGCATCCAGCGCGCCGAAGGGTTCATCCATCAGCACCATTTCGGCATCATTGGCCAGCACACGAGCAATGGCCACACGCTGTTTCATCCCGCCTGAAAGCTGATGCGGATAGGCATCGGCAAAGCGCGTCAGCCCCACCATATCCACAAACCGATCCACCAATGCGCGCAGTTCAGCCTTGGGCAATCCGCGAGACGCCGGCCCGAAGCCGATATTCTGACGCACCGAAAGCCAGGGAAACAGCCCGTAATCCTGAAACACCATGCCACGATCAGGCGCCGGACCCGTGATGGCCTTGTCCCACATCAGCGCTTCTCCCGCGCTTGGTGGTTCAAACCCCGCGACAATGCGGAGCAAGGTGGATTTGCCGCAGCCGGAAGCACCGATCAGGCAGACGAATTCGCCTTTCTCCACAACAAGATTGGCATCGCGCAAAGCTTCAATGCGCTGGTCATTGAGTTCATAGACCTTGCCGACATTGCGCAGATCAAGAATGGGAAGCTCAGCCATGGTGTGAAGGGCTCCAACGCAGCAGACGGTTCATCAAAGCGACAATGATGCGGTCAGAAATAAAGCCGGCAATGCCAATCACGATCATGCCGCAAATCACCAATTCCGTGCGCGACAGGGTGCGGCCATCCATGATCACAGCGCCAAGCCCCTGCGGCACCCCCGTCATCTCACCCACCACAATCACGAACCAGGCAAGGCCCAAGCCCAGCCGAAGCCCGGTGAAGATGGAAGGCAGCGATGCCGGCAGCACCACGCGGAAAAACTGCGCCGTACCGGAACAGCCAAGCATGGATGCTGCTTCGAATAGCCGCTTTTCCACGCTCCGCACGCCAAAGACCGTATTCAGCAGAATGGGATAAAAGGCGCCGAGGAAGACCAGGAAAAAGGCCGAACGCGGTCCAAGCCCGAACAGGATCATGGAAAGCGGCAGCCAGGCCGTCACTGGAATCGGGCGCATCAATTGCAGGAAAGGGTCCAGCAGCGCGCGCACCTTTTCATTGCGCCCGATCAGCAGCCCAAGCGGCACCGCGACCAACGCCGCTAGCGCAAAACCACCATAAACCCGCGTCATGGAAGCAAAAAGGTGGATATGCAGGGTCGCGGAAAACGCATCATCCCAAATGCCGCCAACCGCGAAATCCACCATATATTCCGCAACATCGGCGGGGGATGGGATAAGCCGCGTCATCCCCGCCTTTACCGCCAAATGCCAGCCCAATAGCAGGGCCAAAGGCACCACGAGCGCGAGCAGAACAGCTTTCAGCCGCGGCCAGACCATCCCACCTGGCCGCGACTTCTTTTCCCCCGCCGATCCTTCGGCGGCTACACTCGCGCTCATCACCAAAACCCTCAGGAAGTCGCGACTTCGTTTGAGAAGCGCGGGTTCAGGAATTTGTCGAAATTCGGCAAAGCGCGGATTTGGCGCATTTCCAGCATCTGTTGTGCATAGGCGCGGGCCTGCGTCATCACCGTATCGTCAAGCTTCCATGTGTATTCAACATTATTTTCGGCCAAGGCACGGTCCACGGCAGCGCGCTGCGCGCCCAGAATGCGCACGGTAGCTTCCGCCACTTCGGCCTTATTCGCCATCATGTGTTCGCTGGCGCGGCGGTGAATGCCGAGCATTGTCCGCACCAGGGCAGGGTCCTGCGCGATCATCGCTTCCGATGTCGCGAAGATCATATTCAGGCCACCCATCGCAGTACCATAGGGGAATTCCACCAATTCCCCGACACCGGAAGAAAGCGAAAGCCCAGGGCCAGGTTCGGCGCCCACATAGGCATCAATATCGCCGCGGGAGAGCATGGCGTGCATTTCGCCGAAGGGCACGCGCACGCTGGTGATATCGCGCACCGTCATGCCGTTTTGGCGAAGCCGCTCCAGGATAAACACTTCCTGAGTGGAACCAGGCCAAATGCCAACGCGCTTGCCGCGCATCCCGGCAATGTCACGTATGCCAGACCCAGCTTTGGCAATCACGCCCATGCCGCGATTGCAGAAGGCGCCAACCACCACAACGGGCTCACCCGCCGCAGCGCCAAGCGTACCTGCCGCAATGCCGAAGCCGCCGAAGTCAACGCTGCGTGTCACAACGGCGTTCTTGCCATCGGTCGGGCTGTCAAAAGTGATGATTTCAATCGTGAGCCCCGCCGGCGCGAAGCGCTGATAGAAATGCGGCGTCATGGAATGGATCAGCCTAAGCGATCCCATCTTCACCGTACGCGCAGCTTGCGCCCGCGCAATGGAAGGGGCGGCGAGGGGTGCAAGTGCGATAGCACCCAGAAGATGACGACGTTGCATCATGAATTCTCCTTTGTTGAAGCCTCAAGCGGGGGTTGCGATGCTGGCGAGAAAGGCGCGCCAGCCACCAAAACGGGTAATGTCTTCCGCGCCCTGCAAGCCTTCCGGTTCCACCAGAAAACCCTTGGGCCGACTGCCATCGGCCAAAAGCAACGTGCCAATGCCAAGCGGGGCGGGAATGCGGGAGACAAAGCGGCCAAAGCCATCATCGGGCAAAGCCCAGACCTCGGTCGCAATCGCCGCGCCACTGCCAGCGGCAACGCGCAGCAAACCAGGCCGGCGCGGCGGTCCACCCGCCAGCGCATAAAGCCGGTAGCAAGGCTCGGTCAGCGCTGCGCGGCGCAGCACGCCGCCTTCGGAAATCAATTCATGATTCAGCGGTAGGCCCGAAAGATGCGCGCCCACAACAACGATTTCGATCATGCGGCCACTGCCTTTTGTGCTGCTGCCTGACGGCGCGTGAATTCCAAGCCAAGCGCCATCAGCGCCGCATCACTGCCGCGTGGGCCGATAAGGGTGATGCCTGCCGGCAAGCCATCCGGGCGCTTCGGCCCAGGCACTGCAAGGGCGGCCAGATCAAGTAAATTGACGAAATTGGTATAGACCCCAAGCCGCGCATTGGGCCCGAAAGGATCCGCCTCCAGCGCTGCCAGGGTTGGGAAGCAAGGTACGGATGGCACCACCAACACATCATGCGCGGCGAAGAAATCCTCGGCCACACGGCGATACTCCGCAAGCCTATACATGCCGCGAAAAGCATCCACGGCGCTGAAGCCGCTGGCGCCATCAATGATTTTTTGCGTCACCGGATGCAGCGCGCCGGGATGGGCGCGCGCGAAATCACCAAAGGCGGCAGCGCGTTCGGCAACCCAAGGCCCTTCATACAAAAGCTTGGCAGCATCGAGCATTTCGGTAATCGCTGCTTCCTGCGCTGAAGGCAGAAAGGCCCGCGCCGCAGCCCAGGCAGCGCGCCCGGCCGCATCATCCAAATGCGTATCCTGAGCGCGCGGCACCACGATGCGCGCGGGCACCACGCCCGGTTCAGACCAAGTAATCGGCCGGTTGAAGGGATCAGCGCGATCCTCACCCGCCAAGGCGCTAAAGCCCGCCCAGGCATCTTCAAGACACGTCGCGAAGACGGAAACGCAATCAAGGCTGCGGCAGGCCGGCACCACGCCGCGCGTAGAAACCGCACCGACTGATGGCTTCAACCCGACAATGCCATTCAACGCTGCCGGCACGCGCCCCGAACCGGCGGTATCAGTGCCCAGCGCCAGCGTCACAATCCCGCGCGCTACGGCAACCGCCGAACCGGAAGATGACCCGCCCGGCACGTGATCACGTGACGCCGCATTGCGCGGCACCGGATAGGGTGTGCGCACCCCAACCAACCCAGTCGCGAATTGATCCAGATTGGTCTTGCCCAGGATGATCGCACCCGCCGCACGCAGGCGGCGCACCACTTCGGCATCCTCGGAGGGGACATGGCTGAAAGCCACGCAGGCGGCCGTCATGGGCTGGCCTGCCACGGCGATATTGTCCTTTACCGCCACCGGCAGGCCCCAAAGCGGGTAGGCAACGGGGTCAAAGCCGGGCAGTGCAGAGATCGCTGCCGCGATCATCTCAGGTGGCGCCACATCCAGGAAAATTCCCGGATCATGGGCGGCTTCCAGCCGACGCAAAGCCTCGGCCATCAACAACTCAGGCGAAAGGCCCGCCCGATAAGCGTCGTGCAGCGCGGCGCGCTGGAAGGGAAGGGAAGTCAAATCCATGACTGCCTATCCGCAAGCCGCGTGCCGCCCAGAAAGCGGGCCTGGGACGCCAATTGTATACAGTTCTGCATACAATTTGGGCGGCCCCAGATGCATCTGCCCAAGCCTGTGGCGAGTTTCAAAACCGCGCCTCCCGCCCGGCCATCACGCCCAAACTGCCTTCCGTCGCCGCCAAATGGGCGCGCACCGCCGCCGCCGCCGCCGCCCCATCCCCGGCGCAAATCGCCTCAATGATAGCGCCATGTTCAGCGTGGGAAGCCGCGAGCCGATCCTTCCCCCCAAGCTGCGCCGCGCGAAAAGGGGCCAGACGTCGGCGCGTCACCTCAGCCAATTCCGCCAAATAGGCGTTGCCCGCCCCCTGATAGAGCGCCTCATGGAATGCGACATTGGCCGCGCGATAGCCCCCCAGATCATGCGCAGACACAAGCCGCGCCATCGCCTCATGCCGCGCCTTCAGTTTGGTTTTTTCTTTGCGCGGCAAAGCTTCCGCGCAAAGCCGGGCGCAAATCGCCTCAAGCTCCGCCATCACGGCGAACATCTCCGCCACACGCTGCGGTTCTGGTCGCGCCACCACCGCGCCGCGCCGCGGGCGTTGTTCCACCAGGCCGGTCGCGACCAGCAGGCGCAAGGCCTCACGCACTGGGGTGCGGGACGCACCATGGGCCAGCGCCAGGCGTTCTTCTTCCAGCGTCGTGCCGGGGGGCATTTCGCCCCGCGTAATCGCTTCGGCAAGCGCCGCCGCAATGGCCTCGGCCAGGGTTGGGCGGGTTTCCGGCGTGGCGGGTAGGCCCGAAAGATCAAGCGGCATGGGGCAGAAAATCCATCAAAGACAGAGGGTCTTGGGGGCTCTCTCAGCATGTCGCGTGCCGTGCCTTGCCTCTGCTCACCAAGGCGGGCAAAATGTTGGGGAAATGGTCAGTCATTCAGTGGACGCATCAGGCAAACCGGTGAGCGACAGCTTGAAGGGAATAGCCGCCGATGCGCGGGTCATGACCTCGCGCGGGGATAGGCTGGCCGCGCGCCTTGGGCCGGGCATGATGCTATTGGCCGTCACCCCCGGCGTTGCGCCGTTTCAGCGCGTGCTTGGCATTCGGAACATTCCCTATCGCGGCCCGCTTATTCGGGTGCTGCCTGGCGTCCTTGGGAATATGGCGCCGCGCGAAGATCTGCTGCTGCTGCCCGATCAGGGTGTGGTGTTTCAGGGCCGCGCTTATCGCGTTGGGCATTTGGTTGATGGTGTTGCCATCCGGCAGGAGGAAGCGCCGGCCAATTTCACCGCCATTGATATCCTACTGGAAGGTCACGCCGCCATTTTGGTCCAGGGCGCGACGCTGGAAATGGGCCAAGCGCCGCTTCTGGCATCCAGCCCCTTGCAGCGCATGCCCGTTGACATGGCCATCACCGCCCACATCGCGCTGATTGCCGCCGAAATCGCGCTGGAGGAGGCGGCAAGCTCAGACGCCCCCCCGCCAGAGCCCCTGACCCTCAGGGCGCCAGGGCCTGCCATTGGACATTTGCCAAACCTGAATTTAACATTGCAAAAAAGATAGATAAAGAAGGAGGAAATTCCATGATACACCGCAGAACAGCCCTCGGCCTCGCCCTATCGGCAGGTCTGGCCCCAAGCATCCTCAGCGCGCAGGGAAGCTGGCGCCCCACACGACCCATTCGGCTGATCGTTGCCGCCGCGCCGGGCGGTTCCAATGACATTGTTGGCCGCATCCTTGCCGAGGCCGTCGGCCAAATCCTTGGCCAGCCCGTGATTGTCGAAAACCGCGCCGGCGCCGGCAGCGTGATCGGGTCTGAGGCAGCGGCACGCGCCCCGGCTGATGGCTATACGCTGCTGATCAATAGCTCGCTCGCGACCGTGCCCGCCATGGTCTCGCGCATGCCCTATAACACCCTGACTGATTTCGAAGGCATCGCGATTGTTGGCTTTTCGCCGCATCTTTTGGTGGTCAATCCCCGCGTCGAAGCCCGCACGGCGCAGGAATTCGTGGCGCTGCTACGCGCCAATCCGGGGCGCTTCAACTATGCCTCGGCCGGCATTGGCAGCGGCCCGCATATCGGCGGGCTCTTGTTCATGAACCTCATGAATGTGCAGGTGGAGACCGTGCATTACCGCGGCGGTGGCCCGGGCGTTACCGCGATGGTCTCGGGCGAGGCGCATTTCGGCACGCCGACCATGGCGTCTTCCATCGGTCAGGTGCGCGGCGGTAATTTGCGTGCGCTTGCGGTCTTGTCAGACCATCGCAGCCCAGCCTTGCCGGATCTGCCAAACGCGCCCGAAGCGGGCATGCCCGGCGTGGTGTTTGAAGAATTCTTCCCCGTGGTCGCCCCCAAGGGCACGCCGCCGGAAGCCGTCGCGACGCTTGGCGCGGCCTTCCGCCAGGCCGTCCAACAAACCGCCGCGCGACTGAATGAAACAACGGGTGTCACGGCGCGCCCCGGTTTTGAAACCAACGCGCAGGTGATGGCCTTTGTGCGCGACGGGGTGGAGAAATATACCCGCATTCTGCGCGCGGCTGGTATTGACCCGGAATAAGCCGCGCCTTGGATTACAAGGCCGGCCTGCTCTGGCATAAGGCTCATAAAGCGGAGACCCCATCATGACCGAAGCTGCAATCATCGGCTGGGCGCATAGCCCCTTTGGCAAGCTAGAAGCCGAACCCGATCTGGAAAGCTTGATCGCCCGCGTCGCCCGCGCCGCAATCGAAGATGCCGGGATTTCCCCCGCCGAGATTGATGCCGGCTTTGTAGGTATTTTTGGGGAAGGCTTCACGCCGCAGGGCTTCCCCGCCTCGCTTTTGCTGCAAAGCGTGCCGGAAATGCGCTTCCGCCCCATTACGCGCTATGAAAACGCCTGCGCCACCGGCAGCGCTGCCATCCATGGCGCGCGGGATTTCATCGCGGCCGGGCGCGGCCGCTTCGCCCTGGTGGTGGGCATCCCCGGGTCGATGGACGAGCGCTGGCGGC
>JBBAUC010000138.1:0-8427 GCA_040398485.1 Roseomonas sp. | reverse complement strand
TCAAAAAAGGTAGAAAATGGCAAACGCGCGTGGCTTGACCATCACGGATACTCTACCCCCCCCGTCACCTGCCACGCTGTTCAAATTTACCCGTCGCGGCGTGCCTGGGCGCGCTTGTTCTGAGCGGAAACGCTACCAATCCGCCCGCCTTGCACATGGCTTCTGCTTTTCGCGTTCCCCTTGCTCTGCATGCCGTTGCTGGCGCCAAAGCCGGATGCCGGATGCTGTGCGCGCTGCGCCTGGCGGCGGGCGAGTGCTTCCTTCAGCGCCGCGCGGTGTTCGGCGCGGCGGCGATCATGCGTCAATTCATCGAAGCGGTTATTCACGCGCTTCAGCGCCGCGGCATAGACCTGCTTGCGGCGTGTCGCCTTGCCGGCTTCGGCATTCGCCGCCGCCCGGGCATCACCCTTGCCGCGCTTGGCGCGGTGGCCCTCACGGATCAGGTCCCGAAGTTTTGCGTGTTCCGCGCGCAGCCGGGTGGCCAGCGCGCGGAGTTCCTCCGGCGGCAGCGCGGCGATGGCCGGCTGGTGGGTCGGCGCAATCATGGCGAAGGCGTCGTGGCCGAGGAGTTCGCGTTCTTCGCGCTGTGAGGTTGCCATGGCGTTTGATCCTTTTTGTTGTTTCAAAACTCTTTGCTAACGGGGTGTCCCGGTCCGTGCATGGCGGACCCGTCCCGAAGCTGTGCGCAGCGTGCCGGGCATGGCCTTACCGGTAAAGCCCCGCCGCCCGCGCTGCCTGGGTTGCCAGCGCCACCATCAGCGCGAAATGCGGCATTGGCACGCCCAAAGCCTGGCCAAGCTGCAAGGGCGCGCTGAATAGCGCGTCAATTTCCATCGGGCGGCCCAATTCCATATCCTGCAGGATGGAAGGTTTATGTGCGGTCTCCCCAAAGCGGCGCATCCGCACTTCGCCGGGCACTTTCAAATCATGCCCAAGGGCGCGGGCCAGCGCTGTCCCCTCATCAGAAATCCGCACACCCGCTTCAAAAATCGCCGGGTCTGCCAGGGTGGCCTTCATATCCTGGCGAGAGAGCAGGCAAAGCGGCCCGACCACCATATTGCCGAGCAGCTTGCCCCAGATGCGGTGGCGGATATTGCCCACCGCATCGGTCGGCATGCCGCCCCCACTCAACAGCGCCGCCAGCGCCTGGGCGCGAGGGGAAATCACGCCCCCCGGCTCCCCAAGAAAAAGTTTCAGATCAGCATGTTCTGACGTGACAATGCCGGGTGCTGCCACCGCACTCGCGGCATAGATCACACCGCCGATGGCGCGCTCCACGCCGATGGCGCGGCGCAGCGCATCATTGGGGTCCAGCACCGGCAGACGCTTGCCTTCCAAGGCGCCGCCAATGCCGTCGAAATACCACCAGGGAATACCATTCATGATGAAGGCAACGGGCGTATCGGGCCCAAGCAAAGGCGCGATCCCCGCCGCCACAGCAGGTAACGCGGGCGCCTTGACCGTAACCAGCACGGCATCCACCGGGCCGATCTCGTCGGCGTTTTCCGCGGCCTGCACCGGATAGGTCTGGTCGCCTTCGGCGGAGCGCAGCGTGATGCCCCGCGCCTGCATCGCAGCCAGATGGGCGCCGCGTGCAATAACACTCACCTCTGCCCCCGCCGCTGCAAGGCGCGCCGCCAGATGCGCGCCAATGGCACCCGCGCCATAGACGCAAATGCGCTTCACGGCGCGTGGTCGCGCAGTTGCGCGCAAATGGACGCGCCGGCTGCGACAAGCTGTTCCACAATCCGTGCGCCATGCGCGGCGTTGGCCCCGCGCGGATCGGGCGCGGCAACGCCTCCAGGGGCCACTTCTTCCACCCACATCGGCACGGCGAATTCCACGCCATGGGCGCGAATGGCGCCAAAGCCCGTTGGCGGCACGCCCAGATAAGGTCCTGTCGCATTGCGTGGCCGTGCCGCTTCGGGGCGGCAGAGTTCCGGCTTCAGCGCCATGGTGACGGAAGCAACGGGATCTCCGCCATGGCCAAAGGTGATGGGCTGCCCGCCCAATTCGCCATGCAGCTTGCCCGCTTCCCGCCACAGATGCAGCGCTGGGATGATCACGCCATGCCGATGGCGCATGCTGCGCGCGGCGGCATCAGCCG
The DNA here is from genome assembly GCA_040398485.1 of Roseomonas sp. Lineage (GTDB taxonomy): Bacteria > Pseudomonadota > Alphaproteobacteria > Acetobacterales > Acetobacteraceae > Neoroseomonas. The sequence continues at coordinate 6,320 of JBBAUC010000138.1, read as the reverse complement.
GCGCGATGGTCCCGGCATGGCCGTTCACGATCATGATGCGCCGCGCGCCGATTTTGATGAAGGCTTCGGCCATTTCCTCGATCACCGCTGTCAGGGTTGCCACGGACAGCGTGATGCCGCCCGCGACACCGGCGAAGAAATCCTCGCCACCAAAGGGAATGGCCGGTGCCACCAGCGCATCCGCGCCCTTGGCGTAAGCGGCAGCGGCAATGCGGCAGGCGATATCTTCCGCGACCAGATAATCGCCCATCGGCAAGGCAGGGCCATGGGTTTCAAGGCTGCCCATGGGCAGAATCGCCACGGCGCCTGCGGCGAAGCGCGAAGCGACTTCTGGCGCGGTCAGTTCCGCGATGCGATGCGCGCTCATGCCAGCAAATCCAGCGCGGCACGGGATAGGGCCTGCACACCAAGGCCGATGCTGCGCTCATCGGGTTGGTAGAAGGCATTATGCAGCCGGTCATCGCGCCCTGGCTGGCCGGAGCCGATGCGCAATTGGAAGGAAGGCGCCACGGCGGCAAATTCAGCGAAATCCTCAGCACCCATGGAGGCTTCGCCCTCGCTGATCACATCGCCCATCTGCCGACGCACAGCCGCAATCACCGGGTCCAACACCTTGTCATCATTCACCAGCGGCGGGACCTTGCGGACATAAGTCATTTCCGTCTTCACGCGCATGGAAATGCCAATGCCCTGAGCCAGGCGCCGCAAGGCTGCTTCGGCGATATCGCGCGATTCATGATGCAGCGTGCGCACCGTGCCCTTCAGATGCACGCGTTCGGGGATGATGTTGTAGGTGGTGCCCCCCACAAACTGCCCAATGGTCACCACCGCCGGATGCAGCGGCTTGATTTCGCGGCTGACCACGGTTTGCGCTTCCTGCACAAAGGCCGCCGCCGCCACGATGGGGTCAATCGCCGCATAAGGATGCGCGGCATGGCCGGATTTGCCCTGGATGATCAGGTCAAACCGGTCAGACGCCGCCAGGCAGGCGCCGCGCACATAACCAAAGCTGCCCACCGGCATATCTGGGTGGTTGTGAAAGCCAATCGCCATATCAATGCCATCCGCCGCGCCATCGGCGATCATGGCGGCCGCCCCTTCCAGCACTTCTTCCGCCGGCTGGAAGATAAGGCGCACGGTTCCGGCAAGCTGCGGCGCCAAATCCTTGAGCACCGCCGCGACACCCAATAGGGTGGAGGTATGGATATCATGCCCGCAAGCATGCATTTGGCCGGCGATTTCACTCGCGAAGGGCAGCGCCGTTTCCTCATGGATCGGCAGCGCATCCATATCGGCGCGAATGGCAAGCGTGGGGCCGGGGCGCCCGCCCTTGATTTCGGCAATCACCCCGGTGCGGCCAATGCCCGTGCGCGGTGTCAGGCCCAGGCGCGTCAATTCCGCCGCCACAATCCCGGCGGTGCGGGTTTCCTGAAAGGCCAATTCCGGGTGCGTATGGATATCGCGCCGGATTTCAATCAGCCGCGGGGCCACTGCCTCGGTCGCTTCGCGGATGCGGGTTTCGGGATCATTCGGCAAGCGGTCACCATGTGGCATGGGGCGGGTCCCTTTGTGGGCTTGGGTTTCCCGGGGATGATCGGCCCTGGCGTTGGCTGAGGCAAGGCTTGCGCGACCCTCGCTTGCCGAGGCTTCGCTGCCATGCAATAGAAAAGCCATAAAAATGGGGGCCAACGAATGAGGAGCGTTGCACGCCGCAGCGTTATATTGGGTATTGGCGCATCGCCGGTTTTGGCGATGGGCGCGCATGCGCAAGGGGCTTGGCCATCCCAATCCATCCGCCTGGTGGTGCCTTTCGCGCCCGGCGGCACCACGGATTTGGTTGCGCGCCTGATTGCCGCGGGCCTTCAAGAAAAGCTTGGCGTTTCCATTGTGGTTGAAAACCGTGCTGGCGCCGGCGCCACGCTTGGCAGTGAAACCGTCGCCCGCGCCGCGCCTGATGGCTATACCCTGGTCATGTCCAATATCGCGAGCCATGCGATCAGCCCAGCGGTTTATGGCAGCAAGGTGCGCTATGATCCGGTGAAGGATTTCGCCCATATTGCGCTGGTGGTCAGCAACCCGACGGTTTGGGTCGCCAATCCACGCGCCGGCATCCGCACCATGGCCGATGTGGCGGCGCGCGCGAAAAGCGCGAGCGGCTTGCAAGTTGCGACCTCGGGCGCTGGGTCATCCAACCATCTTTTGGTCGTGCAAATGAGCCGCCAGATCGGCACGGAAATCACCCATGTGCCCTTCCGTGGCGCGGGACCGGCCATGCAGGCGGTGATCGCGGGCCAGGTGCCGATGATGTCAGATAGCCTGCCTTCCGCGGCATCGCATATCAAACAAGGGTCGGTGATTGCGGTGGGCATGTGCTCGGCTGAGCGGCACCCATCCTTCCCGGATGTGCCGACCTTCCGGGAGCAGGGCTTCCCGCTGGAATCCGATTCCTGGTTCGGGCTATCCGCGCCGGCGGGCACGCCTGCGCCGATCATTGCAAGGCTGAACCGGGACGTGCTGGCACTGCTGCAAACCGCCGAGATCAGGAACCGCTTTGCGGAGCTTGGCGGGACGCCTGGGACTTACTCGGCGGCAGATTACAACAGCTTCATCATAAGGGAGGTGGCCAAATGGGCGCCCTTGGTGCAGGCTGCCGGCGCGACGGCGGATTGACTGGAGCATTTTCTAGCCAAGTGGAATCACTTGGCGACTCGGAAAATGCGATCAAATGAGGGCTTAGGGCGTGTCACATGAACGAAGGTGATGGTAGCACGATCTAAGTCGCAATAGGGCCGAAAGGCTTGGGGGCAAGGCTGACCCGAAGGGTCAAGACAGGGTGGAAGACGGGCATGAAACTTAACACGAAAGATTTGCTGTCGGCGGGGCTGTTCATCGCCTTTGCTGTTATTGGCCTCTGGCTCAACCAGGATCATAATCTTGGAACAGCGCGGCGCATGGGGCCAGGCTATATGCCCATGCTGGTTTTTTGGCTGCTGATTGGGCTTGGATCACTCGTCCTTGCGGGCGGTCTATTCAATGGCCCTGATCCGCTCGCCAAATGGACCCCCGCCGAAATCGGCTTCCTGATCGCTGGGGCTGTCGCGGGTGTCGTTGCTGGCATGATCGCCGCGCGCATTCCGGGCTTCCCATCTGCGGGCTGGAATGCACTTGGCATCGGCATGTTCGTTGGATGTCTTGTGGCCGCGGTGCCGCCCGCATGGCGCGCGCTTTTCCTGCCGAGTGCCGCCTTCACGCTATTCGGCCTTGCGCTTGAACCGCTGGGCTTTCTGGTCGCTATCATCGTCACGGTGATCTGCGCTGCATTCGCGGATAGGGAACATCTGGAACGGCCTTTGGGCGTTGCCGGGTTGATCGCTTTTCTCTGTGCGCTCTGCTGGGGTATCTTCATTCGCTATCTGGATATCCGCGTGCCGCTCTGGCCGCAGCTCTGATCGGGAAGGCAAAGCACCATGGATCTTATGGGCAATCTCGCGCATGGCTTAGGCGTTGCGCTAACCTTCAACAACCTGCTGTTCTGCCTGATCGGATGCATCATCGGCACGGCAATTGGCGTTTTGCCAGGAATTGGCCCGGTCGCCACAATTTCGTTGCTGCTGCCGATCACCTTTGGTCAGCCGGCCACCACGGCCATCATCATGCTGGCCGGGATTTACTATGGCGCCCAGTATGGTGGTTCCACCACGGCCATTCTGCTGAACTTACCAGGGGAGGTCAGTTCGGTCGTCACAACGCTTGAAGGCTATAAGATGGCCCGGCGCGGTCGTGCTGGCGCCGCGTTGACAATTGCGGCCTTGGCATCCTTCTTTGCGGGCTGCGTTTCCACCGTGCTGGTCGCCGCTTCCGGGCCACTGCTGACGTCGGTCGCGCTGTCCTTTGGGCCGGCGGATTACTTCTCCCTCATGCTGCTTGGCCTGATTATCTCGGCCGTGCTGGCGCAGGGGTCGGTGATAAAGTCCATCGGCATGGTGGTGTTCGGCGTGGCGCTCGGCCTGGTGGGTACGGATGTGCAAACCGGCCAGCAGCGCTTCACCTTCGGCATTCCAGAGCTTTCCGATGGTATCGGCTTTGTGTCGATCGCCATGGGGATGTTCGGCATCGCTGAAATCATCCTGAACTTGGAAAAGCCCGAAGCGCGCACCGTCATGTCCGGCAAGGTCGGCAGCCTGATGATGACGCGCGAAGAAGTAAGGCGGTCCATCCCAGCCGTGCTGCGCGGCACCACGGTGGGCAGCTTGCTTGGCATTCTGCCGGGCGGCGGCGCGGCGCTGGCTTCCTTCGGTTCCTACATGATGGAACGCAAGGTCTCCAAGGGCCGGCATGAATTCGGCACCGGCGCCATTGAAGGCGTGGCGGGCCCCGAAGCGGCCAATAACGCTGCTTCGCAAACCTCCTTCATCCCGCTGCTCACGCTTGGCATTCCGGCCAATGCCGTGATGGCGCTGATGGTTGGCGCGCTGATCATTCAGGGCATTCAGCCGGGTCCGCGCATGGTGGAAGCGCAGCCTGACCTGTTCTGGGGTCTGATCGCGTCCATGTGGGTTGGTAACCTCATGCTGCTGGTCATCAACCTGCCGATGATCGGGCTTTGGGTGAAGCTGCTGGCGATTCCCTATCGCCATATGTATCCCTCGATCCTGATCTTCTGCGCTATCGGCGTCTATTCGCTGCAGAACAATGTGTTTGACGTGTATCAGACCGTGTTCTTCGGCCTGTTCGGCTACCTATGTTCCAAGCTGCGGCTTGAACCGGCGCCGATGCTGATTGGCTTCGTATTGGGGCCGATGATGGAAGAGCATCTGCGCCGCGCCATGTTGCTTTCGCGCGGTGACGTCATGGTGTTTGTCCAGCGCCCAATCAGCGCCACCATGCTGGCGATTGGCGCCATCGCCCTGATTGCGATGCTTCTTCCCAATATCCGCAAGGGCAAGGATAAGGCGTTGCAGGAATAGCGGCGGCGCCAGCCACCCAATCAGGCCGGCCCTATGCAAGTGGGGCCGGCTTTTTCTTTGGGCGTTTCCCTTTCTGCGTTTCTGCGTTAACCCCCCAACTGCGCTTTTGATGTTTGAGGACTTGTATCATGCCCCCGCTTTCCGCCCGTCTTTCCCCGGCCTTGCAGGTTGTGACCGCTGCCGTGCAGAAGGCGGGCCGTCGGTTGCTGCGTGACTTTGGTGAAGTGGAGCAGCTTCAGGTCAGCGTGAAGGGGCCATCCGATTTCGTCTCCACCGCCGATCTCCGCGCTGAACAAACGCTCAAGGAGGAATTGTCCAAGGCCCGCCCCGGCTTTGCCTTTCTGATGGAAGAATCGGGCGCCTCAGGCGGCGATGATTGGGAATGGCGCTGGGTGGTGGACCCCTTGGATGGCACCACCAATTTCCTGCATGGCATTCCCCATTGGGCGATCAGCGTTGGCGTGGAAAAGCGCATCTCTGCCGATAAGACCGAATTGGTGGCGGGCGTCGTCTATAACCCAGCTTCGGATGAGATGTTCTGGGCTGAAAAGGGTGTGGGCGCCTTCCTGAACGACAAGCGCCTGCGCGTTTCAGGCCGGAAGGACATGCGGGAGGCACTGTTCGCCACCGGCATCCCCTTTGGTGGTGTGGCCCGCAAGGCGGAATTCAGCGCCACCCTGAATAAGTTGATGCCCCAAGTGGCCGGTGTGCGGCGTTTTGGAGCGGCGGCGCTTGACCTCGCCTGGGTGGCGGCGGGGCGATATGACGGGTTCTGGGAATTGGGCCTGAAGCCCTGGGATATCGCCGCCGGGTTGGTGTTGGTGCGCGAAGCCGGCGGTTTCGTGAGTGACCCGGATGGCAATGACCCCTACCCCTCAGGCATGGTGGTTTGCGGTAACCCGACACTTCAACCGAAGTTGCGTGAGGTGGTGGCCGAGGGCATCGCCGCCGTGAAGGCGCATCAGGCGGCGGGATGACCAAGGGAAGGGCTCACCTTTCCAGGCGGGCTGCCTTGGCGGCGGGCTTTGGCCTGCTGGGCTTGCCCGCGCGGGCGGAAACGCCGGACCAGGCGCTACCGCCAGACCCTACGCCAGCACCGCCCCCGCCCGTGCAATTGACTCCGCTTCGCCCGCAAACGCCGCAAGCCGTGGCTGGGCCTTTGCAGGGGCTGCAAACGCTGCCACAGGGGGGCTTTCGCCTTCGTATGACGGGCACAGACCTGACCACCGCGCAAACCGCCGCCGTGCAGGCACTTGGCCGCGACCTGGCCGCCCTGCCCCAAGGCAGGATCACGGTGGAAGCCCAAGTGGCCGGCCCGGCGGAGGATGTGTCAGCCGCAAGGCGCCTAAGTCT
>JBBAUC010000137.1:0-8441 GCA_040398485.1 Roseomonas sp. | reverse complement strand
GTCCCTGAGCGGGAGGCCCCAGACTTTCGACCCGCCCCCTGGGGTAGGTCGAAAGTCTGGGTCCCCCCGCTATGGAGGCTGTGCTATGGCGTCGTGTGTTGCGTCCTCGAGCTCTGGGCCGTCGAGGATCTCAGAAAGATCCGAGCGAGCGCGGCAGCGTGGCGAACCCGGTTCGCGAAGAGCCTCTTGGGTAGAGGCGGCGCGCTCCGAACCATGATGCAAATTGACCTATGGTTGGTCACGAGCCACGCACCTCCGGCTCACCAAGCGTCACGGACTCTTCGCGCAGCAGGTGGCCAATATCCTGGGCTATCCTGGCGCGAGCGAAGCGGTGCGGGGGGATCAGCAGGCGCTCCTCAGAAACCCACCCGCATCGGTCGATCCATGAACGCGCCCAGGCCTCATCCTTTCGCGCCACTACCGCTTCTCTGAAATCCTCAAAGTCGCTGGCGTCTTGAGTGATAGGTTCACTGACAGGTTCAAACGTAGAGAGTCCGGCAACCATTGCCGGTAGCCTCGGCGTTAACTGCCGCTGGACTACCGGCGAAATCTGCCGATGGCTGTTTTCCAGTAAGTCACGCTGATCATTGGGTTTCTGGTGGTTTTGGCTACCGGCAGAATTTGCCCTTGGTTTCCGCTGCTTTATCGGCCTCGGACCCGCTTCTTCCGGCGTGTAGTAGATCAGCTGCACCTTGTTCGATGTGCGGGTTCCGTCCTTCCGATGGCGCCGCTCGATCGAGATCAGCCCCGCCTTCATGAGCAGCATCATGTTGTCGCGAACGGCGCGGACGGAGAGCTTGCTCCGTTCGGCGAGGGTTTCTTGGGACGGAAAGCATGAGCCGTCGGCGCCGGCGTATTCGGCCAGGACGAAGAGCAGCAGCAGCGCCGAAGAGGAAGGCGGCGTGACGTCTCGGATCGCTGCGAGCGCGGCGAAACTCATGCGCCAGAGCCCGCAATTGCGGTTTGCAGTGGTTTGCTACCGCCCAGCCCCCTTTGGGTGGCTCCATCCGTGCAGTTTGCAGCGAAGCAATTGAAAAGGCCGAATACGTATCGGCCTGCAAATCCGTGCACCCGAGTTCGATTCTCGGCCAGGCCTCCAATTATTTTCAAGAACTTACCTCCGCTGCTGCTGGCGCGGTTTGCACGCCAGTTTGCAATTTCTGTTCTTGGTCCGGTCCGTAATAGTTTGCGTGGAGCCGCTTCGCGTTCTCCGTGGCGATAGCCTTACGGTTGGCATAGGACCGCTGCGCACCCCGTTCGCCGGCTACGGGATGGCCAGAACAGAGCGCGACCTGCTCTGCCGTCCAGCCCATCATCCGGCGCGAGGTGATAAAGGTTCCGCGCAGGTCGTTGAACGTCACGCCCTCGATCGCCGCATCCCTGCAGGCGAGCCGCCAGGCGTCACGAAAGCCGTTGCCCTTGAGGTCCCAGGGGCGCCCATCAAGCTTGGTCAGGATCTGCACCGCATCGCCTCTCGGCACCGCATCCAGGCATTGTCGGAGGCGCGGCGACACCGGTACGGCGAAGGCTTTGCCATTCTTTTGGCGGCTGCCTGAGATGACTGCGCCCTCGTCAGCGGCCCAAGTCAGCTTCAGAAGATCGCCTTGGCTCATCCCCGTTTCCAGTGCGAGCACCAGCGCCCGCGCGATCGGCTCGGGCGCCACCTTCAGCAGCGCGGCCACCTGGTCGTCTGACCAGGTGCGCTCACTGCGATCAACGCGATAAATCTTCTTCAGACCGCCAGCGCGATTGTGCGTCAGGCGGCCTCTCTTGACGCCCCAAGCGAGCAACACGCCCAGCACGGTCGCGGCATAGTCAGCCTGCCGCTTCGATACGTTCAGACCGTCGCGCCAACGTTCGATGTGGTCAGCCATGCGCGGCGCCGACATGGCCCGCAGGGTCAGCACGCCGAAGTGATCCTTGATGCGATCCAGGTGCATGCCGTAGTCGGCGCGCGTCCGGTCCCGAAGGCCGACAAACGCCCGCGACTGGCGATATGAATAGATCAGGCTATGAACGGTGCCTTCGGGCGGCGCATGGCTTAGTGCCTCGGCCAGGGCGGCGTGAAACTCGGAGGTCCCTTCCCTGCCTAGGGAAATGGTCCCCACCCCTCGTCCGAAATAGCCGTATCGGACCCTGCGGCCGTCAGAAAGCCGCTTGGTAGCGAACCAAACGCCCTTGGGCAGTTCAGCCTCGCGGCGAGCCATGAGAAGCCTCCCAGGCGTCTAATTCCGCGTCGACGTCGCTCGGCGTATCGTCATTCGCGGTACTTGCGGATCGATTCAGGACGATACGAATTTTCTCGCCTTCGATCGTGATCTCGCTGGGCTCGCGGCCGGCGGCGGCGAGGCCACGGAGGGCCTTGGATAGGTCGCTCTGTCGGAACCCTGTTCTAGCCATCTGCCAGCACCTCATCTCGCAAGAGGCGCTTGCCGCCGTCCGGAGCACTTGACGCATTGGCCTCAACCCAAAGATCAACCGCTCTCGCGATAGCTTGAGGATCGATGATCGCCACGCTTGTGGGAGTGCTTACTTCGGGCTCATCACCCGCCCAGGCCGCCGTACGGTCCGACAGAACGGACTTCAGAGCGCCGATGGTCATATCGAGGCCGGCAGGCTGTCCTCGCGCTGGGCAGCGGCGATTGAACGCGAACGCCTCGGGTAGATCCTGGAGAGATACAGCGGCCCAATGGGAAGGCCAGTGAACGGTAGAGCCGGCCAGAGCCGATGGCTTGACGCCCGCGTCAGTCAAAGCCGCCAGAAAGGCTATTTCGCGAGCATTCTCACCCGTGATGTAACGGGCCGCTCCCTGTCTCGATGGCGGATAGTGCGTGCCAAGAACACCTCGGCGTTCCCAGTTCATAAAATCGTCCCTCGAAACGCCGTGGGCTTCAAGGAAGGGACGAAGAATCACCGTCGGGACTGGTTGTGTCATAACGCGCAAGAGATAGGGCTTAACAACCTGTGTCAAGTCCCGCTTGATCAAGATTTACCTGGCGAACCGGGTTCGCAGGCTCCCGCTCATTGACGATCAGATGTCTTGAAGACGGCAGGCCGCAAAGCGATCACCTGGGCGCAGGCGGCCCTTTGGGTGGGCGTCATGCCGCCGCCGCCGGCGGCATGGCCGCGACGATCATCTTGATAACCGATCTGGATGAGGACTCTTCGCCCAGCTCGTGGTTTTCAGCGATTATCGCAGGCAGGGAACCGCCGTGCTTGGCCAGGCACTTGAGGACAGAATCGAATACCAGGTCGAAGCGGGCGCACATTTCCTCGGTCTTGACCGCTGGCGCCCCAGTGCGCATCTCGCCGCAGCTCCGAAAGAACATTTCTTTCAGGCGCAGCATCTGAAAAGCCGCGCCGCTAAGGCTCTCCGCCTCAACCGTTTCAATCCTCATTTCAGCGGCATCGATCATGTGGTGAAGCTGCTTCTGCATGATCTCGACCGAGGGACCGCCCGGCGCAACTGAAGCCCGCGCGGCCTCACCGTGCTCGGTTTGCAGAAAGTGTAGCGTCTCGGCATGTCCTGCGATCTCAGCGACCAATGCAGCAGCGGGACATGTTGTGTTAGAGGCAGCGATAGCCATAGCCGGATCTCCTTGGGATCGGTTGCGGTGAGGGCCAGTCGAGAGTTGCAACCTTTCGGCTGGCCCGAATTTTTGATATCACGGTTTCTAGATGACGCAAGAAACTATGATATCAAAGAAACGTCGAGGCCCGGCGCCGACCGGCCAAGGCGCGCCGATTCTGGTTAGGCTTCAGCCCGTCGACCTTGATCGGCTCGATGAATGGATTGTGGCCCAGGGCGGAAAGCTCAGCCGCCCTGAAGCGATTCGGGTTCTGTTGAAGTCAGCCTTCACCAATCAACCAAACATCAACGGCCGAAAATGACTGGGGCGGTGCGGTATCCGGGCGGCCTAACCGCAGCTGAATTTGCCGCACTTCCTTCGGACGTGCGAAACATGATCACAGAGCTCGACAACAGAGCGGCGCATGCCACGCATGCAAGTCATCGAGCCCATACCATGTTCTTCATTGAACAATCTTGGCGCGCCGCAGAGCTTGTACTCAAAACATTATCGGTCGTTTATGGCGGCGCTATTGTCGCGATGTTGGCGCTTGTTGGTTCTGTTATTCAGGGAAGTCGAATAATAAATGCAATAAGTAGCGCAGTGGAAGCCACTGTAACATTCTCTATTGCGCTGTTACTTGTCATATCTGCCATGATCTGTGCGTATTTCAATAGCACTTTTTATCATGCCAGTTATCAATTTTCGTCAATGACTTATGATGCTCCCTATATTACGGACAATAAGGCATCACAGAATCAAGGGAAGATTGGAGGGGTTTTTCGCGCTATCGGAATAATATTGGCAATAGCTTCCCTTCCATTTGCAGTTTTTGGAACAATAAGGTTTGTTGAATTCGCACAAGCTGCCGGAAGCGATACAAAACACATGCTCCCAGCCGAAAGGTCAGAGCCGCGCTCAAATGTAGATACATCCAGTTTGGGCCGGCTGGGGCTGCACGATGCCGCTAGGGGGCAGGCTTCACTTACAAGGCCATTCGCCAGTCCGAAGGCGGCATCAACTGCCGTTGACGGTCAAGGCGGCCCCCGCACCACGGATCTAGCCGCGCCCGATGCAGAAAGTGCAGCGCACAATGTATCTCGGGAGCAAGCTAAGCGATGATCCTAAAGAGGGCGGCCGCCATGATCATGAGACCGCCGGCCATCGCATAGTTCAAACCTAGATTTAGATGTCGGGAACGAATTGAATCCTCCTGAACATTTGCGTCGATTGCTTGCTGAATTGCTCCGGCTGCCCAGCACATCGCATGTCTCAGAACAAAAGGTTCAGCATGCGAGCCTGTATCGCCCCACCAGACGGGCGGCAATCCAGGTGGATACCCAGGGCCGGAACGTATCCCTCGGAAGCACACCGCCGCGCCCAACACGAATAGAACCGCCCCGATAGCTGATAACCCTTGGGCAAAAACCGGAGTTTGAGATCCAGATGCAAGAGCGGCAGATAATGCGGCGGCGGTGAACTGCAGAAGAGCGACCTGTGTAACCCTCTGATCGAGGGCCATGCTTGCAGCGTGCTGAGCACGTGCGCGTTCTTTTGCCAGTTCTAGAATCAGTCGAGCTGTCTCATCATCTGCGGCGGAAGTGATCGCCTTCTCGGCGATTTCCTTGGGGCTCAATTCCATGGCAAACCCTCCTAAACCGCCGCCGCCGCCCAGCTCACCACCAGCACCACCACCGACCTTCCGGGGAAATGTCGACAAGGGTACCGGACGGCCGCCGCCGGCGCCACCGCGCCCCCCAAAGGCGCGCTAGACCTTAACCTTGCGCGCACCGCGCCGCGCCTGGCGTTTAGCTGCAGCCGATAGGCGCTGCCACAACAGATCCTTGATCTTGTCCAGCAAGGCGCCTTTGCCGCTGTCCCAGGCGTTGCGGAGGAAGGGATTCGGAGCAACCTTGCGGGTTCCGAACTCGACCAGGAGTCCGACGCGATCGCGCGTGCCAATGTAGATTTCAGAGAAGTTCTTACCCGCTCGCCGTGCTGCCCGGCGTTGCCTTTGGGTCAGGCGCGTACCGATCTGCACCAGCGCCTTTAGTGTGCCGCGCTGGCGCAGAATGCGCTCGCCACTTTTGCGCGTGTAGTAACGCCCACCAGGCTCGGTCCCAACCGGTGCAGCGGCCTGCGCGGCCTCTTGGATAGGTTTCGCAGCGTCGATCAGCGCGCTCGTCATAGCACGCGCCGCCACTGCTTTCGGTAACTGGCCCAGCGCACGATCGAGCTCCTTGAGGCCCTCGACCTTGAAGGTCACTTTCATCGTTTGACTTCCTCGTTGATTGTTTCTGATCACCGGTGACGATCCACGCGCCGCGATGAAAAGCCGACGGCCCTATCCCGGTAGGATGGACCGCCGGCATTGGCTGGCAGCGCGCCCACGAATCGAGCTGCCAGCCGGCCGGAGTTGTTGCGGACACCCCCGGCTTGTCCGGGCGCTGCGGGCTGAAGACCTACCCAGGCGCGCCAGCCGTGCTGCTGCTCGCTACGCCGCACCAACTTTAAGAAATTTGATGGACTCCGTGTTCGCCGCACCGCCGCCAACACGCTTGTAGGCGTAGAAGAGAACGCCGGGCTTGGCGGTGTAGGGATCGCGCAGAACCCGAAGGCCAGGCCTATCGACGATCAGATAGCCTTGCTGGAAATTCCCGAAAGCGATCGGCAGGGCGTCGGCGGCAACATCCGGCATCCCCTCATCGATCTCTACCGGATAACCCAAAAGCGAAGCGGGAGCGCCGGCCGTCTGACCTTCGCGCCAGATATAGTCGCCCTGTTCATTCTTGAACTTGTCCACCAGTCCAGCGGTTGCGCTGTTCATCAGCCAGACTGCGCCCTGACGGTAAGGCGCGCGCACCGACCACATCAAACTGCGCAGCGCGTCAGCGGGGTTCTCTGCGGCGAACCCAGCGGCGCCGCCGGAAAGCACGTGCTGGAACGTTCCCCACGGCCGCGTGGCGTCAGAAGTCGCGACTGTCGGATAGTCGGTCAGGCCGCGCGGCTTTACGATGCCGTTGCCGTTGATGAATGCGGCGCCCTCTTTCTGGCCGATACCGTCGCCGATCTTGCCCTCCAGCCAACCGCCGACATCGAACCCAGAATCGTCAAGAAGACGTTGGCTGATCTTGGGGTTGGCGTAGATTTCATGCAGCGGGATCCGCAACATGCCGATCTTGGACGCGTCAGTCTGAGGACGCTCGGCCGTCTCGCCGACCCATGTGGCCGCCGTTTGTTCAAGGTCCAGGGGTTCTTCCCACGCATCGCCTGTAGTGATGGTCTCCACTCGTGCGATGCGGCGCATGGGTGAAAGGTCGAGCAGCTTTTTGGTCATCGCGGCCGAGCGCTGCGCCTGGACCAGATAACCGCCCTGCGGATCATTGCCGACCATAAGCGCGACAGCCTTGAGTTCGCTGTCATCACCGTTTCGGGCGTAGATACCCATAGCCTTCAGCTCGGCCGACCAATCGCCGGAACCTTCACCTTCGGCGCCGCCGCCCAGCGCCAGGCGGTTGGACTTGGCCTCCATCTTGTTCATCTGGTCCTTCAGATCCTGGATGACTTCCGGAAGGCCTTTGGTCGCGTCGTGATACTTTTCGAAGGCTGCCTTCAGCTCGGCCAGCTCGCCATCATCCTTCCGCTCAAGATCGAGCGGAATGCGGGACGCGGCGGCCAGCATTGCGGCGCGCAGGGAAACAGGGACTTGAGTTCTCATCGGATTTTCAGCTCCTCGGCCGCTTGAGTGATCCTTTTCGCCAACGCTGCGGCCTCGACAGCGTGCGTGGATTTTGAATTGAGAGCCGGCCAACCGCCGCCGGCCAGCCTGCGGGCGGCCGCGCGGGCGAACCCGGCGTTCTGGAGAAACTCTTCAAACTCGCGGGCTGTCTTGACGCCGGCGCCGGACGACAGCCCGTCATCCTTGACGGCCGTAACCTGCGCTTCAGGCAAGGCAGGGAACGTGACCAGGGAGATCTCGTACAGATCGAGACGCTTGAGGCGGCGAACCCCGTTCGCGCGGTCTACCTCCGCCTCGCGCGTCCTGTAGCCGATGGACAGCCCCTTTATCGCGCCCGCCTTCAGCAGGGCGCGAGCCTGGACAGCCTGCGGAACATCGAGCACCAACTCGCCCGCCAGTCTCAGGCCCTTGGCGTCCTCGACAACATCGGTCCAGACGCCGATCGGTGCGTGAGGGTCATGCTGCCAAAGCATCGGAATAACATCGCCGCGGCGCTTGAGCTCGGCGAGTGTCGCCTTGAAGGCGCCAGGCTCGACCACATCGCCGACCCGGTCGAGAACATTGAAAACCGAACCGTAGCCGGTGACCGCGCCGGCGTTCGGCCCTGTCGCGAGCTTCGCTTCGAATGGGAAAGACAGCTTATCCATTGGGTGATCCTGGGGCACGAGAAAGCAATTCGGGCTTTCGCCCGTCCGCCTCGTGGCCCGGCATCCCGCCGGCTCCGTCAAGGTGCTGACCGATCGAACGTCCCAGCATCCCGCCGGCAACTTCGTCTCGATCAACGATTCGAAGAACGTCTGATTTGCGCAATTTCGTCAACCGGGGTTGAGGTTAAGCGTCGAGGCGCGGGCGCGCCGCGAGGAATTCCACCAGCTCGTCGCACATGCACAGCACCTCGGGTGCGGAGCGCTCCCCGAGGAACGCCGCCAGGGATTCAGCCAGCATCGCGGTATACAAATGATCCATCGAGAATCCGGCTGAGCGGTATCGGTCGGCGGCGAACAGGATGAACTCAAGAGCCACCGAAGTTGGCGTTAGATCGTCAGTCTTCGAAGCCGGCTTCATGTCTATGTCCTTGTTTTTATGCGTTAAAAAAATGTTTTGGCGAAATTTCGCGCCGAAAATTACCTTCT
>JBBAUC010000136.1:2801-8462 GCA_040398485.1 Roseomonas sp. | reverse complement strand
ATGGCTTCCTTCCCGATCACCCGCACCACCACCCCCAAGGTGAAGCCCGCCGATGATGAGCTTTCCTTCGGCAAGGTGCTGACCGATCACATGTTCCTGATGGATTATCAGGAAGAAAAGGGCTGGCATTCGCCGCGGATCGTCCCCTATGGGCCGCTCAGCCTCGATCCCGCGACATCCGTGCTGCATTACGGCCAGGCGATTTTTGATGGGCTCAAGGCGTTTCGCGGCGATGATGATCAGATCCGCATGTTCCGCCCGGATCGCCATGCGGAACGCTTCAATCGCTCTGGCCAAATAATGTGCATGCCAGAATTGCCGGTGGATATCATTCGCCAAAGCTTTGATGCGTTGGTTGGGCTTGAACATGAATGGGTGCCGCGCAAACCCGGCACCGCGCTTTACCTGCGCCCCACCATCATCGCGACCGATGTGATGCTGGGCGTGCATCCGGCGCATAATTACCTGTATTTCCTGATCCTTTCGCCCGTTGGCACCTACTACAAGGAAGGCGTGAAGCCGGTGAAAATCCTGGCGTCTGACACGCATGTGCGCGCCGTGAAAGGCGGCACCGGGGAAGCCAAAACCGCCGGCAATTATGCCGCGAGCCTCGCCGGCCAGCGCGATGCCGCCAATGCTGGCTATTCGCAGGTGCTTTATCTGGATGGCGTCAATCGCAAATATCTGGATGAAGTCGGCACGATGAACATCATGCTGCGGATCGGGGATGAGGTGATTACGCCGCCACTGACGGGCACCATCCTGGATGGCGTGACACGCGCCAGCACCATGCAATTGATGCGCGATTGGGGGCTGAGGGTCACCGAACGCCAGATTGCCATTGATGAAGTGATGGCCGCTGGCCGTGACGGCACGCTCAAGGAAATGTGGGGCACGGGGACGGCGGCGGTGGTCTCACCGGTCGGGACGCTCGGCTATAAGGGCGAGGATGTGCTGATCAATGGTGGTGAGATCGGCGATGTCACACGCCGGCTTTATGATGCCATCACCGGCCTGCAATATGGCCGCAGCAATGACCCGCATGGCTGGATGAGCATTGTGCGCAAGGGGTGAGATAGCCTGCTAGTCTTGCTTCTTCGCGCCGTCGGTTACAGCGCGCAGCTTGGCATTCTCGGCAGCAAGCCGCGCGCGTTCAGCCTTGCTTTGCCCGTATTTCACGCGGTTTTCTGCCGCCTCGGCGTCGGCGGCTTCGCGTGCCTTGGCCTTACGGGCGCGGTTGAGGTTGACGATTTCAGCCATGCAAGCAGGATAACCCCATCTCATTTCGAAGGAAAACGCCCATGCCCTTGATCTCCCTCACTGCCGCTGATGGTTTTCGCCTGCAAGCTTATCGTACCGGCCCACAAGATGCAGACCGCGCCCTCGTGGTGACGCAGGAAATTTTTGGCGTGAACCGCCATATCCGCAAGCTATGCGATGATTTCGCCGCGGCTGGCTATGCCGTGATCGCGCCGCAGCTTTTTGACCGCACGGAACGCAATGCGGAGCTTGGCTACGACGCCGCCGATCTGGCGCGCGGGCGTGAATTGCGCGGCAAGATTGATGCCGGCAAGACGGTACTGGATGTGCTGGCGGCTGCGGCTGCCCTACCGCGCCAAGCCAAGCGCGGCATTGTCGGCTATTGCTGGGGCGGCACGGTCGCCTGGCATGGCGCAACCCGCACCAGCGCCTTTTCCGCTTCTGTTGGCTGGTATGGTGGCGGTGTCGCCGCGGCGAAGGATGAGGTGCCGAATTGCCCGACGCAGCTCCATTTCGGCGAAACCGATGCCTCAATCCCGATGAGCGATGTGGAAGCAATCCGCGCCGCGCGCAAAGAAGTGGAAGTCTTCGTCTATATGGGCGCCGGCCATGGTTTCGGCTGTGATGAGCGCGGTTCTTACGTGGCGAAGGATGCCGCGCTGGCGCAGGAACGCACGCTCGCGTTTTTTGCCAAGCATCTTGGCTGAAAGATATCGGCGCGGGGACTACCCGCGCCGAATAAATCAGGCCTTCTTGTCGGTGGAGAGGTTCTTCACCTCCTCCATCGCCTCGGCAAAGCGTGAGTGCAGCACGGATAGCGCCTCGCCGCTCGATTTCTGGATCAGATCGGCCAATTCCTGCATTTGTCCGACAGCACGTTCATAAGTGGCCTTGGCCATTTCCGCACGTTTCGCAGCCTGTTCCTGAATATCGGCTGGGTTTGCCATACTGCGCATGGCATCCTGCATTTCAGCGACCGATTGCTGCACGATTTCCATATGCCGTTCAGCGACTGCGCGCGCACCTTCCAGCGCCACCTTATTGGCGGCCGAGATGGCTTCCAGATTCTTCTGCTGCGCCTTTGCAAGCGCGGTCATATCCGGCATGGCGGGCAGACGAAACTCCGCAAGGAATTTCGTCATGTCCATATTTGGCTTGAAGCTGAACGGGTCGGTCATAGGGGGGGCCTCCGGTGGTGGAGCGCTATCTATAGCCCCTCGCGCCCCAGGTCACGAAGTTTCCGCAGCTTCAGCAGAAGTTGGCGACGGTGTTTCGCCCCGCAGCAGCCCAAGCGGCCGGGCGAGCCGTTCCGCCCGATCAAGCGCTGAATCCAGCGCGGCCATGGTGCTACCCATGTCCGGGCTTTCATCGCGCGCCCAGGCGCGGATGGTGGCCAGCCACACGCCGGCAAGGCCCATGGCCAGCAGGCGCGCCTGGCAGCTTTTCGCTTCAATCTCGGCGGCTTCCAGCATCCACCGCATGGCAACGCCGATATGCGGCGCCAGCGCCAGCGCAAGTGCTGGATCACGGCGCATGTCTTCGAAAAGGCGCAGAATACCCGCCCGATGCGGCTGCATGGCATCCAGCCGGCGCATCAGCACATCAAACACACGGTCCCGAGCCAAACCGCCCTGGCCCGGAATGGTGCCGGCCAGCACGGCCTGATCAATGACCCGCCCATGCAGCAGCAGCAGGTCGAGCCGCGTTGGAAAACGTTCGCGCAATGTGGCGGCATCTGTGCCCGCTTCTGCGGCCAGGCGGCGCATCGTCAGCCCAGGCCAGCCATACGCGGCAATCACGCGCCAGAGGGCGGCAATCAGGGTTTCGTCGGTGGCGGCTTCGTCGGTCATGGCAGGGATATGGCGTTCAAAGCCTATTTCACCAGGGTCGGCGCTAGGGACCCCGACGGCAGCACATGCTCCCGCCAGGCTTGATCAAAGGCAGCGGCGGCTTGCGGCCCCTGCAGGAAGGCGGCGGTACAGGTATCGCAGGGCTTCTTTTTTTCCTGTGCCCCCACCAATTCGCGCCGCCAGCCAGCGGCCCTTTGACTCGCAAAAGCCTGGAAGATGCTGCCATATTCACTCAAATTTCCGATCAGATAATCTTCATGCTCCGACCGGTCACTGCGGATATGGCAACAGGGCACGATATTGCCCGAAAAGCCGATGATGAAATGCGCGAAGGGGAAGAAACAGGGCGCAGTGCGTTTCGCCGCAGGCGTAATGTCCGGCAGCAGGCCGCCGCGATCTGTCCCATTGCGCATAAAATTGATGGCGCGGGTTTCGATTTCCAGGCGCGGATGCGGCATGGCCGCGATAATGTATTCATTGGAACGGACGGTGCGGATGCGTGCCGCAATGCCCGCGCGCACGGAAATTTCCAGCATGCGGTTGATGGCATAGATATCCGAATACTTGTCATCCTTCCGCATATGGATCGAGATATGCATGTAATTGAGCCCGGCTTCCGCCAGGGCTTCGATGTATTCCGGATCCAGGTAATCGCCATTGGTATAGATCATCAAACGGGCATTCGGCATGGCTGCGCGCGCTTCGCGGATTCGATCAAGGATCGCGCGATCAGCCAGTGGTTCATTATAGCTGTTCATGACGAAGTTTTTGGAAAAGCCGATTTCGGCCAAATTATCCAGCACCATACGCCAGACTGTTTCTTCCATGCGCACATTTTCGCCAAGCCGGTCGCCCACCACATTCGGGCAATAGGAACAACGGCGATTGCAATAGGAATGAGTTTCAACCTCCACCCGCCCCACCGTGCTGGCGAAGTATCGTTTCGCTGCTTCGCGGTCCGTGATGGGATTGAAAGCCGTCTGGCCCAGCTGCATCGCTTTTTACCCCTTACCCCGCCAATTCCCGCGCCCGATCCGTCGCCGCCTGAATGGCACGCGACATCGCCTTGGGCCAGGCATCCGGTTCCATCAGCACCGCCAAGGCACGTTCCGTGGTGCCCTTGGGGCTGGTCACGGCGCGGCGGAGATCAGCGGCGTCCTGTTCACTTGCGCCTAGCAACGCACCAGACCCCGCCACGGTGGCGCGCGCCATGCGCCGGGCCAAATCGCGTGGCAGTCCCTGTTCCACGGCAGCGGCTTCCAGCACCTCGGCTAACAGAAACACATAGGCCGGGCCGCCGCCCGATACCGCCGTCACGGGATTGATATGATCTTCCTGATCCACCCAGGCAACTTCGCCAATCGCGGCCAGCAGCGCATCGGCAAGGGACTTTTGCGTTGCCGTCACCCCAGGTCCGGCGAAAGCAGCGGTGAAGCCCTGGCTGATGGCAGCTGGCGTATTCGGCATGGCACGCACCACCGCCGTGCCCGCACCAAGCGCTGCCTGCATGGAAGCGATCGAACGCCCGGCCATGATTGAAAGGAACAAGGCCCCCTGCCCCGCAAACCGCGCATAGGCGGGCAGGCTGCTTGGCGCTTCCTGCGGTTTGATGGCCGTCACCACCGCGGCGGGGCGGAAATCGGCCGGGATGGCGGCGGCATCCGCCACCACGCGCACACGCCCGGCAAAGGGGGCCACCGCCGGCGCATGGGGTTCAACCACCACAGCGTCGGATAAGCCCTGTTCCAGCCAGCCGGACAGCATCGCGCCGCCCATCTTGCCGCAGCCAATAAGAAGGATCGGGGGGAGTTTTTCGCTCATGCCCCCAGACTGCCTTTGAAATCAGGCGCGGGCAATCACCCCCGCGCCAGGCGCGTCAGGCTTCGCCAATGCAATCCAGCATGGCCGCAGCCAGCGCATCATTCGGGCTTTTCCCGCCCCAAAGCACGAATTGGAAGGCAGGGAAAAAGCGTTCGCATTCGGTCAGCGCGATATCCACCATATCTTCCAGGCTTTCTGCCGAGGCACCCGGCGCGCCGCGCAGCAGCACGGAATGGCGAAACACCGGCACGCCATCCTCAGCTTCAATGCCAAAATGCCCGATCCAAAGCCGGTCATTGGCCAGCGCGAGTAATTCATACAGCTTGTCGCGCCGCGCCGCCGGCACTTTCAAATCAAAGGCGCAGGTGAAGGACATGGCGCTCATTTCCGAGGACCAGGAAAAATGCAGCCCGTAATCGCACCATTTCCCGGGCGCCTGGGCCGCCATCTCCTCATCGGAGCGGCGTTCAAATATCCACTCATTGCCAGAGATAATCTGTTCCAGCACATCCAAGGGATTGATAACGCGATCAATTTCAATGTGTAGTGAGGCGGACATCGGAAACTCCCCCTTTCCGATCAGCCGGCCTGCACCCCAACATCTGGTGTGCGAATCGGGCCGACGACCACTAGCCGGAGATTACGCAGGTGCGGAATCCCGCCGCAAGGGCGAATAGGTTACAATCCTGTCTTCACGTAGCGGATGAGGATTTGCCGCCTGATTTCGGAA
>JBBAUC010000136.1:0-2701 GCA_040398485.1 Roseomonas sp. | reverse complement strand
AGGTTACAATCCTGTCTTCACGTAGCGGATGAGGATTTGCCGCCTGATTTCGGAATAGGGCGGGCCTCCAGCGCTTCCACCCGGGCGGCCAAGTCTTCCGCCTGTTCCCGGGCGCGGCGCGCCACATCCATGGCCGCGTCCAATTCTTCCCGCCGGACCAGGTCCAGCCGGCGGATAATGGCTTCCGCCTGGGCCTTGGCGATGGCCTCAATCTCCGCGCGGATGCCAGTCAGCACCGAAAAGGCACCACCCGCCACGCCAGCCAGGTCGTCCATCATGCGGGCACGCCCGCCACCCTGATCCTTCATCGCCTTGCCCTTTCGGCCCTTGCTTGCCGGTCCACTCACCCAAGGCCTATACGCTTGCGACGTAACGCTCAAGGCCGAGGCTGCAAAGACCGCCCATGCATATTGTCACTGGCGGGGCCGGTTTCATCGGCTCCAACTTGGTTGCAGCACTTTGCGCCCGAGGGGCGGAGGTGATGGTGGTGGACCGCCTGCGCCAAGGGGTGAAGTGGCGGAACCTCGCGAAACACCCCATCGCCGGCGTGATCCCGCCCGAGGCGCTTTGGGATTTCCTGGGCGCCGGCGCACCGGTGGAAGCGGTGTTCCATATGGGGGCCATCAGCGCCACCACGGAAACCGATGGCGATCTGGTGGCGGCGGTGAACATCACCCTGTCTCAGCGCTTATGGGATTGGTGCGCCAAGCGCGGCGTGCCCTTCATCTATGCGTCTTCCGCCGCGACTTATGGCGATGGGGCGCTTGGGTTTGATGATGACGCATCGGAAGCGGCGCTTGCCAAGTTACGGCCTTTGAATCTTTACGGCTGGTCCAAGCTCGCCTTCGATCGGCGCGTGGCGCAGATGCTGATGCGCGGGCGGGCCAGGCCGCCGCAATGGGCGGGGCTTCGCTTCTTCAATGTCTATGGCCCGAATGAACACCATAAGGGCCGCATGGCGAGTGTGGTGCTGCATAAATTCCGCCAAATCATGGCGGGTGAGGCGGCGACGCTTTTCGCCTCGGACCGCGAAGGTGTCGCGGATGGGGAACAGATGCGCGATTTTGTGCATGTGGATGATTGTGTCGCCGCGATGCTGTGGCTGCATGACAATCCCGGCACCTCGGGCCTGTTCAATATCGGCAGCGGCACGGCGCGGAGTTTTCTTGACCTGACGCGGGCGATTTACGCGGCCTTGGACCGCGCGCCCGATATCCGTTTTGTGCCCATGCCGGATGATCTAAAGGGCAATTATCAGTATTTCACCGAAGCGCGCATGGAACGCCTGCGCGCGGCTGGCTTTCGCAAGAACCCGACCACGCTGGAAGCCGGTGTTGCTTCCTATGTGCGTGATGTGCTGCTGAACGCCGAGGATCCCTTCGCCTGATGTTCTTCGCCCTGCCCTTCCCGATGATTGATCCCGTGCTGGTGCAAATCGGGCCCTTTGCCATTCGCTGGTATGCGCTGGCTTATATCGCCGGGATCGTGCTGGGCTGGCGGCTCGCGCGACGGCTTGTGGTGCTTGGGCCAAAGGTGGCGACGCCCGAGCAGGTGGATGATTTTGTCACCTGGGTCACGCTTGGCATTATTCTGGGCGGGCGGTTTGGTTATCTGATTTTTTATCGCCCTGACATTTTCTTGAGAGCGCCTTGGGAGATTTTGTACCTATGGCAGGGCGGCATGTCCTTCCATGGCGGTGCGCTGGGTGTGATTGTGGCGCTGTATTTCTTCACGCGGCGTCAGGGACTGGATTGGGTGGCGTTTTCTGATCGCGTGGTCTGCGTGGTGCCGATTGGGATTTTCCTGGGGCGGCTCGCGAATTTCATCAATGGCGAATTATGGGGCCGGGTGAGTGATGTGCCCTGGGCCATGGTGTTTCCAGGCGCCGGGCCTGATCCGCGCCACCCGTCGCAGCTTTATCAGGCAGGGCTTGAGGGGTTGTGCCTTTTCGCCCTGCTGATGGTACTGGTTTACCGCCCCTCAGTGCGCGCGCGTGTTGGCGTGCTTTCGGGCGTGTTCCTGGCCGGTTATGGCGTGGCGCGCTTTATTGGTGAGTTTTTCCGCCAGCCCGATGCGCATTTGGGGTTTCTGTTTGCCGGGGCGACCATGGGGCAATTGCTGTCGCTGCCCATGATGGCGGTGGGGGCTTGGCTTGTGGTGCGGGGGATGCGGCGCGGGGCGTGATGCGTGGTGCTGTTGGAGAGGATTGAACTCTCGACCTCTCCCTTACCAAGGGAGTGCTCTACCACTGAGCTACAACAGCCAAGGCCCTGGCGGACGCGCATCCTCTAGCCCCAGCCTGGGGCGTCCCGCAACCCCTTGATGACGGCAGAATGCGCTGCCAATTCATGCCTGCATGGAAAAGCACGGCAAAACCCCGCCCAAGCCCGCACCGTCCCGCGAAGAAAGGCTGGCGGCGGCACTTCGGGAGAATCTGCGCCGGCGCAAGGCTAAGGCACGGGCGCTTGATGCGGCAGCGCCCCCCAAGCCAGACAGCCCGGAGAAACCCAGGGAATAAAGCCGGGTTTCCCCCGGGGGGCCAAGTGCGCTATTTTCCACCCCAAGGGGCTCCGGCCCAAGCTTAAGGATATGCCATGAACTGGATCAGCGATTGGGCCCTGCCGAAGATCCAGGGCCTATTCAAGCGGGAATCGCCGGAAAACCTCTGGCATAATTGCCCTGCCTGCCAGCAGATGATTTT
>JBBAUC010000135.1:0-8541 GCA_040398485.1 Roseomonas sp. | reverse complement strand
GATGTCTTCCTGGCCGTGTCGCCCGAACGGGAGAACCCAGGCCCCCACGCCCCACCCACCCGCAGCATTCCGCGCCTGCTGGGTGCAACCGATGATGCATCTCTCCGGCGAGCCTTGGCCTTTTGGCGGCATTTGGTGGATCGGGTGGAGGTGGTCGCGAGCCCCGAGGTCGCGGAATGCGCCAAGCTGTTGGAGAATACCTATCGCCTGGTGAATATCGCGCTGATGGATGAACTCCATGCCGCTTTCACCGCGCTTGGTGTGCCGACGCGCGATGTGGTGGCGGCGGCGGCGACCAAGCCCTTTGGATTTGCGCCGTTTTGGCCCGGACTTGGCGCGGGCGGGCATTGCATTCCGGTGGACCCGGCCTTCCTACAAATGGAAGCGGTACGGGCAGGCGCGCCATCCGCCTTGCTGGGCAAGGCCATGGCACGCAATCGCGGGCGCGTGGCGCGCGTGCTGGCACAAATCCGCGCGCGGCTTGGCGATGATCTGGCCGGTAAGCGCGTGTTGGTGGCGGGCGTGACCTACAAACCCGATGTTGCGGATTTACGTGCCGCCGCGCCGCTCAGGCTGCTGCGCCACTTGCATCACGCGCGGGCTGAGCTTGCCTGGCATGATCCGGTGCTAAGCGTGATTCCCAAGGCGCTGTCAGCCATTCCGCGCAGCGTGGCTCTAAAAATGCCGGATGGCGCGCCGCCTGAGGCGATCATCCTCGGCACACCGCATCGCGCTTTTGACTTGCCGGCGATCACACGTGCTGCGCCCTTGGCGTTCGACCCCTTCGGTATTCTACCAGCAGGTTCAAGCGTTATCGTCGTCTGAAGTCAGGCGCCGCCTTTCCATTCCGCCGGCGCCACACTGCCCACCTGATCGGCGATGCGGCCATAATGTTCCGGGCGGCGGTGGCGCGCGAAATCGAAAATCGTCTTCCGGCCCAATTCGCATTTGCCGAGATCGGCTTCGGCCACGATCAACTCATCATCCCAGCTTGTCGCCTGAGCCATGATCTCGCCCTGCGGGTTCACGATGATGGAATGGCCGAACAGCTCATGCCCATCCTCCGTGCCGGCCTTGGCGGTCGCGACCGCAAAGCAGGAATTTTGGTAGCACCCGGACTGGATGGATAAATGGCTATGGAACACCCGCAGATGAGGCGCCTCAAAGCCGCGATTTTCCATATTCAGTGACGGCGTATTGTAGCCGAGCATCACCAATTCCACCTGCTGCAACCCCATCACGCGCCAGGCTTCTGGCCAGCGGCGGTCATTGCAGATCATCATGCCGAGATTGACGGGCTGGCCCGCAACCGGCGCGCGGATCACGGGAAAGCCAAGATCACCCGGCTCAAAATAGCGCTTTTCCAGATGCTGCACGTGGCGGACGGGATCGAATTCCCTATGCCCCGGCAAATGCACCTTGCGGTATTTCAGCACGATCTCGCCAGAGGGCAGCACGAAGACCGCGGTATTGAAGCGCCTGCCTTCCGGCGTTTTTTCGGCATAGCCCAGATGAAAGGCGATGCCGTATTTGCGCGCGGCTTCAAACAAAGGCGCGGTTTCATTGGAAGGGAGTGCCGCTTCATACCAATGATCCGCATTGGCGAGGTCTTCCTCATACCAGCGCGGGAAGAAAGTGGTCAGCGCCAATTCGGGAAACACCACCACCTGCGCACCGCGTTGATGCGCTTTTTCCAGCAGGCGGATCATGCGCCCCACGGCAACATCGCGGCCCTCGGCCTTTTGGATCGGGCCCAATTGCGCGGCAGCCAGAACAAGGGAACGGGTCATGAATGCATCCTTCGCTCAATCAGCATATCACCCTCAATATATATCTGCATACATCCTGTTTTACTTCTTGTTTTTTGTCCCTATTTCACTGTTATCGTTGATTTCCGCCCAATGTTTTGCGAAAGCACTGACCATGACCTCATCAATTCCGCCCCCTAAACCAATCGCTCTCGTCCCAGAGCTAGAGGTGGCGGATTTTGATCGCAGCATGCATTTCTATGTCGAGGTGCTTGGCTTTGTCATCCAATATGACCGGCCAGAACGCCCGTTCGCGTATCTGGCATTCGGAGATGCGCATATCATGATCGAGAAGGGCGGTGGATGGATGACAGGCCACCTCGAGCGCCCTTACGGGCGTGGCATAAACTTCCAGATACGCGTACCCGAAGTTAAGTCAGTAAGCGAACGCCTCGCCGCCGCCGGCTGGCCAGTGTTCCAAGACATCGAGGATGCTTGGTACAGGCGCGGCACCGAGCATTTTGGTGCACGAGAACTGGTCGTCCAGGACCCGGATGGCTACCTCTTGCGCTTCTCGCAGGACCTGGGCGTTCGCTAAGCAGGGGCGGCAAGCCGGCCACTTGGAGCACCAGCATGGCCGAGGCAAGCGATCTTTCTTGGCTTGAAAATGCTCTAGATCATCTACAGGCGTGCATATAGGCAGCTAGCGCTGCGGTCCAACCCATATGGAGGGCATCGATAGTGACATGATGGCCGATAGACACTTCGTCGATCTCCACGACAGCCCGCAGGGCGGGAAGGTTTTCCAGCGTCAGGTCATGGCCCGCATTCACCCGTAGCCCCAATTGTCGCGCATGATCGGCTGTCTGGCGCAGCGCCATGAGCTCGGCCGGATGCGTACCTGTCTTGAATGCCTTTGCAAAGGGGCCAGTATAGAGCTCAATCGCGCGGGCCCCAGCGGCAACGGCGTAATCGCAGCTTTCATTCGTGGCGTCGCAAAACACGGCGACGCGAATCCCGGCCAGTCGCTCGACCGTGCGCCGCAGTTCGGCATGGGGGTCGTAAGCACGCCAGCCGCGATCCGATGTCACTTCGCCTGGAGTGACCGGGACTACCGTGAACTGGCTCGGCCGAAGCGTCTCGACCAGCGTGATCAATTCGGCGCGCAAATCGCCTTCGATGTTGAGTTCCACCGCGCCCGATGCCAGTTCCGGCAGTCTCGCCAGCGTGACGACGTCGTCGAGCGTGATATGACGTGCATCCGCACGCGGATGGACCGTCAGGCTCCGGACGCCGGCAGTAATCGCCTTTCGCGCGAAGTCGGAAAGATTGGGTTCGTCGCCCCCCCGCGAATTTCGGAGAAGGGCAATCTTATTCAGGTTCAGACTGAAGACGGTCATCGTTTCGCGTTCGCTCTGCCACCAAATTTCGCTGTATAAGTGTATCCCATCGCAATCCGCTGAGCACGAATCACGCCGGCGGCACCGCCCCCACCTGGTCAATCATGGCGCGATACCATTGCGGCCGGCGATGGGCGGCGAAGTTGAACATCTTCTCCTTCCCCTGGCGGCAGGCATCGAAATCCACATCAGCCACGATGATCTCATCACCCAGCGTCTTGGCTTCCGCCACCACGCGGCCATTCGGGTCCACAATCACCGAACCGCCAATCAGGCCCGAGCCATCCTCAACCCCTGCCTTGGCGACGGAAATCGCCCAGGTTGCGTTCATATAGGCATTGCCCTGCACGGCGAGTGTCGAATGGAAGGTGCGCAGCGACTGATCTTCGCTATCGCCCCCCATCGGGTCATAGGCCGCGGAGTTATAGCCAATCAGCATCAACTCAATCCCCTGCAAGCCATAGCAGCGCCAGGCTTCCGGCCAGCGGCGGTCATTGCAGATCAACATGCCAAGCACGGGCCGGCCCCATTCTTCTGTTCCGCGAAAGGCGGGGAAGCCAAGATCACCATATTCGAAATAGCGCTTCTCCAATTGCTGGAAGCGATCCCCCACACGAGGTTCCACCGTGCCAGGCAGATGGATCTTGCGGTATTTGCCGAGCACGCTGCCATCCGGCCCAACCGTGATCGACGTATTGTAGCGCTTGCCATGCGGTGTGAGCTCCGCATAGCCAAGATAGAAGCCAATGCCCAAGGCTCGCGCGCGATCAAACAAAGGCTGCACGCGCGGATTGGGCATTTCGCGTTCAAAATAGCTGTCCAATTCCGCCTGATCGGTGAAAAGCCAGCGCGGGAAGAAGGTGGTCAGCGGCAATTCCGGAAACACCACCATCTTGGCGCCCGCAGCGGCAGCTTGTTCCAGAAGTGCCACCATGCGCGCCAGGATCGCTTCCCGGCTATCAGCTTTTTGGTTGGCGCCCATTTGGGCGCCGGCAAGGCGCAATATGCGGGTCATTGTTCAAGCTCCGGACGAATAGCCTCGACCACGGGGCGATAGCGCGCGGTCTCGGCGGCGATGAAGGCGGCGGCACTGGCGGGGGTGCCAGGCGCTGAAGCGGTGATACCAGAGGCAGTAAGGCTGGCCCGGAAGGCAGGATCGGCGAGCGCGGCGTTGGTCGCAGCGGAAAGCCGTTCCAGGATCGGCGCGGGCAGGGCAGGGGGCCCGAATACCGCATGCCAAAGCACCGCTTCAAAACTGGCGAGGCCAAGCGCTTCGGCAACTGTTGGTACATCGGGGGCGGCTTCCAAACGCCGCGCTGTCGCCACCGCCAACATGCGCGCGCGCCCGCCTTGATGGAGCGGCAAGCCACCGCCGAAAGTATTGACCGCGAGCGCCAGCGTGCCACCCACCAAATCATTCATCGCCGGCGCCGCGCCGCGATAGGGCACATGGGTAATGGTAATCCCGCCCGCCTGCTGCTTCAGCAATTCGGTCGCCAGATGCATGATGGTGCCGCTGCCCGGAGAACCATAAGAAAGCGGCGGATTGGCCACGCGCGCAGCCGCCAAAAATGCCTGCAACGTCGCCGGGCGCGATGGATGCGCCAACCAGCAAAGCGGCCCACCGCCCAATTCCGCAATCGTCGTAAAATCGCGCACCACATCAAATTGCGGCTGGCGCGTCACCAACGGATAGAGCGCATGGGTCGAAGCCGTGCCGAACAAGATCGTGTAGCCATCGGCACGGGCGCGAGACACTTCCAAGGAGCCAATCGCACCGCCAGCGCCACCGCGATTTTCCGTCACCACCGGCTGGCCCAATTCGCGGCCCAGGCGCTCAGCATAAAGCCGCGCATAGACATCGGTGGGACCACCGGCGGGGAAGGGGATGATCATGCGGATCGGGCGGGAGGGATAAGCCTCCTGCGCCCGTACGCCGCCCGCAATCAGCGCCGCGCCAGCGCCAAACAGCGCGGCGCGGCGATAGATATCAAAGTGCCGCGTCACGCCAATTCTCAACCGCCGCATCGGGGTGGGAAGAAAGCCCGGCGGCCTTGATGCCCTCACACGCCGCATGCTCATCGCGGTCTGATGCATCGCCGCTGACACCAACGGCGCCAATTACGGCATCCGCGGCATTCAGGATCAGCACGCCACCTGGTACTGGCACGAAGCTGCCATCGGATGCCGCAGCGACAGCCGCCTGAAAGGCAATGCGTTCCTTCAAGCGGTCACGCAGGATACGGCTGCCAACCCCCATGCCAAGCGCGGCATAGGCTTTGCCGCGCGCAATTTCGGCGCGCAGAATGCCCGAACCATCTTCGCGCTTTTGCACCACAACATGCCCGCCCGCATCCAGCACCACGACTGTTAGCGGCAGCATGCCCGCCGCGCGGCCAGTCGCCAGCGTGACATCGGCGATCTTATCGGCAGTCGCCAAAGGCAAATCCACCGCGAGGTGCTTTACATAATAATCTGCTGAATTCATCGCGTTTCTCCCTGCGAAAATGAAAGGCCCTCCATGGGCCAAGCGATACCCAGCGGCAAGCGGGGTTCAGAAAAACAAATCCCGGAAATCCTGCCGCGTGCCGCCAAACAAGCGCCAGGTCGCAATGGCGCCAATGCAAAGCCCAATGCCGGCGGCGATCGCCGGCACGGGATCAGGCAGGCCGCCCGCGCCCGTAGCGGCGGCGTTCAACATCCCAAGCACAATGCCAACCGACCCGGCGATCATCGCCTGTATCAGCCCGGGCTTCCGCCGAGGTGGAGGCGCTGCGGGCTTTGAAGGGCGCGGCTGGCGCTTGATCCAATGCCCTTCCGGGCGCGGCTTTTCCTTATTCCCCGACATAGGTTTCCTTGTGTTGACGCGGCACGAAGCGCCCGGCGCCGGGTTTGGCTAAAACCTGCTTGCCATCCCAAATCTGCTTCCCGCGCAGCCAGGTGGCGGCAACGCGGCCCTTCACCTTCATGCCATCATAGGGCGACCATTTGGCATCTTCCTGGTCCTGGATATCGCGTGCATCAAAGGTGAAATCACCTTCTTCCATCACCAGCAAATCGGCATCCGCGCCAACCCTCAGCGCGCCCTTCTTCGGGTAAAGCCCATGGAAGCGCGCCGGGCGTTCGGCGCAGTAAAGCGCCATCAGGCTGGGCAACAGACCGCGCTGCTTCAATAGCGAGAACATCACAGGCGCGAAGCTTTGCATCCCCGTCAGCCCTGCACCCACGGTGAAGATATCGCCCGTATAGGTCTTGCGGTCGCGCGGCCAAGGCGCGTGATCGGTGGAGACATAAGCAACCTGCCCCTTGGCAAAGGCGCCCCACATGCGCTCCACCTCATCCGCCGTGCGGAAGGGCGGGTTGCATTTGCCGAAGCCCTCAAGCCGGATGATGTCTTCTTCCGTCATGCAAAGATATTGCAGGCAGGCTTCGCCCGATGCCTTGCCGCCCATGCGGCGAAACACCTCGGCGATTTCAAAGCCGCGCGCCAGCGACGAATGGGCGATATGCACATGCGCGCCCGTCTCAAGCCCGATTTCGAAAATCTCGAGATCCGCCATGGTTTCACAAAGCGGTGGGCGCGTGCGGCAATGCCAGATGGGGGAGGTATTTCCGGCCGCCTTGGCTTCCTCGGTCAGGCGGATAACAATTTCCTGATCCTCATTATGCACGGCCACCATCAGCCCGGTCTTGGCGATTTCGCGAAAGGCCGCGACCATGGTGGGGTGGTCAATGCGCGGGAAGCGCACCGGGTCATATTCATAAGTGGAAAGCTTGAAGGAACAGGCGCCGGCTTCGGCCAAGCCCGCAATGGCATCCACGCCGCCCGATTTCAGGATGGTGCCGTAAAGCGCGATATCCACATGGGATAGGCGGTTCACATATTCCACCTTTTCCTTGAAAATGCCGGAATCCGTCACCGGGCGCGGCACGTCATAGGGCATGTCAACACAGGTGGTCACACCGCCCGCAGCAGCGGATTTCGAAGCGCCTTCAATGCCCGGCCAACCGCGAGAGGATGAGGTATGCATATGCCCATCAACCAAGCCCGGCATAATATAACGCGCGCCGTAATCCTCGACCGAGGTCGCGACCGGCGATGGCCCCTCGCCAATGCCGGCAATGATGTCGCCGCGCGTGGCAACCCAGCCATTGGCCAGGATGCGATCAGGCAGCACAAGCGTGCCACGAATGACGCGATCAAAAGGGGTGGTGGCGGGCATCGGATACTCCTGCGGATGCGTAATTACAGTCTAGCTACCTAAAGCAGCCGGGCGCCGCGGGCCAGGGCTGATGGCCCGAATTGCACATCGGCAATCTCAAGCGCGAGGCTCGTCGCCTCATTCTCCCGCTCCGCATTCCAGGCCAGCGCCACGCCAACGCCACGAATGGGGCCAGCGAGGATGCGGAAGGCAACGCCCGGCGGGTTGAGCCGCGCCATGCCTTCCGAGACCAGCGCCACACCAAGCCCCGCCGCCACAAAGCCAAGCTGCGCCATGGCCGAGCCCACTTCGCGCACCACGCGCGGCGTAAAGCCCGCCGCATGGCAGGCCGCTGTCATCGCATCCGAATAGGCCGGGCTAATCGCGCGCGGCAGCATCAACATCGGCGCTTCGGCGAGTGCTGCCAGCGGCAAAGGATCAGGCCCGGCGAGGATCGGATGGCCTTCCGGCAAAGCGGCAGCGAGCCTGTCTTCCCCCAAGGCCTTAAGCTTGATCGGCGCGCGATCACGATCGGCGCGGAGCAGCGCCAGATCAACCTCACCACGCCTGAGCGCTTCCAAAGCCTCGGCCGTGTCCATCTCCCGCACACCAATCGCGGCTTCTGGCCGTGCGGCCTGCATGGCGCGCACGATGGGGGGCAGATAGTCAAACAGTGCCGAGGTGACGCAAGCGATTGAAACCGGCGCGTGGTGGCCCAAACGCAATTCGCGCGCCAGGCTTTCAAGGTCTGCCGCATTGCCGGCGATACGCCGCGCGAGTGGTAACAGCGCTTCCCCCTCGCGCGTTGGGCGCGCGCCCTTGCCGCTGCGTTCCAGCAGCTTCACGCCGAGTTCGCGTTCCAGCAATTGGATTTGCGCGGTCAGCGGCGGCTGCGAAATGCCAAGCCGTGCGGCAGCGCGGCCGAAATGACCTTCTTCGGCCACGGCCAGAAAATGCCCCAAGCGGCGGATCAGGCGAAAATCCATCTGAATTCCGATACTGTTTCGCCCATACGGAAAACCTATCAGCGCGCCACGTCAATTGGATTGGACGATGGCGCGGGATGGGCGCAGAAGAACATCCAGTCAGGCAAGCCGCCAACAACAAAGGGAGAAGCCCCAAATGAAACTCAACGCCGTAAAGGTTCACCCATCCAAGGCGCTATTGAAGCGCGAAGACCAACTGGCCTGG
>JBBAUC010000134.1:0-8577 GCA_040398485.1 Roseomonas sp. | reverse complement strand
GCCGACTGGCTCCGCAATTCGCGTGCGCGCGTCAGCACCTTGTCTTCCAATTCCGCTGCTGTTGAGGTGCTGACCGGCGCATCTACCCAGCCGCCCGGACCGCGCACTTGGCGGAAGACCGCAATCCGCACACCATCAGATCGCAATTGCCGCCCAAGCACATACGCAGTGGCCTTGAAGCGTTCATTGGAAACGCCACCTGGCGCATGCCAATCCGTGATAATCACTCCACCAAAGGGATCGGCTGACGCAAGCGGCATGAAGGAAAGCGTATCCAGCGTCGCACGCCACAGAAACGCATTCACACCAAGCCCGCCGCCACCGGCGCCGCTCTCCTGGCCTTTTTCCGTGCCACCACCAAACAGCGTGATTCCGCCCGATGTGCCTGCTGCTGATGTGGCGCGCAGCAATTGTTCGCGCTTGCTGCCCGTGTTGTATTCGTCGCGCTCCACCTCTCGCACCTGAGAGGAGTCGCTGCAGCCGGCCATTGCCAACCCAAGCGGCAGAAAGAAAATGGCGCGCGGCCACAAGGCGAAGATGCGGGATGCGTTCATAGGCCCCTTCTAGCGCATCCGCCCCAAGGCTGAAAAGGGAAGTCTCAACACGCTCTAGGCCGGCGCCATCAGGCGCAACAAGGCCGCCGATGCCAGCCGCGCCATGGCATTATCCGCCCGGCTGGTCAGCGCCATCGGCACCCGCAACCCCAGCACAATCCCGGCCGACTCCGCGCCGCCCAGATAGGCCAATTGCTTGGCGAGCATATTTCCCGCCTCCAAATCCGGCACCAGGAGGATATCCGCCTGGCCCGCAACCTGGGATTGAATGCCCTTGGCCGCCGCCGCAACCGGGCTGATGGCGTTATCAAAGGCCAACGGCCCATCCAGCACGCCGCCGGTAATCTGCCCACGCTCCGCCATTTTGCAGAGCGCCGCCGCATCCAAAGTGGCCTGCATCTTGGGCGTCACGGTCTCAACCGCCGCCAGAATCGCAACCTTGGGCGTCGCAATCCCCATGGCCTGCGCCAGCTTGATGGCATTGCGGATGATATCCGCCTTGGCTTCCAGATCGGGCGCGATATTCACCGCCGCATCGGTGATGATCAGCGGCCGAGGGTAAAGCGGCGCATCCAGCACGAAGGCGTGGCTCACGCGCCGTTCCGTGCGCAGCCCAGCCTCCTTCGCCAAGGCCGCGCCCAGCAATTCATCCGTATGCAGGCTGCCCTTCATCAATGCCGCCGCCCGGCCTTCCCGCACCAACGCCACCGCTGCCTCGGCCGAGGCATGGCTATGTTCCGTGCCAATCAGCGTGATGCCTGAAAGGTCAAGCGATTCCTTGGCCGCAATCGCGCGAATCCGCGCCTCTGGCCCCGTCAGGATCGGTGTGATCAGCCCCTGCTGCGTGGCCAATAGCGCCCCGCGCAGGCTTTCCACATCGCAAGGATGCGCAACCGCAGTCGGCACGGGCGGCAGGGCGCGGCAGCGCGCGAAAAGGTCTGCCATCACCTTGCCGGCATGGGGGCCAAGCCCGGTCATTTGCGGCAGAGCGCGTTCTTCGGCGGTTGTGGGGGGCAGCACCTCAACCTCGCCTTCCGCCAGCACCATGCCGCCAGGCCCGGTCACGCGGCAGGCAAGTCGCGCCACGCCGGCCTTCTGGTCAATATCCAGCACCACCAGGCCCGTTGTCAGCACATCGCCTTCCGCCATGCCGCCACCATAGCGAAGGTTTTCGGCAATGATCCTGCTACCCGGCCCTGGAAAGCGCGTGGTGATCACATGCGCAATCAGCGCACCAGCGGCCCGCGCCGGCACTACCTTGTCATCCAGGCCAAACATTACGGAAAAATTCGCGATATTCGCGGCGCTCAGCGTATCCTGCACCTCGAAAACTTCGCCGCGATCAAGCTCGGAAAGCGGTTTGGCGCGCCTGATCGTGAGCATGAGAAGCCGCCTTTCACACGAAGCGCATTACCGCCAGCGGCGATGCATCCAAAGCCATTGGCCGGGATATTCCCGCACCCAGGCTTCAATTACCTCGTTCATTTTTTGCGTGGCGGCGTTGATATCAATCAAGCCTTCTGCATCGCGTGGCAGGGGGATTTCCTCGGTCAATTCCAGACGAAAGCGCCCGCCAGGCAGGCGAATTGCGCGCGCGCCATGCACCGGGCAATCAAAGCGCCGCGCCAATTGCGCGAGCAGCGGATTGGCCCCCGCTTCGCGCCCCATGAACATCACGCGCGGCCCACGCCCAAAGCGCTGATCCACCAACATGCCGATATGCTGCCCCGCTTCCAAAGCCCGCGCCAAACGTAGCGGCGCGCCCATGCCGGCCGGCACCAAAACCCCCATGCTATCCTTGCGCAGCCTCAGGATTTCACGCGCCACGGCGGCGTTATTCGGCGTGCGATACAAAACCGCACTATCAATGCCATGCTTGGCCGCCGCCACCGCCGGCAATTCCCAATTCGCCAGATGCGCGGAAAAGACGATGGCGGGCTTGCCGTCATCCCGCAGTCTTTCATAAAGCGCCACGGTTTCGGCGGAGGCGCTGATAAGCCCGCCCGGCTTCGGATTTTCGGGATCAAAATCCCAAATCCGGTCCATATGCACATATTCGCAGGCCGTGCGGCCCAGATTGTCCCAGGCTTCCGTCAGAATGGCGGCATGTTCAGCCGCTGTTTTTTCCGGAAAGGCGGCGGCGATATTATCCCGCGCAATGCGATGGGCGGGCGTGATCGGTCCCAGATTACGCGCCAGAAACGCGCCGAAGGCAGGGCCGAAGCTTGGGCCCATCAAGCGCAGCAGGCCAAAGCCCGCGCGCAGCGCAAGCCCGATCAGCCAATCCATCAGCCGCGCGCCGCGCTGCCCATTACAGCGTCGCCACGATCTTGCCGAAGACGCGGCGGCTTTCCAGCCGTTCCAGCCCCTCGGCAAAGCGTTCCAAAGGCACCACCGTATCCAATACGGGCAGAATACCGCGCGCCATTTTCGCGTAGCCATCGGCAGTATTGCGCATGGAAGCGCCAAAGGACCCAAAGATGCGAAGCTGACGCTGAAACACCATCATCAGATTGGTTTCCGCCGAAACGCCTGAAGTGGACCCGCAGGTCACCAACCGCCCACCCATTTTCAGCGAGAGCAAGCTGCCGCTCCAGGTCGAAGCGCCGACATGTTCAAACACCACATCCACGCCGCGCTTGCCGGTGACGCGCCGCGCCACGGTCGGGAAATTCTGCGTGGAGTAATTCACCACATGATCCGCGCCCAATGCCTTGGCCTTGGCGCATTTTTCATCATCGCCGGCGGTCGCGATTACGGTGCAGCCCAGATCCTTCGCGATCCGCACCGCCACCGTGCCAATGCCGGAACCTGCGGCATGGATCAGGATGGTCTCTCCCGCTTCCAGCTTGGCATTGTCGAACAGCATGTGTTCGACGGTGGAGAAGGTGATCGGCCCGCAAGCGGCATCTTCGAAGGAAAGCCCAGCCGGTACGCGCACCAGAAGCCGCGCATCCTGGTTCATCAATTCCTGCGCGAAGCCATCCAAATGAAAACCCTTCACACCGCCGACATTTTCACAAAGATTATCGCGCCCTTCGCGACACGCCTTGCAGACACCGCAAGTCGCCGCGCCATAGGGCGCGACATGATCGCCAATCTTCCAGTCGGTTACGGCAGAACCAACGGCGACAATCTCCCCCACCGCTTCCGCGCCAACCGTCAGTGGCAGATTGCGCTTGGCGAAGGCCATGCCGCGAAAGCCCCAGACATCAATATGGTTCAGCGCGACGGCGCGAATGCGAAGCTGCACTTCATGCGCGGCAGGTGGCGGTGGTGGCGCCACGGATTCCAGGCGCAACTCCCGATCACCATGCAGGCGAAGGGCGCGCATCATGGTGCGGCACTCAGCAGCAGGCAGACATTCTGCCCGCCAAAGCCAAAGGAATTGGACAGCACATGCCGCAAGCCGGAAACACGACGCGCTTCATTCGGCACCACATCCAGCCCAAGCGTCGGGTCCGGTTCCACATGATTGATGGTGGGTGGCAGGATTTGATCGCGTAGCGTCAAGAGGCTGAAGGCCGCCTCAATCGCGCCGGCGGCGGAAAGCGTATGCCCGATCATGGATTTATTGGAGGAAATGGGCGGCGGCGCCTCACCAAATACGGCGCGCATGCCAAGCGCTTCCATCTTGTCATTCTCCGGCGTGCTGGTGCCATGGGCATTCACATAGCCGATATCACCAGGCTGCAGGCCGGCATCGGCAATGGCATTCCTCATGGCGCCAATGATGGAAGACCCATCGGGGTTGGAGCGCGTGCGGTGGAAATTATCCGCCCTTTCGCCGCAGCCACTCACCAAGCCGATCACGGTGGCGCCACGCGCGCGGGCATGTTCCAGATCTTCCAGGATCAGCGCCGCAGCACCTTCGCTCATCACGAAACCATCGCGGGATTTCTCAAAGGGGCGGGATGCTTTGGTTGGGTCTTCATTGCGCGAGGATAGCGCGGAGAGCAGCGAAAACCGGATCACCGCTTCTGGCTGCACCGAACCATCAGTGCCAAGCGCAATCACGGATTTCGCTTCGCCCCGCTGAATCGCCTCCACACCCAATTGAATGGCGGAAGCGCCGGTGGCGCAGGCGGTGGTGATCGCAATCGGCGCGCCCTTGGTGCCGAAACGCAACGCGAGTCTTTCGCCGACACCGCCATACAAGAACGTTTCATATAAATCGCGCTGGCCGATGCTCGCCACCGAAAGCGCGGCATGGCCATTGCCACCCGCGCGCCGGGCCAGCGCCACGCGCTGCGGCCATTCCATTTCAACCGGCGGCATGCCGAGCATGAGGGGGCCATCAAACGCGCCCTCCTTCATGCCCGCCGCCACCAAAGCTTCGGCAATCGCGGCGGCGGCCATGCGTTCCACGCGCACCGGCGCGGGCACGGGATCGGCGCCCACGATTTCTTCCGGCAAATCCACCGTGCCGGCCATGGTGGTTTTCAGATGATCGGTCGCGAAACGGCGAATGCGCGTAATGCCGGAAGTGCCCGCCAGCAGCGCCGCCCAATTCTTATCCAGCCCCCAGCCGAGTGGGCTCACCAGCCCAATCCCCGTCACCGCCACCAAGGGGCGGCCCAGATGATCCTTCATGGCGCTTTCTCCAGCAGCGCAAGCGCTTCACCGCGCCATTGACCGAAGCCGGTCACCAGAATGCGCTCCACCGGGCCATCACCGGCATCGGCGGGGTCCATTGCTGGGTAGAAACCACCGCGCGAAAGCGCGAGTGCCGCAAGCGCGACATTTGCCGGGAAGCTTGCTTCCACCCCATGCCCCAGAAGTGAAGCGCTGCGCCGCACTGGCACGCTGCCAAGCCCGGTCAGGAAGGCTTCTTCTTCAATCCGCGCTTCCGCCACACCTGTCATGCCGGAAATCACGCCAAGCCCGGTTTGTGGCGTTGCCATGCCTTGCCAAAGCGCCTTGGCTGCGGCTGCACTGCCACCGCCCGCGCGCTCATGCGCCGCATCGCTGGCAATGCCGCCAATCCGCGCGAGTGCTGTTGCTCCGCGCGCGCGCGCATGTTCTGCCGTTTCCAACACCAGAAACGCCGCCATGCCGCCAAGGATCAACCCGCCCGCAGCGCCACGCGCGGAAACCGGCGCGTAATCGCCCTGCCACAGCACGCCACCTGGCGCATAAAGCAACACTATATCCCAGCGCTGAGACGCAAAAGCGCCACCCACCAAAGCAATCTCGCCCCGCCCTTCGGCAAGCCGCGCCGCCGCGATGCGAATCGCATCGGCAGCCGCTTCTTCTTCCCCCATCAGCGTGCGCGACGATCCTGTCACGCCATGCACGATCGAGATATTGCCGGCGAGCAGATTGGAAAGCTGCGCCAAAAACAGCGTGGGCCGCAATTCAGTGGCGAGCTTTTCATTCAGCAGCGCGCCGGATGCTTCCGGCGCAGCACTGGTCAGCGCCGCCGTTACCGCCTCATCCACCGCGACGTCACGCTCTCCACCGCCAGCGGCGACAACCAAATGCATATCGGAAACAAGGCCGCGCGCCCCGGCATGGTCAATCGCAAGCCCGGCGGCATAGGTGCCAAGCCGCTGCCAGGGTTCCATCTGGCGCTGGTCACCCTTTTTCGGGATTTGCGCATCAAGGCTGAGGGGCGGCAAAGGATGCACCGGAAAGGGCGCGAAGCTTGCTGAATCCACCACCGGCTTGGCGCCATTGTTCAGCGCTGCCCAATGCGCGTCAGGCCCTTCACCCAAGGATGATACCAGCCCAATCCCGGTAATGACGACATCGCGCCTTGTCATAGCAGCCCCAATTCCCGGCCCCGCCCGCGCATGGCGTCCGCCAATTCCGGCGCGGGGTAATCCATGATGCGGAAGGTCAGCTCCGCATCGGTGATGCGCTTGCCATCGGCTTCGATCCGCGTTTCGGTCACCGCAAAACCTGATCCATCATGCAGGCGCTTGGCATGCACGCGCACTGCCGTGCCGGGGCCGATGA
Source organism: Roseomonas sp. (assembly GCA_040398485.1). Classification (GTDB taxonomy): domain Bacteria; phylum Pseudomonadota; class Alphaproteobacteria; order Acetobacterales; family Acetobacteraceae; genus Neoroseomonas. Next base: position 2,062 of record JBBAUC010000134.1, on the reverse strand, counting down.
AGCTGCGGAACTTCGCTTCCTTCACCGCCATCAGAAAGGGCATGCGCGCGAAGCCCATCAAATCAAGCAATAACCAGCCGGAAGCCTGCGCCATGGTTTCCACCAATAGCACACCAGGCATCAGCGGATGGCCAGGGAAATGCCCTTCAAATACCGGGGAAGCATCCGGGATGCGGCTTTCCACAATGATGGAATCGCCTTCGCGCGATGCCACCCGATCTATCATCTGGAAATATTCCAGGCGCATCGCGTCAGGGATCCGTGGTTTCGGAGGCGCGTGGCTTGGGGTTTTGCTCAGCCGGCCTTGGCCGCAACCAGCTCATCCACACGCTCGGCCAGGTTCTTCATGACGAAGTATTTTTCCGCCGGCGCGCTGCCCGCATTCACTTCCTGCGTCCAGGCTTCCACCGGCACCTTGATGCCGAAGGCCTTGTCTATGGCGAAGACAATATCCAGGAAGTCCAGGCTATCAATGCCCAGATCATTGATCACATGGCTGTCGGGCAGGATCTTATCCCGCGTGACTTCGCTGTTTTCAGCAATGATATCGGCGATACGGTCGAAGGACGAGGCCATGTGAGGCCCTCCATGCAGAATCAGGAGTGAAGGATAGAAGGGCTCTTTGGCCCGAAAGGGGGCCAAAGGCAAGCGAAGCCTGTCACAAGGCAGCCCGATCAGTGGGCATGGCCGCGGGCGCCAGCGGATTCGACGCTTAGGGTCACTTGTACCTCCCCGGCGCGTTCAAAGCGCAGCGTCAGCGGCACCGTGGCCCCCTGGCGGAGTGGCTCGGTCAGGCCAATCAGCATGATATGCAGCCCGCCGGGGCGGAGATGCACCGTCTGGCCCGGCGGGATCGGGATATCCGCCACGGGGCGCATGCGCATGACATCGCCTTCACGGACATGGGTATGGAGTTCCACCACGCGGGCGGCGGGGCTGGCGGCGGAGACCAACCTATCCGGCGTGGCGCCATTATTCCGCAACGTCATGAAGCCCGCACCATTGGTATTGGCGCCGGCGGCGCGGGTCCAGGGATGGCCGATGGCGAGATCACCGACGGTGACATCATGATGGGCGAAGGCCGTGGCAGGGAGGGTCAGGATCAAGGCGCCGAGCGCACGGCGGGTCAGGGAGGACATAGGGTTTCTCCTTCTTTCCAGGGGCTTCAGCCGCGCGGCGCGGGGGCAATGCCCCCCAGCCTTTGCAGCGTTATGGGGGGCGGCGCCAGGCCCAGCCGGGCTTCGATATGGCCGATCAGGCGCATAATGCCGGCGGCTTCGCGGGTGCCCTGGGCGGGGTCCCCGGTTTCGCAGGCATCCCCGGCGCGGGCGAGTGCGGCCGCCAGCGCCGCTTTTTCAGGCGCGGGGAGTTGCGCCATGATGCCCTCGGCCGCCGCGCGGGTCGGGTGCAGGGCGCCCAGGCAAATCGTGGTCATTTCCGCATTGATCGCTTCCATATCGCAGGCGCGCGCCAAGGGGGGTGCCGCTAGGATCAGGGCGGCAAGCGGCAGGGTTTTCAGTATGGGGTGCATTCTCAGTGGCCTCCGGCAGTGCGGGGTGGGGTCAGGCGGAGTGAGGGTGCGGGGAAGCGGTAATCCGTGATCCGCCGCCCGGCTTCGGGGATTTCTACCCAAGCGGCGGTGCCACCGCCATCGCAATGCTGCACGGTTGGCAGCCAGATGGTTTCATCCGAGCGGTTTGGCGTGCGGAACATGATGACGAATTCATCGTAATGCTCATTGGGCAGCGGGCCGCCTTCCCAGATGATCTGGGTGATCGCTTCCGTGATCATGCCGCCATGGCCATCGGAAATGGGGGTGGCGAGTGGTTGGCGCGTGATGGCAATGCGCCACCCCGCTTTCGGCATGGGCCGCGCGGTGGTGGTGCCTTCCGGCAACGTGACAGTCACGCGGATGGTGGCCTGCTGGCCGCAGCCATGCGGCACGCGAAAGGCCGCGCGCAAACTGGCATTGGCCTGGGCCTGGGGTGGGTCAATGGTGACATGCGCTGTGGCGGGTGTGGCAAGCAGCAGCGCCGCAAGAACAAGAAGCTTCTTCATGATG
>JBBAUC010000133.1:0-8766 GCA_040398485.1 Roseomonas sp. | reverse complement strand
CGATAGGCCCATGCCGAGCCGGGCGGGCTTTTTCATTGGGCCATTTCCTTTGGTTGCTTCTCGCGGCGGATCCATTCCTGCGCGAGTGCGACATAGGCTTCCGCACCCGCCGAGCGATGATCATAAACCAGCACGGGCAGACCGTGGGATGGTGCCTCTGTAATGCGAATGTTTCGAGGAATAACTGTTTCATAGACCTTGTCGCCAAAGAAGGCGCGCACGTCGGCAGCGACAAGTTCAGAAAGATTGTTGCGTTTATCAAACATCGTCAGAACAATGCCGCCGAGCTTGAGGTTTGGGTTCAAGCTCTTGCTGACGCGTTCAATGGTGCGTGTGATTTGGGAAACGCCTTCAACCGCAAAAAATTCGCATTGCAGCGGCACCAAAACCTCATCCGCTGCGACCAAGGCATTCAGTGTGATCAGGCCGAGCGATGGCGGGCAATCTATGATGATGAGATCTGTGCCGGCCAGGACATCTCCGGCGGCTTCGAGCGCGTTCAGCAGGCGCCTTTCGCGGGCCTCGAGATCAATCAATTCAATCTCGGCGCCGGCCAAATCAGTATCGGCAGGCAGCAATTTAAGCTGTGGGATGCGCGACGGCCTGATCAATTCCGCCAATGGCGCGGCACCAACCAACAGCGCATAGCTGCCCTGGCCCCTTTCCAGCCTCGGCAAGCCAAGGCCGGTTGAGGCATTGCCCTGCGGGTCCAGGTCAATCAACAAAACTTTGCGCGTGGTGGCGAGCGCTGTCGCCAAGTTGATCGCAGTCGTGGTCTTGCCCACCCCGCCTTTTTGATTGGCGATGGCGATGATTTTCGGCCTGGCAGGCTTAGGGCTGGACACGATGGATATTGCTCAGGCGCAAGATGGTTGCTTCGGGATGGGTGATGCTTGGAATGCGCTCACAAGTGAAGTGCCAGCCCAGGGCGGCTTCCGTCAACTCTTTCTCGGCGGTCTTGCCTTTCGGGAGTACCGCGACGCCACCCGGGGCCAGAAACTTGGCAGCATAGGGCAGCAGGGTTGCCAGGGAGGCAAGCGCGCGAGCGGTAATGGCGGAAAGCGGGGGGAGCTGCGCGTTTTCTGCTCGGCAGGCATGCACGCGTACCATGGGCAGCTTCAATTGGGCGCTTGCTTCGACCAGAAAGGCGGCCTTGCGCTTGTCTGATTCCACAAGATGTATTTCACGCTTCGGCTCTAGGATGGCAAGCACCAAGCCCGGTAAACCAGCACCCGAGCCTAAATCGGCAATCGGTCCATCCTGGGGCAAAAGTGGCTGCAATTGCGCGCAATCGGCGATGTGTCGCTGGTCTATTTCGGCGGCAGTTTCGGCTGAAATCAAGTTGATACGGGTATTCCACCGCAGCAGTAGATCGCGATACGCAGCGAGCCGTGCTGTTGTTTCTGGGGAGTGTTTCACGTGAAACGCTGAGCGTCGCGCCGCAAATGCACCGCAAGCGCCGCCAAGGCGGCCGGCGTGACGCCCTGAACACGCCCGGCGGCGCCAAGTGTGCTGGGGCGCGCGGCTTTCAAGCGCTGGCGCATTTCGGCGGAAAGCCCGTCGACCGCCTCAAAATCGAGGGTTGCAGCAATGGCCGCCTTTTCTTCACGTTCCAGAAGGCGCCGCTCGGCCTCCTGCCGGCGTAAATAGGGGGCGTAGAGGGCTTCAGCTTCCAATTGTGTGCGGATAGGCGTGCCCAAATCCCGCAGCCAAGGGAAGGCGGCCTCAATCTTTGCCATTGCCACGCTAGGCAGAGCCAGCACCTCAAGTACCGAACGACGCCGTCCATCTTGATTGACCGTGATCCCAAAGCCGGAAAGCGCTGCGGGCGAGGCACCATCCGTACCGGCGCGCGCCAAGGCAGCGGAGACCGCTGTCGCAAAGGCACGGTGGCGTACAGCACGCTCAGACCCCACACAGCCCCAAGCAATACCGCGTTCGGTGAGCCGAAGCCCAGCATTGTCTGCCCGAAGAGAGAGCCGATGCTCTGCCCGCGCGGTCAGCATGCGATAAGGTTCAGACACACCCTGTAGCGTCAAATCATCCAAAAGAACGCCGATATAGGCCTCACTACGCGTCAGAACCGCGTCATGATCGGCGCCAGAAGCGCGCCGCGCGGCATTTATCCCAGCCATCAGCCCTTGGGCGCCGGCTTCCTCATACCCTGTGGTGCCATTAATTTGCCCGGCAAGAAACAGCCGCGGCACTTGCCGCAATTCCAGTGTCGGAGTCAGTGCGCGAGGATCTATGTGATCATATTCAATGGCATAGCCAGCCCGGAGGAGACGGGCCTTGGACAGCCCAGGGATGGAGGCCACCACCTGTTCCTGCACAGCTTCTGAAAGGCTGGTCGAAATACCATTCGGATAGACCGTCGGGTCATCAAGCCCTTCAGGTTCAAGGAAAATCTGATGCCGCTCTCGCTCAGCAAAGCGCACCACCTTATCTTCGATGGAAGGGCAATAACGTGGGCCAACGCCCTGAATCCGCCCACCATAGACCGCGCTTGACTGTAGATTAGCGCGGATGATGGCGTGGGTTTCTGGCGTTGTAGCGGTAATCCCGCAGGAGACCTGGCGATTGGTGATGCGGTCAGTCAGCCAGGAAAGCGGCTCCGGCGGGTCATCGCCTGGCTGCGCTTCCAGCGCCGACCAATCAATGGTGCGCCCATCAAGCCTGGGTGGCGTCCCGGTCTTGAGGCGCGCAAGTGGCAACCCCAAGCGCTCAAAGGCCAGAGCCAAGCCGATTGCGGGCGCATCGCCAACACGGCCAGCCGGGTAGCGCTTTTCACCTATATGGATTTCGCCGCGTAGGAATGTGCCGGTGGTGATGATTGCCGCCCCGCAGCGGATACGTTGGCCATCGGCGGCAACGATAGCGGCAAGCCCGCCCGCCTGGTCAAGTTCCAAACCCTCAGCCCCGCCAGCCATAATGGTGAGGCCAGGCTGGTCGCGCAGCAGCGCCTGCACCGCTTCGCGATAAAGCCGCCGATCCGCCTGCGCGCGCGGCCCCCGAACCGCTGGTCCCTTGGACAAATTGAGTATCTTGACGTGAATGGCTGCCGCATCCGCGGCACGGGCCATAATGCCATCAAGCGCGTCAATCTCGCGGACCAGATGCCCCTTCCCCACCCCGCCAATGGCCGGGTTGCAAGACATTTCGCCAATGGTTTCAATCTTATGGGTCAGCAGAAGCGTGCGCGCACCACAGCGCGCCGCGGCCGCCGCAGCCTCACAGCCGGCATGGCCCCCGCCCACGACCACAACATCAAAGGTCAAATCAGCGCCCGTCATGCGCCGCCTATATCAGCATTACTTGCCGATACAGAAGTCCCGGAAAACAATATCGAGAATTTCCTCGACACCCACGCGCCCCGTCAGCCGCCCAAGGGCGAAAAGCGCAGCGCGCAGCGCCTCCGCCGTCAGTTCAGGAAGACTGGCTTCCTCAGCCTCGGCCAGTAGCGTCACCGCTTCGGTCAGTGCCGCGCGATGGCGCGGGCGGGTCAGTTGATTGCCCTGCCCTGCACCCGTTAGGCGGAGCGCCGCCTCAGCAAGCCGGTCCCTTAGTGTGCCCAATCCAATACCCTCGAGCGCGGAGACCGCCATGGCTGGAACATCCGCAATCGCGGCAGGTGCTGGGGCCAGGTCGCATTTATTGACCAGCACAAGCGCCTCCGGCCCTACCCAGCGGAGGGTTTCGGCATCAGGGGGCTGGTCAGCAGCGAACACCGTGATGACGAGCTGCGCTTCCTGCGCTCGGCGCTCGGCACGCTTGATGCCTTCTGCCTCGATCTCATCGCCGGCCCTTCTCAAGCCCGCCGTGTCGGAAAGCGTCACGGGAACGCCGGCCAGATCGAGCCGCGCCTCCACAATATCGCGCGTAGTCCCCGCCCGCGCTGACACAATCGCCGCTTCCCGCCCAACCAGGGCATTGAGAAGGGAAGATTTTCCAGCATTCGGCGCGCCGATAATGGCGAAGACCAAGCCGTCACGCAGCAATTCGCCGCGCCGCGCATCGGCCAAATGCGCCTCAATTTCCGCGCGCAACTCCCCTGCGCCGGCGCGCGCCTTCGCGTCCAGATCAGTGGGAAGGCCATCTTCAGCGAATTCAATCGCGGCCTCCTGATGGGCCAGTAGCCGCGCCAAACGCTCAGCCCAAGCGCCATAAAGCTTGGCCAAGCCGCCATCTGCCTGATGCAGTGCCTGGCGCCGCTGCGCGGCAGTCTCGGCGGCGACCAGATCGGCGATACCCTCGGCGGCAGTCAAATCCATCTTCCCGTGAAGGAAGGCGCGGCGCGTGAATTCCCCGGGCTCCGCCTCGCGCAGCCCGGCTGCCGTCAAGGCCTCCATCACCCCGGCAATGACGCTGCGTCCACCATGTAAATGCAGCTCAGCAGCATCTTCGCCGGTATAGGAAGCAGGCCCCGGAAACCAAAGTACGAGGGCGTGGTCGAGTGTTTCCCCATCCGGTGCGCGTAGCCGGCGCAGACTGGCGCGGCGCGGTGGCGGCAGGCTGCCGGCCAGGCGCCTAACCGCCTCACCGGTGCCCGGGCCCGACAAGCGCAGCACGGCAACCGCGCCAGCAGCTGCGCCGCTTGCCAGGGCATAGATGGTATCGGCCGTGCTCACCTATCGCCTCGTTTCACGTGAAACACTGGCCGTAGCCCTATCCCTTTGCGGGCAGACTATCACGTTCAGTCAGCATCAGGCGCGTCACGCGACCCCTTTGGCGAAGATGCGTTTCGAGCACTTCATCAATATCGTATCTCGTTTCGATTTTATACCAAATTTCCTCAGGGTAAATCACCATGGCCGGGCCGAATTCACAGCGATCCAAGCAGCCGGCCATATTCACCCGCACCCCGGCCAGCCCCAATTCCTTGCCGCGTGCCTTCATGTAATCTCGCAATGCTTCACTGCCGCGCGCAGCGCAGGACCCGCGCTTGTGGCCCTCAGGGCGCCGATTGCAGCACACGAAGACATGCGCCTGAAAATACGGCGGGGGGTCCGAGGCAGCTTTCCCCTTCGCTTCCAGATCGCTCATACGCATTCCCCTTTGCTTAACCACGTTTCCTTGGCGCCTAACGGGCCATTCGTCAAAACCGTGCCGCTTGACGCTACCCGGCCTTGGTGCCACTTCGCTTACGCGTCATGCCGCAACTCTCTCTCCATACCCCCCTTGGTGAGGTCACCATCTCCGAAGATGGCGGCGCCATCGTCGCGCTTGACTGGGGCCGCGGTCGCGATCAGGAAGCAACCGCCCTGCTGCGCGACGCCTGCGACCAATTGCAAGACTATTTCGACGGCAAGCGGCTGAGTTTCAATCTCCCGCTCGCACCCGAAGGCTCCAACTTCCAAAAACGCGTCTGGGCCGCGCTTTGCGCCATCCCACCAGGCGAAACCCGCAGCTACGCTGATATCGCCCGCACCATCGGCTCTGGCCCGCGCGCGGTCGGCGGAGCCAATGGCGCCAACCCCATTCCGCTTTTCATACCCTGCCATCGCGTCATCGCCGCTGATGGGTCACTGGGCGGCTATTCCGGTGGCGATGGACCGGCTACAAAGCGCTATCTTTTGGATCATGAAAGCCGAGCGCTTCTTTCCCCCCTCAACACCTGATGGATACCCCCATGAATCACGCTATCCGCATCCATGAACCCGGCGGCCCGGAGAAAATGGTTTGGGAAGAAGTACCCCTTCCCGTCCCCAAGCCAGGCGAAGCGCTGGTGCGGCATAAGGCAGTTGGCCTGAACTACATTGACGTCTATTTCCGCACTGGCCTCTACAAAGCACCCAGCATGCCGGCGATCATCGGCATGGAAGCCTCAGGCGTTGTAGAAGCGATTGGTGAAGGTGTCACCGAGGTAAAGGTCGGTGATCGCGTGGCTTACGCCACAGGCCCCATCGGCGCCTATGCTGAAGCGCGCACCATCAAGGCCGATCGCCTGGTGAAAATGCCGGATGCGATAAGCTTCGAACAAGGTGCCGCGATGATGCTGCAAGGCATGACAGCGGCCTTCCTGATCAAGAAATGCTACGCCGCCAAGGCAGGTCAGACCGTGCTGATTCATGCGGCGGCTGGCGGGGTTGGCCTTATCCTCAGCCAATGGGCCAAGCATCTTGGCTGCACCGTGATTGGCGTGGTCAGCACGGCGGAAAAGGCAGCGCTGGTGAAGGATCACGGCGTGGATCATGCCTTGCTCACCAGCGATGATATCCCCGCCCGCGTGAAAGACATCACTAAGGGTGCCATGCTGCCTGTGGTGTATGACAGCGTCGGCAAGGACAGCTTCCTGACCTCGCTCGATTGCTTGGCGCCCTACGGCCTCATGATTTCTTACGGCAATGCCTCAGGCCCCGTTGCCATTCCCGATCTTGGCATTCTGGCCGCCAAGGGCTCGCTTTATGTCACCAGGCCCACGCTTGCGACCTATACGGCGCAACGCGAGGATTTGGTGGCACGCGCCAATGATTTGTTTGAGGTTGTGGCCTCGGGCGCAGTCAAGATTCGTGTCAATCAAAGCTATGCGCTGAAAGACGCCGGTTCCGCGCATATTGCGCTTGAAGCGCGCAAGACCACGGGCAGTACGGTTCTCATTCCGTAAGATTACTACCTGGGCTTCAGAACCATTAAGCTGAAGCCCAGGTGCCCACCATCACCCAAAGTGCAATGCCACCACCTTGTCCTGCGGCCTGATAAAATAGACATAGCGATAGGCTTCCCGCATGCCGAGGCTGTTCTGCGCAGCGCAGGAAGCCCGATTGGTTGAGGCCACTTGCGCCCAGAGCCACTCCGCGCCCTGCGCCGCGGCCCATTGCGCTGCCGCGCGGGTAATGCGGGACCCGATGCCCCGGCGCCGTGCTTCAGGCACCACCGCCAGATCGAAAAACCCGGCCAGCGGCCCATCGGCCACCACTGAAATACAGGCCACTGGCTTGCCATCCTCGTACAACACCAGCCAAGCTGCTGGTGCCATCATCATGCTGACCGCGCGTTCCTTCTCGGTTCGCCGCGCTGGCACCTGATGTTCGGCTGTGGCTGTGACCGCCATCCAATCCTCATCAGGGGCGGCTAGTACGCGCACTGCATCGTCAGAGCGAGCGACGCCCTGAACCTTTGCGAGAAAAATGATCGTCTCATCCTTCGATACATAGCCGCGCGCCGTGAGCGCCTCTGCCATGCCCGGCGGATCAAGCGGCGTGGAGCGAAAGCGTACCGGTAGCTTGAGCGCGTCATAACGCTTCTCAATGCGGGCAATGCGAGCCGATAATTCCGGGTCTGCCTCAGCGCTCAAACTGCTTGCGGCGTTGGCGCGGCCTGTACCGCCCAAAAATGCACGCACGACAAAACTGCCATCAAAAGCGACGCGCTGCGCCGGTACCGCTGTTAGGCAAGCGCGCTCCAGGGCAGCAATACTCGGTTGATCTTCTGTCACCAGTGTCAGGCCTTCCCAATCACACCCGCAGCAGGATCCTCTGGCGGGGCGGCAGCCTTCGTCTCGCGCCGGCGTGCGTGCCAGGCTTCCATCAATTGCAGGATAGTGGCCGCGGTTTCCTCAATGCTACGCCGCGTCACATCAATCACCGGCCAGCCTTGGCTGGTGCAAAGCCGCCGCGCAGCGACGATCTCCGCCTTCACCGCTTCAGGATCAATGTAATCCGTCGTGTCTTGCCGCACACCTTGGCCACCAATGATCTTCAAACGGTGCCGGCGGATATCAATCAGCGCGTTCGCTTCAATATAGAGCCCGACCACGGGGCAGGGTGGATCATTCAAAATCTCGGGCAGGCTGGCGCCGGGCACAATCGGCACATTCGCGGCCTTGATGCCGCGATTGGCCAGATAAAAGCAGGTGGGCGTCTTGCTGCTGCGCGAAACCCCAACAAGCACCACATCAGCGTTCCGAATGCCGACAGTCCCTTGCCCATCATCATGGGACAACACGTAATGCATGGCATCTATGCGCCGAAAGTAATCCGCATCCATCACATGCTGCGCAGCGCGTTTCTCACGTGCCCGGACCCCTGTAGCCTCCTGCAATAGCTCCATCACCGGATCAAGCGGTGATAGGCACCTGACTCCCATGCGCTGGCAGGCTTCCTCCAACACATGGCGCAGGCTTGAATCCACCAGGGTATAAAGCACCGGCCCAGGTTCATGCTGAATGCCTTCCAGCACGCGGTCCAATTGCAGGCGCGATCGGATCAGGCTCCAGCGATGATCCACCACATGGTGATCATCAAACCGGGCCAGCGTTGCCCGAGCGATGGATTGCAACGTCTCCCCGGTTGAATCGGATACCAAATGCAAATCAATGTGCCTGTTGACCATGCCGGTAAAATTCCGTGAATCAATGTGGATAACGGGGGTGGATTCCAGCACCGATCCCGCGCGAACCCATAATGGGGATGAAACCCCCTCATCGCGCAAGCCTGGATGCTTTTGCCGAGCCCGCACCGACTACAAGCGCAACTCCTTTCCCCCCTGTTGGAATCACCAACGCACATGGATTTGCCATCGGGAGAACCCTGTGGATCGAATTGGCATCCCTTGCCTCCCCATGATCCACAGGCCCTACAAGCTACCTCATCTTTCAGAATCTTAGATTCAATGCTTAGGTTAGGGTCATGGAAATGGAAAACGAGCCCAGCCGGGCCAAACCCTTTTTGCGCGTCATGGCCGGAGAGGCCGTCTGGCCGCCCCCCGTATGGCTGATGCGCCAGGCGGGGCGGTATTTGCCCGAATATCGCGCGACCCGCGCTATAG
>JBBAUC010000132.1:0-8920 GCA_040398485.1 Roseomonas sp. | reverse complement strand
TGAGCAGAGAGGTCGCCATATTGCGGAACATCGCCGCACGATGGCTTGACGTGATATTGAGCTTCCGCCCAGACAATCCGTGACGCATCTTTCTTATCCTTCAGAACGAACCGATCAGAACGGCTCATCTGCCCTTTTCGCCAAATCCTCAACATTTTCAGGCGGCCATTCCGGCACTGTCATGCCAAGACCAAGTCCCATCGCCGTGAGGACTTCCTTGATTTCATTCAACGACTTCCGCCCGAAATTCGGCGTGCGCAGCATTTCCTGTTCGGTCTTCTGCACCAGATCACCGATATAGACGATGTTGTCGTTCTTCAGGCAATTCGCGCTGCGGACCGAAAGCTCAAGCTCATCCACCTTGCGGAGCAGGTTGCGGTTGAACGGCAGATCATCCTGCATTTCCGCACCGAGTTCAGGGCGCGGTTCGTCGAAGTTGATCAGGATTTGTACCTGTTCCTGAATGATGCGCGCGGCAACGCCCACCGCATCTTCCGGCGCCAGCGTGCCATCGGTTTCCACCGACAGGATCAGCTTGTCATAATCCGTACGCTGGCCAACGCGGGTCGGCTCCACGCGATACGCCACGCGGCGCACCGGCGAATAAATCGCATCCACCGGGATCAGACCAATCGGCGCATCTTCCGGGCGATTTTCGGACGCCGGCACATAGCCCTTGCCGGAATCGATGATCAATTCCATGGAAAGCTTCGCGCCATCATCCAGCGTGCAGATCACCAGATCAGGATTGGCAATTTCGATATCGCCGGTGGTCTGGATCTGTCCCGCGGTCACTTCGCCTGGGCCAGTGGCCATCAGCGCCAGGCGCTTTTCACCTTCACCCTGATAGCGGAGCGCAAGCTGCTTCACATTCAGCACAATATCGGTGACGTCTTCGCGCACGCCAGGAATGCTGCTGAATTCATGCAGCACGCCATCAATGCGGATTGCCTTCACCGCCGCACCAAGCAGCGAGGAAAGCAGCACGCGGCGCAGCGCATTGCCGAGTGTCATGCCGAAGCCACGTTCCAGCGGCTCAAGCACCAAAGTGGCACTGCGCAGCGGGTTGATCGTCGGCTCGATATGCTTCTGCGTCTCGATCAGGGAACGCCAGTTGCGGTCAAGCACGTTTATGTCTCTCCTATCGGGCTGCGGCGGTCAGGCGTGGCGCGCGTATCAGACGCGGCGGCGCTTGCGCGGGCGGCAACCGTTATGGGGAATGGGGGTAACATCGCGAATGGCGGTAACCTGAAAGCCAACAGTCTGCAGAGCACGCAGAGCAGATTCACGGCCCGAACCAGGGCCGCTCACCATAATGTCCAGCACTTCCATCCCGTGTTCACGCGCCTTGCGGCCCGCATCTTCAGCGGCAACCTGCGCCGCGTAAGGGGTAGATTTGCGGCTGCCCTTGAAGCCCTGAGAACCGGATGACGACCAGGCGATGGCATTGCCCTGCGCATCAGTGATCGTCACGATGGTGTTGTTGAAGGTGGACAGCACATGCGCAACACCGGAAGAGATGTTCTTCCGTTCCTTGCGCTTTACCGGGCCACGAGCGGCACCGCCGCGGGGTTCACGAGCCATCTTACTTGGTCACCTTCTTCTTGCCGGCGATCGCAACCGCCTTGCCCTTGCGGGTACGCGCATTGGTATGGGTGCGTTGGCCGCGGACCGGCAGGCCCTTGCGATGCCGCAGGCCGCGGTAGCAAGCCATATCCATCAGGCGCTTGATGTTCATGGCCTGCTCACGCCGCAAATCGCCTTCGACGCGGTATTCGCGGTCGATCAATTCGCGGATGCGCATGACTTCATCATCGGTCAGCTGATTCACGCGGCGCTCGGCCGGGATGCTCAACTGATCGCAGATGACCTTCGCGTTCTGCGGGCCAATGCCAAAGATATAGCGAAGCGAGATCAGGACTCGCTTATTAGTCGGAATATTCACGCCGGCGATGCGCGCCACAGTGTCTCTCCTGGGGCCGAGCCCCCCGATACCGCCGCGGTAGCCCTAGGGGCCCAGCCGGCGGAGTGTTCCGAATGATTTTGCAACGACAAAGAGCGGCCAGAGTTGCCCCCCGCCGCGGGAGCAGGGGGATTAACCCTAGCGCCCGTCCCCGTCAAGCCTTTCCCGACAAAATTTCACCGATCTGGCGAGCGACTTCCGTCATGGAAGCCATGCCGTCAACGGCCTTCAACTTTCCCTGACCCGCATAATACGGAAGCAAGGGGGCAGTCTGGCGATGAAAGGCATCAAGCCGTGCTGCCACGGTTTCTGCCTTATCATCCGATCGGCGGGAGAATTCAGCCCCGCCGCAGCTGTCGCAAACGCCGGCCTTGGCCGGCTGCTTGAACGTATCATGGTAGCCAGCGCCGCAATTGGCGCAGCTGTAGCGCCCAGAGATGCGTTCCACCAAGGCCTCACTATCCACCTTCAGCTCAATCACATGATCAAGCTTAAGGCCGCTTTCCTTCAGCATGGCATCCAGTGACGCTGCCTGAGGTGCGGTGCGCGGAAATCCATCCAGTATAAAGCCATTGGCGCAATCAGGGCGCAACACGCGCGCCTTGAGCATGGTCGTGATCACCTCATCCGGGACAAGGTCACCGCGCTCCATAATGGCCTTGGCCTTGAGGCCGATTTCGCTGCCCGACTTCACTTCAGCGCGCAGCATGTCGCCGGTGGAAATCTGGGCAATGCCGAATTTTTCTTCCAGCATCTTGGCCTGAGTGCCCTTGCCCGCGCCAGGCGGGCCAAGAAGAATGAGGTTCATCTAATGCCTCCGTTCAACGACCGCGCGGCTGCCCACGGCCGCCAAGACGCGCTTTTTTGATCAGACCTTCATACTGATGGGCAAAGAGATGCGATTGCACCTGCGCCACCGTATCCATGGTCACTGAAACAATGATCAGCAGGGAAGTGCCGCCGAAATAAAACGGCACGCCATATTGGCTGATCAGGATTTCGGGAATGATGCAGACAAGGCAAAGATAAGCCGCCCCCAAAACCGTCAACCGGGTCAGAACACGGTCAAGATAATCCGACGTATTCTGCCCCGGCCGAATCCCAGGAATGAAGCCGCCGTATTTCTTGAGGTTGTCAGCTGTTTCGGTTGGGTTGAAGACAATCGCCGTGTAGAAAAAGGCGAAGAAGATGATCATCGCCATATATAGGAACATGTAGGCGGGCCGCCCATGGGCCAGCATGCCCGTTATGGTCTGCAACCAACCATCCGACATATCCTGAGAAAAGCCCGCAATCGTCGCCGGCAGCAGCAGCAGGGACGACGCGAAAATCGGAGGAATCACACCCGCGGTATTGAGCTTGAGCGGCAGATGGGTCGCTTCACCGCCGAACATGCGATTGCCCACCTGGCGCTTCGGATATTGCACCGGAATGCGGCGCTGGGCGCGTTCAATGAATACCACAAAGGCAATCACAAGAAGCGCGATGATCAGGAAGGCGATGATGAAAATGGTTGAAAGCGCGCCCGTGCGGCCCAGTTCCAGCGTGCTGATCAGGGCGGATGGCAGATTCGCCACAATGCCCGCGAAAATGATCAGGCTGATGCCATTGCCAACCCCACGCGCCGTGATCTGCTCACCAAGCCACATCAGGAACATGGTGCCGCCAACCAGCGTGATCACGCAGGAAAGCCGGAAGAATATCCCCGGATCATAAACCGCCGCGCCAAATTGCCCGCGCATGGACTCGAGCCCAATCGCAATGCCATAGGCCTGGAAGATCGCAATCGCGACTGTGAGGTAGCGCGTGTATTGATTGAGCTTCTTCCGCCCCGACTCGCCTTCCTTCTTGAGGGTTTCCCAAGCAGGAATCGCGGCGGTCATCAGCTGCACAATGATGCTCGCGCTGATATAGGGCATGATGTTGAGCGCAAATACCGTCATGCGCCCAAGCGCACCGCCCGAGAACATGTCGAACATGCCAAGAATGCCGCCGCCATGCTGGGCAAGGATTTCACCCATCACCGCTGCATCTACGCCGGGCACGGGGATATAGGTGCCAAGACGATACACGATCAGCGCGCCAAGCGTGAACCAGATACGATTCTTCAGCTCGGTCGCCTTGGAGAGCACGCCGAGGTTGAGATTGGACATCGCCTGTTCCATGGCGGACGCCATGCGCATTCTCCCGAAGATGCGGAGCGCCCTTACCCTGCGCCCCTGCCTTTAAGCCCTATGTGGCGTGGCAATTGCCCTTAACAAGCGCACCACGCCCGAATGAAAGCGGCGCCCGAGTTCCCCCGCGCGCCGCAAAGAATCAGTCCCGCATCGCAACCAGGCGGCGCGGCGCCATCAAGGTTCAGCCAACCTCAGCCGGCGTTGCCGGCGTGGTGACCGTCACGCTACCACCCGCGGCTTCCACCGCGGCAATCGCAGCCGCCGAGGCGCCCGAGACGGTGATCCGCACCGCGCGCTTGATTTCGCCCTTACCGAGCAGGCGCACACCTTCAAACTTCGCGCTGGAACGAACAACGCCAGCTTCACGCAGCGCCGCTTCGTCCAGATCCTGACCCGCAGGCAGGCGCCCCGCTTCAATCGCCGCATCCAGCGTGCCGATATTCAGCGTCGCGTAGAGCTTGCGGAAATTATTCACGAAGCCGCGCTTGGGCAGGCGCCGATAGATCGGCAGCTGGCCGCCTTCAAACCCGTTCAGCGAAACGCCGGTACGCGCCTTCTGGCCCTTCACGCCGCGACCGCTGGTCTTGCCCTTGCCAGAGCCAATACCACGGCCGATGCGCTTGAACTTGGGGCGCGCGCCCGCGTTATCGCGGATTTCATTTAACTTCATGGCTCAATCCTCCACCTTGATCAGGTGGGCGACCTTACGAATCATGCCGCGCACCGCAGGCGTGTCTTCAAGTTCACGCGTGCGATGGCGCTTGTTCAGACCAAGGCCAATAAGGGTTTCCTTTTGATCAGACCTACGCCCAATCGGCGACCCAAGCTGGGTCACCTTCACTGTCTTTTTCTCAGCCATTTGCGGCCTCCTGCGCCTCAGCGGCGCCTTCCTTCCGCTGGCCGAGGATGTCAGCCACTTTCTTGCCACGGCGCGACGCAACAGCACGCGGGCTGGTGCAGCGCTGCAGCGCGGCGAAAGTAGCCTTCACCATGTTATGCGGATTGGCGGAACCCAGGCACTTCGCGACTACATCGCCCATGCCCAGCGTTTCAAACACGGCGCGCATCGGACCGCCAGCAATGATGCCGGTACCAGCCGGCGCCGCGCGCAAGACCACGCGCCCTGCACCGAATTCGCCGACCACATCATGATGCAGCGTGCGGCCTTCACGCATGGGCACACGGATCATCGTGCGCTTGGCGCGTTCAGTCGCCTTGCGGATCGCTTCCGGCACTTCGCGTGCCTTACCAGCGCCCCAGCCAACGCGGCCCTTTTCGTCACCCACAACAACCAGTGCCGCGAAGCTAAACCGACGACCACCCTTCACCACCTTCGCCACGCGATTGATGGTAACCAGCTTGTCCTTCAGCTCATCGCCTTCCTGGCGATCCGTGCGCTGTTCCCGATCACGATCACGGCCACCGCGACGACGACGTTCACCGCCTTCACCGCCTTCGCCACCGCTCCTTGGTTCACGTGCCATCTTGTTCAATCCTTCAGAACGACAGCCCGCCCTCGCGGGCGCCGTCCGCGAGCGCCTTGACGCGCCCGTGATAAAGATAAGGTCCGCGATCGAAGACCACCGCTGTCACACCGGCCGCCATGGCGCGTTCGGCAATCAACTTGCCAACTGCAGACGCGGCTTCGGTATCAGCGCCAGTCTTCAAGGCTTCACGCATGGTCTTTTCAAGTGAAGACGCAGCAGCGACCGTGCGGCCCTGCGCGTCATCAATGACCTGCGCATAGATATGCTTCCCTGAGCGGAAGATGGACAGGCGCGGACGCCCACCGGACTTCATCCGGATCTGATAACGGAGACGACGCTTGCGCCGCTCCTGAAGATCGAGCTTGCTGGCCATTACTTCTTCTTCCCCTCCTTCCGGAGGATCTGCTCATTCTCGTACTTGACGCCCTTGCCCTTGTAAGGCTCCGGCCCGCGATAGGCACGAATTTCGGCGGCAACCTGGCCCACCTGACGCTTATCAGATCCTTCAACCTTGATCGCCGTTGGGCGTTCGCAGGTGATCTTAATGCCAGACGGGATCGGGTAGCGGATTTCGTGGCTATAGCCGAGGCTCAGCACAAGATCCTTGCCCTGCACCGCAGCGCGATAACCAGTGCCGTTGATTTCCATGGACTTCACGAAGCCCGTGGAAACACCCGTCACCATGCTGTTAATCAGGCTGCGCGTGGTGCCCCACATGGTGCGCGACCGGCGATCTTCACGGCGCGGCTTCACCGCCACCTGCTGAGCGCTGATTTCGATATCAACATCATCCGTCAGGTCAAGCTTCAATTCACCAAGCTTGCCCTTGGCGACCAGCGTGCGGCCCGAAAGCGCAAGCTGAACGCCCGATGGCACCTGAACCGGATATTTTCCGACGCGAGACATTTCCAAACCCTCCGTCAGAATACGCGACAGAGAACCTCGCCGCCAACATTGGCAGCGCGGGCCTCATTTTCGCTCATCACGCCACGCGGCGTGGAAAGGATGGACATGCCAAGGCCATTATAGAACTTGGGCAGTTCAGCGATTTTCGAATAGACGCGACGGCCGGGCTTCGACACACGCGTAATTTCCCGAATGGCGGGTTCGCCTTCGGAATACTTCAATTCGATATCGATCAACTTCACGCCAGGGCGGAGTTCTTCGGTGCGCCAGGCGCGAATGAAACCTTCGCGCTTCAGCACTTCAAGCACATTCTCACGCAGCTTGGACGCCGGTGCCTTGCAGCGGGTCTGGCGCGAGGATTGCGCATTGCGGATGCGGGTGAGCAGATCGCCCAGCGGATCGGACATGGACATGCCGGGCTTCCTTACCAGCTTGCCTTCACGACGCCCGGAAGCTGACCCTGATTGGCCAGTTCACGGAACGCGTTACGGCAGAGCTTGAATTTGCGATAATTGCCGCGCGGCCGCCCGGTCAGCTCGCAACGAAGACGAACGCGATTCTTGGCGCCATTGCGGGGCAATTGCGCAAGTTTCAGCGTCGCTTCAAAGCGATCTTCCATTGGCAGCTCGCGATTCATCACCGCAGCCTTCAACGCAGCGCGCTTGGCGGAATGCAGCTTGGAAAGCCGCTCCCGGCGCTTGTTCTTTTCGACAGACGATGTCTTAGCCATACGTCATAACCCTCCGGAACCTGCCGGGCTAACCCGGCGGTTTTCCAAAAAACTCAATTCTGGAAAGGAAGCTGGAACGCCTTGAGCAGCGCCTTGGCTTCCTTGTCGGTCTTCGCCGTCGTGACGAAAACAATGTCCATGCCGCGAACCGTATCCACCTTGTCATAAATGATTTCGGGGAACACGATCTGCTCCTTCAGGCCAAGGGCATAATTGCCCCGACCATCGAAGCCGCGATTGCCAGGAATGCCACGAAAATCGCGCACGCGCGGCAGCGCAATGGTCACAAGCCGATCAAGGAATTCATACATGCGTTCCTTGCGCAGCGTGACCTTGCAGCCAATCGCCTGGCCTTCACGGATCTTGAAGCCCGCGATCGCCTTCTTTGCCTTGGTCCTTACCGGCCTCTGACCCGAGATCAGGGTCAGATCGCCCACCGCGGCATCGAGCTTCTTCTGGTCGCCAGCGGCTTCGCCGACGCCCATATTGATCACGATTTTCTCAAGCTTCGGCACTTCCATTGGATTGGTGTAGCCGAATTCCTCGGTCAACTGCTTGCGCACCACGGAATCGTAATGCTGGCGCAGCCGGGGCTGTTCCTTCACGTCGCTCATGCGTCAAGCACCTCGCCGGAGGAACGCGCCACCCGGACCTTTTTGCCATCTTCCAGCACCTTGAAGCCAACGCGGGTCGGCTTGCCGGATTTGGGGTCAATCATCGACAGATTCGAGAGATGAATCGGCGCTTCCTTTTCAGTGATGCCGCCAGGATTACCAATGCCGGTCGCCTTCTGGTGACGCTTCACCAGATTGACGCCCTGCACCAGCGCACGATCTTCGGCCGGCATCACGCGAATGACTTCGCCTTGCCGGCCCTTATCACGACCGGACAGGATCTGGACGCGATCGCCCTTCTTGATCTTCTGAGCCATGGCTTACAAAACCTCCGGCGCCAGAGAGATGATCTTCATGAACTTCTTCGCGCGAAGTTCACGCACCACCGGGCCAAAGATACGCGTGCCGATCGGCTCATTCTGCTTGTTGATCAGCACGGCCGCATTGCGGTCAAAGCGGATCACAGAACCATCATTGCGGCGCACCGGGAAGGAAGTCCGCACGATAACCGCACGTTCAACCGTACCCTTTTTAACTTTGCCGCGCGGAATCGCTTCCTTGATGGAAACGACGATGATGTCGCCCACACCCGCGGTCTTACGCTTGGAACCGCCTAGCACCTTGATGCACTGAACGCGACGGGCACCGGAATTGTCAGCGACTTCCAGGTTGCTTTCCACTTGAATCATGGATCAGCCCCCCGCCGCCGGCGCCACGGCTTCGCCGTTGCGCACCACTACCGTCCAAACCTTGCGCTTGGAAATCGGCGGGCATTCTTCTATCTGCACCACGTCACCTTCCTTGCACAGGTTGGCACCGTCATGCGCCGCATACTTCTTCGACTGCCGGATGAACTTCTTGTAGAGCGGATGCATCACGCGACGCTCGACAAGAACGGTGATCGTCTTGTCGGTCTTGTCGCTGACCACCCGGCCCGTGAGGACGCGCCTTGGCATCGTCCGGCCCCCTTAAGCTTGTTTCGCCGAAGCGCGCGAGCGCTCGGACACAATGGTCTTCACCCGGGCGATATCGCGCCGCACCTG
>JBBAUC010000131.1:0-9033 GCA_040398485.1 Roseomonas sp. | reverse complement strand
GCGCTGATACCATCATCGCGTCGGTCAATATGACCATGCCTGATCAGGTTGAGGTGCTACAGATCGCTTCTGGCATTTCCGGGATCACCATCACAGGTGGCGCGGGCAATGACATGCTGATCGGCAATGGGCTCGGCAATAGTTTTATCGGCGGCGCGGGTGATGATGTGATCCTGGCGGGGAACGTGACGCTTGCGGATATCTACGCGCTATTCGCGACCTAGCTGTTATTCCTCCATCCCTCACACCGGTTCCAACCCCTTGGCGCGGAGCAGCTTCGCATCCGCGCCCTGCACCAAAAACTCCATAAAGGCGCGCGCGGCTTCCGGCTGCGCGGCCTCGGCGAAAATGGCGGCTGAGAAGGTCATCACCTCTCCGATCTCAGACGGCAGCGTGCCGATAATATCAATGCCGGGTACGGTCATCAATTCGCTGACTTGTTGAATGGCCAAGGCGACTTCGCCGCGCTTCAGCAATTCACCGGTAAATCCCTGCGGGATCACGGTGGCTTTCGCGTTGACTTCCGCCGCGATGCCAAGGCGTTCTATCAAGCCAGCGAAGAACAGCCCACTCGCCCCCGCGCGGGAATAGGCCAGCGATGGTGTCGCCAGCAGCGTCGCGCGAAACGCCTCAGGCGTGCTGATATCGGGGCGCGCCGCGCCAGCCGCGACCGCGACGCCAATATAGGAAAGCGCCAAATCACGCCGGCTGCCTGGCGCAAAAATCCCCTTGGCGATGAAATCATCCACGGCGGCCGCGGTCAGAATCGCGATATCGCCCCGCGCGCCATCAGCGATGCGTTGGGAAATGCTTTTGGTCGGGTCAAACACCATTGCCGGGGCGGGGTTGGTCTTGGCCCAAAGCGGCGCCAGTACGTCAAGCACGCCCTGCAAGGCCAAAGTGGACATGATGGAAAGCGGCTGGGCCATGGGACGGGTTCCTTGCGAAGCGGTCCGGCCCAGAATGGCGCCTGCGAAGCCGCGCGGCAATGTGGCTGGGC
Source organism: Roseomonas sp. (assembly GCA_040398485.1). Classification (GTDB taxonomy): domain Bacteria; phylum Pseudomonadota; class Alphaproteobacteria; order Acetobacterales; family Acetobacteraceae; genus Neoroseomonas. Next base: position 8,033 of record JBBAUC010000131.1, on the reverse strand, counting down.
TTTGCCGTAAATTCGCCATGGCAATAGGTTCAAATTTTAATCATGTCTCATACAGCTTCAGAAGGACGGAACTATGAAACGGAACCTGCGGTCCCTGGCCTTGACTGTCGGCTTGCTCACTATGGCATGCGCTGAAGTTACGCCGGCGCAAAGCCAAACCTCTCCAGCGCCCGAAGGCTGCGCGCAGCATCAGGCGCGCTTCCCTGCCTTGCTTGGCAAAGCGCCCGAAGAAGTGGGCGCCGCCCTGCAAGCCATGCCAGGGATCACCACGGTGCGCATGGGTGGCCCGAATACGCCAATGACGCGGGATTACCGGATAGACCGTGCCTCGGTGCTGATTGAAAACGGCGTCGTGACGCAGATCACTTGCGGGTGATATCAGGGCGCGGCCCAACCAATAAATGCCGCCGCCGGCAGGAAGCTTGATGCCCGAATCCCCCGAAGGCCTTCAGGCCCGCCTCGCCGCCGCCGGGATTCCCGCAGAAACGCGCCATCATCCGGCAGTCTTCACCGTTGCCGAAAGCAAGGATTTGCGCGGCACCCTGCCGGGTGGCCATACCAAGAACCTGTTCCTGCGGCCCGCCAAGGGCGATGGCCCCTTCCTGCTGGCAACGCTTGAAGAATCCCGCCAGGTTTCCATCAATGCGCTCGCCCGTATGGCGGAAGCCGGCAAGGTCTCCATGGGTAGTGCTGAGGAATTGATGGGCGTCCTGGGCCTGACACCTGGCTCCGTCACGCCCTTTGGCCTTGTAAATGCGCCGCCTAGCCGGATTCGCTTCGTCATGGATGCGGGGCTGATGCGCCATCCGCGCATTTGGGTGCACCCGTTGGTGAATACGGCTTCCACGGGCCTCGCACCCCAGGATTTGCTCGGGTTTCTGGCCGGGCTTGGCCATGAAACCCGGCTGCTGGCGCTTGATGGCGCCTGAACCGCGCCGGGGTGGCTTGCTTCTGCGGCAATAGGGCGCATTTATGGGGCGACAAGACCAGGAACTGCCCCGATGGACGTGATCTTCGACCCTAACCGCCCGCCCCAGAACGCCGCTGCCGGCTCCATCAAGGATGGGGACCAGACCACCTTCATGCAGGATGTGGTGCAGGCATCCAATGATGTGCCGGTGTTGGTGGATTTCTGGGCCACTTGGTGCGGCCCCTGCAAGCAACTGACCCCCGCGCTGGAAAAGGTGGTGACCGCCGCCGATGGCCGCGTGCGGCTGGTGAAGATTGATATTGATAAGAATCGCGGCCTTGTGCAGCAGCTGGTCCAGATGGGCCTGCCGCTGCAATCCGTGCCCACGGTGGTCGCCTTCTGGAAGGGGCAAATCCTGGATCTGTTCCAGGGCGCGCTGCCGGAATCGGAAGTTAAGCGCTTCATTGAAGGCTTGCTCAAGCAGGCTGGTGGGCAAATGCCGACAGCTGATCTGCTTGGCGAAGCCAAGGCTGCGCTGGAAGAAGGCGATGCCACCGGGGCGCTTCAGCTATTCGGCGCACTGGCGCAGCAGGAACCGGAAAATGCCGAAGCCATGGCCGGCGTGGCGCGCTGCCTGATGACACTGGGTGAGGAAGAACAGGCGCTACAGGTCATTGAAAGCGTGCCGGAAAAGCTCCGCGCCCATGCCGAAATCGCCTCCATCCGCAGCGCCTTGGAATTGGCCTCAGAAGGGCGTGAGGCGCGGGCGAAGCTTGCTGAATTTGAAGCGCGCCTGGCCGCCGACGCTAATGACCATGCCGCGCGCATTGACCTGGCGGTGGCGCTGAACGCCATGGAAGACCGCGCCGGCGCGGTGGATGCATTGATTGAGGCGATCCGGCGCGACCGCACCTGGAATGAGGAAGCCGCGCGCAAGCAATTGCTGAAATTCTTCGAAGCCTGGGGCTTTGGTGATGCGGCGAGTGTCGCGGGGCGGCGCAAGCTTTCTTCTGTCCTGTTTCGCTAAGCGCGTCGGCCCTTACCATCATGCACCCCTTTCATCCGCGCCTTGCGGATTTGCCTGCCGAAATCGCGGTGTTTCCCCTGACGGGGGCATTACTGCTGCCGCGCGGGCGCCTACCGCTCAATATTTTTGAGCCACGCTATCTGGCCATGACGATGGATGCGCTGGGCAAAGGCCGGCTTTTCGGCATGGTGCAGCCGGATGCGCGCGGCAAGGCGGATGCGGAAGGGCCGGGGCTTTATCGTATTGGCTGCCTTGGGCGCCTTTCATCCTTCAGCGAAACCGATGATGGCCGGCTGCTGATTACGCTGATCGGCGTCACGCGGTTCCGCATTACGGAGGAATTGCCGCTGGCCCCCGGCGGTTATCGCCGCGTGCGCGCAGATTATGCGGATTTTGTCACTGATCTTTTGGCAGCCGAACCACCGCCGCTTGATCGCCCGGCGTTGCTTGGTGCGCTGCGCCCCTATTTCCACGCGCGCGGGATTGAGGCGAATTGGGATGCGGTGGAACAAACGCCCGATGCGCTGCTGGTGACGATGCTCGCCATGGTCTGCCCCTTTGATCCGCCGGAAAAACAGGCGCTATTGGAAGCGGGCGAAGGGTCAGAACGGGCAGAGATGCTTGTGGCGCTGTTGCGCATGGGGGCGGCGGCAAATATGCCGAACCCTGGCAGCCTGAGTTGATGAAGGGAATTTATCCGTGACGGAAACGCAACCAAAAGGCGGCGCGCTTGACCCCAAGCTTCTTGAAATCCTGGTCTGCCCCGTGACCAAGAAGCCGCTCCGCTATGACCGCGACAAGGGCGAATTGATCAGTGACGCTGCGGGCCTTGCTTACCCGGTGCGCGATGGCATCCCGATTATGCTGCCGGATGAAGCGCGCAAATTGGACGCATGAGCGCACCTTCTGAAATCCGTCTGCGCAAGGCGGAAAAAATCCTGGAAATTGCCTTCGCCGATGGTGCGCGTTTCGCGCTGCCGGCCGAATATCTGCGCGTGGAAAGCCCGAGTGCGGAAGTGCAGGGCCACGGGCCGGGACAAAAGGTGATTGTCGCGGGCCGGTGCCATGTTGGCATCATCGGGCTGGAACAGGTTGGCCATTACGCGCTGCGGATCAGCTTCGATGATCTGCATGATACGGGGATTTATACCTGGGAATATCTGCGCCGCTTGGGGGACGAACAGGAAAGCCGCTGGGCGGAGTATCTGGCCGCACTTGCCGCGCGGGGCTTGAGCCGGGAGCCAGCGCGGCGTGCGGGTGGGGTTTGATCCTGGTTACTGCGAAACGCGTCCAAAATTCATTCGGTTGAAATAAAGTATGAGTCAACCGCCCTTCGCCAGCCGATCAAACGCCTTGAGCCGCGCGATCAGCGCCGGCATTTCGCGCAGCGGAATCATATTCGGCCCATCGGAAGGCGCGTGATCCGGGTCCGCGTGGGTTTCGATGAAAACTGCCGCAACCCCCACCGCGACGGCAGCGCGCGCCAGCACGGGCGCGAATTCGCGCTGCCCGCCGCTTGATGTCCCCTGCCCGCCTGGCTGCTGCACGGAATGCGTCGCGTCAAACACCACCGGATAGCCAGTCTGCGCCATGATCGGCAAAGCCCGCATATCGGACACCAACGTGTTGTAGCCAAAAGAAGCGCCGCGTTCGCACAGCAGGACATTGTGATTGCCCGTACTCGCGATTTTCGCGGCAACATTCTTCATGTCCCAGGGTGCGAGGAACTGCCCCTTCTTCACATTGATCGCGCGGCCAGTCGCACCCGCGGCCAGCAGCAAATCCGTCTGGCGGCACAGAAAGGCCGGGATTTGCAGCACATCCACCGCTTCCGCCGTGGGCGCACATTGTTCGGCATTATGCACATCGGTCAGCACGGGCAGCCCTGTCGCTTCCCGCACCTCGGCCAGAATGGCCAGGCCTTCCTTCATGCCAATGCCGCGCGCGGCGGAAACACTGGTGCGATTGGCCTTGTCGAAGGATGATTTGTAGATCAGCGGCACACCAGCAGATTCGGCAATTTCCTTGAGCGCAGCAGCGGTTTCCAAAGCATGCGCGCGGCTTTCAATCTGGCAGGGGCCGCAAATGAAGACCAGCGGCAAATCATTGCCGAAGGTGACACTGCCCGCCTTCACATGGCGCATCATACCAACCGCGCCTGACGCACAGCTGCACCAATGAAGCCCGCAAAAAGCGGATGCGGATCAAAGGGCTTAGATTTCAATTCCGGGTGATATTGCACGCCGATGAACCAGGGATGGTCGGGGTATTCTACAATCTCGGGCAGCACGCCATCCGGGGAAAGTCCTGAAAAGCGCAGCCCAGCCGCTTCGAGCCTATCGCGATAGGCGATATTCACCTCATAGCGATGGCGATGGCGTTCTTGGATTTCCGGCTTATCGCCATAAACACTGCGCACCAGCGACCCTTCCGCGAGATGCGCCTGGTAAACACCAAGGCGCATAGTACCACCCAGATCAGCGGCGGCATCACGGCGTTCCACTTGATTGCCACGCTGCCATTCCGTCAGCAGGCCAACCACCGGTTCCGCACACGGGCCGAATTCGGAGGAAGACGCGCCCTTTAAGCCCACCAGATTGCGCGCCGCTTCAATCACCGCCATCTGCATGCCGAAGCAAATACCGAAAAACGGCAGCTTCCGTTCACGCGCAAAGCGTACCGCTTCAATCTTGCCCTCCGTGCCGCGCTCCCCAAAGCCGCCTGGCACCAGAATGCCATGCACATGTTCAAGCCGCGCGAGTGCCTCCGCGTCATTCTCGAAAATCTGGCTATCCACCCAATCGAGCTTGACGCGCACATGATGCGCAATGCCGCCATGAATCAAGGCTTCTGAAAGCGACTTATAAGCATCAAGCAGGTTGGTGTATTTGCCCACTACCGCGATGGTCACTTCGCCTTCGGGTGACTTAATGGCGTTCACAATGCGCTGCCAGCTGGACATATCGGGCTCGCCAAAGGCGGAAAGGCCGAAGTGGCGCAGCACTTCCACATCCAACCCTTCGGCGTGATAGGCCAAGGGCACTTCGTAAATCGTGCTGGCATCCAAAGCAGGTATCACGCTTTCAGGGCGCACATTGCAGAACAGCGCGATCTTGCGCCGTTCATTCTCCGGGATCGGCCGGTCACAACGGCAAAGCAAAATCTGCGGTTGAATACCAAGGCCAAGCAATTCCTTCACGCTATGCTGCGTCGGCTTGGTCTTCAATTCCCCGGCTGATGAAATGTAAGGCACCAGCGTCAGATGCATGAAAATGCTGCGCTGTGGGCCAAGTTCATTGCCCATTTGCCTTATGGCTTCCAGGAAGGGCAGGCTTTCAATATCGCCCACCGTACCACCGATTTCGACCAGCACGAAATCATAGCCATCGGTTTCGGTCTGGACCTCTTCCTTGATCTTGTCGGTGATGTGCGGAATCACCTGCACCGTCCCGCCCAGATAATCGCCGCGCCGCTCCGCCGCAATCACATCCGAATAAATGCGCCCCGTGGTCCAATTATCGGCCTTGCGCGCATGCACGCCGGTGAAGCGTTCATAATGGCCAAGATCAAGATCGGTTTCCGCGCCATCATCGGTGACGAAGACTTCACCGTGCTGATAGGGGCTCATGGTCCCCGGATCGACATTGAGGTAGGGGTCAAGCTTGCGCAGCCGAACCTTGTAACCGCGCGCCTGCAACAGCGCGCCGAGCGAAGCGGAGGCGATACCCTTACCAAGTGAGGAGACCACGCCGCCGGTGATGAATACGAACCGGGTCATGGGCGATCTTGATAACCCATCCCCCGATTCGGCGCCAGCACGGCGTCGTCGGGGCAGGCAGCGTTAGGTGATTCTTGAGATTTGTCAGGTTTACTGGGCATCGAGACGCTTATCGCACCCCGCAAACCCTGGACCCTGCCGATGCGGATAGATACCCGACCCGATGGCTCGCAAATCATGATCCCCGAGGCGGGCGATTTGGTGCGCCTTACCCGCGATGAAGCGGGCCCAATCGTGACTGCCCATGCCGGCGAATGGGGCCGCATCCTGCGCGTCACCAACCGCAATACGCTCGATATCCAGCTTGCCGGCTTCTCCCGCCCGCGCGGGGTCGCCATGGCGCTGGTCAGCGATTTCCCCGCGATCAATGTGGTGCCCTGCGATGGGCGCGGGCTGCCGACCGATGGCAAGCATTGGGGTTCGTGGGAAGAACGCCGCGGCGGGGCGGCGGCAAGAAGCGCGCGTCGCTAGAGCGTGTTGCGCTCACATGGGTTCACGCAACCCGCTCTATCTTGTTGTTTTTCGAGCATCTTCACACGTTCAGATGATTCCATCTGAACGTGATCTGCCCTAACGCAAACTCGGCCCAGCCTCAATCAACGCCAAATTCTGCGCCGCCAAATCAGCTGCGGGGCTATCCGGGGCCAATTCCAGCACCCTTTCCCAATCGCGCCGCGCCGCTTCCGCCTCACCACGCAGCTGGCGCAGAATGCCGCGTTCCAAAAGCGCCTCAACATTGCGCGGCGCCAGGCGCAACGCGGCGGTGATGCTGTCTTCCGCCGGACGCAGCTGCTCAAGCCGGCGTTGCGCGGCGGCGCGCCAGACCCAGGCCTCGGCCCGATCCGCATCCAGCACCACGGTCAGATCAAGATCAGCCAAGGCACCGGCTTCCTGGCCGAGCGCCAAGCGCGCCATGGCGCGTTCCAGCAGTAAATCTGCATCCTGCGGTGTGAGCGCGAGCGCCAGGCTCGCCGCCGCTGCCGCGCGTTGCGGCTTGCCGGCGGCGCGCCAGGCTTCCGCCGCCTGACCGAAAACCGCCGCACGCGCGGCAATCCCGGCTTCGCTCCGGGCCGCGATGCGTTCCAGCGCTTCGGCCGCCGGATCAGCCTCACCAAGGCTGAGCTGCGCGAGGGCTTCGCATTGCGCTGCACCCTCGCCGCCGCCTTGCATATGCCAATCCCGCGCAAAGCCGAGCGCGCCAGGGGGATCAACCAGCAAAAGGTCAAGGCAGCGCGCATATTCTGGTGCCTGGGACAGCCGAGGCGGATCCGGCGGCACCGGCAGCGCGGCGTCCTGTGATCCAGGGGAAAGCACGCCCGAAAGCCACAGACCGCCCGCGGCGCCCAAAACCAAAAGCGCGGTGGCAACCCCAACCAGCTTCATGGGCCTTTGCGTCATCAAGTACAGTTTAGCCTAGAGCGCCCGTAATGTTAGCATGCTACCCTGGCGCCTGAGCGAATTATCGCGGCGCGTGGCGGAAAAACCATGAAACAGAACAAGCTGCTGATCATTGCCGGGCTGGGCTATACCGGGCACGCGGTTGCCGAGGCTGCCTCTGCCGCCGGTTGGCGCGTGATTGGCACCTCCCGCCAGCCAGAAGCCGTAAGGGCACCGCCGGGGGTTGAGGTGATCAGTTTCGACGCCGCCGGCCCGGCCTTCGCGGCGGCAAGCCATTGGCTGATCACCACACCACCTGATGAGGGCGGGGACCCCGTGCTGCGCCGCCACGCCGCGGCCTTGGCTTCTGGGAAGCAGCGCTGGATCGGCTATCTTTCCACCACCGGGGTTTATGGTGACCGCGCCGGCGGCACGGTGGATGAGGCGACACCCCCCGCGCCCGGCCAGCCGCGCAGCCAAAGGCGCCTGGCGGCAGAAGAAGCCTGGCGCGCGGTGCGGCCTGCGGGTGCCGCTTTGGATATTTGCCGCGCTGGCGGGATTTACGGGCCTGGGCGCGCGCCCTTTGCCGAATTGCGCGCGGGCATCGCGCGGCGCGTGGTGAAGCCTGGCCATAGCTTCAGCCGCATTCATCGCGATGACATTGCCCATGCGGTGATGGCCGCCATCAGCAATCCACCTGAGCCTGGCTGCCGCGTGCTGAACTTCGTGGATGATGAACCGGCTGATAGCGCGGCAGTCATGGCGGAAGCTGCGCGGCTTTTGGGCATGCCGCCACCGCCGGTGGCGCCTTTTGAGGAAGCGCGCGCCAGCATGTCGCCCATGGCGCTTTCATTCTGGTCAGAAAATCGCCGCGTTGCGAATGCCGCCACCAAGGCAGCCCTTGGGATTGAATGGCGGTATCCGAGTTACCGCGAAGGTTT
>JBBAUC010000130.1:5808-9050 GCA_040398485.1 Roseomonas sp. | reverse complement strand
CCCTCCCTCGCCGCGCGGCTTTCGGCGACGGTTGGGACACCGATTGAAGCACTGACCGCGCGCCTGCCAGGCCCCCTGCAAGGCGGGCTGCAAGGTGCGGTGCGAACAGCGCTGACAACTTCGATGCGGGCGGCGTTGCGGTCATCGCCGGCGGCCAAACCTTCGGTTTTGCCGTCATCCTGGCTGCATCGCGGGTTGGCGGCGGCAACAGGTGCTGCGGGCGGTGCCTTTGGCTTGGCGGGTACGCTGGTAGAATTGCCGGTTTCCACGACCGTTCTGCTGCGTCAGATCGCCGTCATTGCGGCTGAAGAGGGCGAAGATTTGTCGCGCCCCGAAATCGCTGCCGAATGCCTGAAGATTTTTGCGTTAGGCGGGCGCGGCAAAAGTGACGATGCGGCTGAGTCTGGCTATTTCGCGCTCCGCATCGCCTTGGCCGAGGCGCTGAAGGGCAGTATTGGCGCAAGCATTCTGCCCGGCTTCATCGCCGCCATCGCAGCGCGCTTTGTGGGCCCGGTGGGGTTGAAGCTTTCCGCGCAGGCGGCACCTTTAATTGGCGCGGCGGCGGGGGCAGCGATCAACTTGGCGTTTCTGGAACATTTTCGCGGCGTCGCGCGCGGGCATTTCACGCTGAGGCGGCTGGAACGCGTGTATGGCGCGGCGCCGGTGCGCGCGGCTTATGAGAAGCTGGCAGCCACGCGGGATGTGGCGTTTTCGAAGGTTTAGGCGTCGGGCGGGGCCCCAATAACTGGCTTGCGTCGGCCCGCAAGGAAGGCTGCGCGCAGGTTTTCAGGTACTTCTTCGGGCGAGAGGTAATCCCCGCCTTCGTGAAGAAGGCCGTGGCGGAGATAGGTTTCGCGCATTTTTTCTGCCACCAGATGGACGATGCCGATAGGTTGCCCGCCGAATCTTGGTTCTATCCAAATACCATCTTCGGGGCGTTTTTGGGGAAGCGCGTAGTGGCTCATCCAATTCGCGCGTGAGGGGAGGGGAACCCATTGGCCTGTTTCCAGAAGGGTTTTTTGCAGCGACAATTGGTCAAAAAGATCAGTCAGGCCGCGAGCCAATGAAAGGGAAAGGTTATTGGCCCATGCTGTCCAGACGGGCGAATTTTGGCTTATTGCATAAACCCCGTTGTTGAAGATGGGTAGCAAGGAGTATCGCCGGGCCGCCTCCTCACCAAAAGAGGCCGTCCATTGCATCAGTTTATAGTTGTGATATGGCGCCGGCCGATCCCGATACCAGCGATAAGCGATGTCCATTTCTGGCGTGATTGCCGCGTGATTGGTTTCCAAAGGCTTGATATAGGCTTGAAGAATTGCAGCGTCTTGTATCCAAGCATCTGCGTCAATCCACATGTAGTTGGTGTAGCCAGGCAGGTAGTTTGCCAAAAGCGGCCGGCACGCTTGGCCCAGGCGATAGGGCTGAAACTTTGCCATTCCCGAAATGCCAAAATCATCCTTCGGTTTAATCAGCTTATGGGTTCTTGCTTCCAGCCAAGCCAACTGATTTGCTGTGCAGCCAAGATCAAAAAAAGCCAATTCAGCGTCGTAGAGCGGCAGGACACGACGGAGGGAAAGAATCAAGCCTTTGGCCAGATAGAACAAGTTTGTGTCACTACCAGTACAGATCACGATTTTTGCCATTACGTACTCCCGAAAAATACAATACATTCGATTGTCCGAAGGACGTGTCGTCTAGCACCCCGGCAAGAGATTGGTAAGTGAATTGCCGCCAAACACTCTAGTCCCAGACAATCCAAAAATTGAATGGGAGTGCACCAGCCTTTGCGCATCCGACATAGCAGGGGCAGGGCACTACATCGGAATTTCGTTAGCTGTTTAATACTGAGGCGTAATTTCGGCGTAGGAGATACTAGAACTTAGCCGACTTGTCAGACATTCTTGCTGTTTTATTTAAATTTACTATAAGAATAATCATGATATCGGATCAAACCTCAGCCACGTCATAAGCTGCGGTCGCCCTTTCGCGCATAGCATCCATATCAACAACAAAAAACCGAACTCGAATACTTTATAATCTTGAACCATGATAAGGCCCCTTTTGAAACCCTAACACGACTTCATCAGAGAACCTGAAATGACCCTCAACCTATCCATCCCAGGTCAAATGACCGTAACCGAACTCAATCGGCTGATGGCATTAGCCAGCCGCGTGCCGCCTGGGGGCATTATTGTCGAAGTTGGGTGTCTTTACGGGCTTTCGTCATGGCATATCTCCAAAGCCTGCCAGCCAGGGGTCACCCTTTTCTGCGTTGACCCTTGGGAAAGGGCCAAATGGATCATTGACCTGGTGGAAAAGCCCCAAAATGCCCCGCCTTTTTCCAAACAGGCCTTTGCGCATTTCACCAGGGATTGCGACAATATCGTAATGATACAAGGCTATAGCCCACAGATCGCGCTTGGCTGGAAACTTGGCATTGACCTTTATGTGGAAGACGCCATCCACGCCAACCCAGTGCTTGGCCAGAACATCGCCTTCTGGACCAGCCGCATCAAACCTGGCGGCATTGCCGCTGGCCATGATCACTGCGCGGATTGGCCAGACGTGATGTCTGAGGCTGACGCCCTGGCCAAGCGCTGGTCGTCAAAGGTGGAATGCTTCGATACGCTCTGGTCGGTCGCTCGACCAGCCTGAACGGCAACGCCGACCAGGCGGGAAAGCGGGGGCAAAGCCCCCACTCAGCCTCAGCCGGCTTCTTCCGTCGCTGCCATCTCAGCCGCCAATTCCGCTTCCAGGCTTTCGGCCTGGGCAGCAGCAGCCGCGCTTTCGCCGCGTGTCTGCTTTTCAGCTTCTTCGCGGCTGCGCGCCACATTCACCACCACCGGGATCTGCACTTCCGGGTGCAGTTCCACTTGAACGGTGCTGACGCCGACAGCCTTGATCGGCTCGCCCAGCAGCACCTGTTCGCGCGTGACGGTCAGCCCCGCTTCGGTGCAGGCAACCGCGATGTCACGCGACACCACAGAACCGTACAGGCTTCCGCTTTCGCCCGCCTGGCGGATGATGATCACGGAAAGCCCGGCCACACGTTCGGCCACACGTTCTGCCTCACCACGGCGCTTGATATTCTCCGCTTCAAGCTGAACGCGGTCGCGTTCGAAGCGCTCAAGATTTGCTTTGCTGGCGCGAATCGCCTTGCCAGTGGGCAGCAGGAAATTGCGCGCATAGCCAGGGCGCACCTTCACGCGCTCACCCATTTGGCCAAGCTTGTCCACGCGCTG
>JBBAUC010000130.1:0-5798 GCA_040398485.1 Roseomonas sp. | reverse complement strand
ATGTCTTGCCTCCGGGCAGCTCATTGCGCCGCCCCCATTGTTCGAAAATGCCGAAGGCCGTAACCGCGATCGCGGCCGGCACGCTCAAGATCACAAGCCCGGCGTAGAATACGCCAAGCATGAAGGGCCGGGCGGTGCGGCCGACGGAACGCCGATGCACCGCGGCAAGCCCCAGCAGAAAAAAGGGCAGCAAAAGCACCACAAAAAGCGCGAAGGGCAGGCTGCTATCGCCGCCCATGCCGCTCAGCCAGATCACCGCAGCGGCACCAGGCAGAAAGCCGTACCACATGGGCAGGCGTGTTTCGCGCCAGCGCGGCGTTGCGGCCAAGGCCATGCCGCGACGCGTGAGCGCAGTTTGCGCCCCAATGCCGCAGATGATCAGCGCCGCCACCATCCAGCCCGCCATGGCGGGGGCCATGATCAGCGCTAATTGCTCCACCGGTACGCCGGCATCAGCCATGCCCATGCGGGCCAGGCCTTGCTTGACGGAACCAATCAGCGCGCCGTCAAAGCCGCCAGGGCTATCGGCCAGCAGCACTGCCACCAGCAGAATTACCAGCGCCGGCCAAATGCCGGTCAGCGCCAACGGCGCCGAAGCATCAAGCCGGCCGCCGCGCAGCCCCGTTGCCACCATCAGCAGCGCCGGCAGCGCGAAGCCCAGCAGATAGATCAGCGCTGGCCATTCACTCGCGAACATCAGCACAATCAGCGTGCCAATGCCCAAGGCGCCAAAGGCGGAAAGGCTGCCAAAGCCAAGCCCAGCGGCAAAGATCGGCAGGGATGCCAGCCAGAAAGCAGCGAAGCCCAGCGGAAGCCCGCGCATGGCCCAAAGCGCTGCGATGGCGGAAGCAATCCCACCAATCGCCGCCGCGAGCCAACGCGGATCATCCAACAGGCCGCGCCTGATTTCCATGGCTGGTCCCATGCCCTTTCGCCGCTATGAGCTGCCTAATCCGCAATCACGTAAGGCAGCAGCGCCAGGAAGCGCGCGCGCTTGATGGCAATGGCCAATTCGCGCTGCTTCTTCGCTGAAACCGAGGTGATGCGCGCCGGCACGATCTTGCCGCGCTCAGACAGGAAGCGCGACAGCAACCGCACATCCTTATAGTCAATCTTCGGCGCGCCATTCCCGCTGAAGGGGCAGGATTTGCGACGACGATGGAAGGGCCTGCGCGCACCCACGGCGGGGCGGCGGGCGGCGGGGATCAGATCTGCATTGTCAGACATAGCTTATTCCTCAATCCCCATGGACATATCCATTTCGTCGCGGCCGCGGGCACGGAATTCCTCACGGTCATCGCCACGGCCGCCGCCACGGCCAGAACCAAAGCGGCCAGCCGGGCGCGGGCCACGGAAGGATTTTTCGCGGTCGCGATCATCACCGCCACGCTTGGACAATACAGCGGAAGGCGCTTCTTCAATCGCTTCCAGCCGCACGGTCAGCATGCGCAGCACGTCTTCATTCAGGCCAAGCTGACGCTCGGCTTCATTCAACGCAGCGGGGGGCGTCTCAATCCCAAGAAGCATGTAATGCCCCTTGCGATTCTTCTTGATCCGGTAAGCAAGACCGCGCAGGCCCCAATATTCGCGCTTGCGCACTTCGCCACCGCCTTCGGCCACGGTCGCGGCGACCTGGTCGGCAATGGCTTCAACCTGCTGTTGCGTGATATCATTGCGTGCGATGAACACGCATTCGTATAGCGGCATGTGATCTCCCTTTGGCTGGCTCAGCCCTGGCCCCGGAATGGGGCGCGCATAGGGGCATAGCCGGGCACTTGCCTCGCACCCGGCAGGGGAGCGGGGCGTAAAGCACGAAGCGGGGCTTGGAATCAAGCCCTGGCTGTCGCCGACCGCTGCTTTATGCTTAATAACACCAAGAAAACGCGGGGAGCTTCCGGATGAATCGTCGCAGTATGTTGATGGGCCTGCCCTTGGCGCTGATGGCCAGCCAGGCCCGCGCGCAAGGCGCCTGGGCGCCAAGCCGCCCCGTGGTGCTGGTGGTGCCCTTCGCCCCAGGCGGCCCGAATGACCTGGTGGCGCGGCTGGTGGCACCCGCCATGCAGGCAGCCCTTGGCCAGAATGTGGTGGTGGAAAACCGCCCCGGCGCCACCGGGGCCATCGCCGCCCGCCATGTCGCGGCGCAACCGCCCGATGGCCATACGCTGATCGTCGCCGCCAGCGGCACCATGACCATCAACCCCGCTGTCATGACTCGCCCTGGCTATGACCCAGAGAAGGATTTCGCCCCGGTCAGCTTGGCGATGTCGGTCCCCAATATGCTGGTCGTGAACAAGGATGTGCCCGCTACCACTGTGGCCGAGGTGGTGGCCTGGCTGAAGCGCGAAGCCGGCCGGGCTTCCTATTGCTCGGGCGGCGTGGGGTCCACCGAACAATTGGGCATGGAGCTTTTCCTGAAGCGCACAGGGACCGAGGCGACGCATATCCCCTTCCCCGGCGGCGCCCCAGCCGTCACCGCCATGATCCAGGGCCAAGTGCAAATCGGCATCCTGAATGCGGCAACCGTGCGCCCGCATGTGGTTTCAGGCGCTTTGCGCGCCATCGCCATTGCCGGCACCAAGCGCTTTTCCGGCCTGCCCGATGTGCCCACCATGGTGGAAGCGGGCCTGCCCGATGTGCTTTCCGCTTCCTGGTCCGCCTTCCTGGCCCCGGCGGGCACGCCCGCGCCGGCCATCGCCCGGCTGCATGAGGTGATTGTGGCCGCCCTTCGCGCGCCCGAGACGACGCAGCGCCTGACGGCTGCCGGCTTCACCATTGATGCTTCCACGCCTCAGGAATTGGGGGCCACGATTTCGGCAGAACTCGCCCGTTGGAAGCAGGTGGTGAAGGACGCCAATATCCAGATGAACTGACGCGGTTGACAAGCCGGGGCCGCGCGGCCATTCGCGCGGCCTGACCTTTTTAACAGTAACGGACTTATCATCATGGCCTTCGCTTTCGTCTTTCCCGGCCAGGGGAGCCAGGCTGTCGGCATGGGCCGCGACCTGGCCGATGCCTTTCCTTCTGCCCGACACGTCTTCCAGGAAGTGGATGATGCTCTGGGCCAGAAGCTGAGTAAGCTGATGTGGGAAGGCCCGCAGGAAGAATTGACGCTGACGGCCAATGCCCAGCCGGCGCTGATGGCGCATTCTCTGGCCGTGGTGCGGGCGCTTGAGGCCGAAGGCGGTTTTGCGCTTGCCGCGCGCGTGGCGCTGGTGGCCGGCCATTCGCTCGGCGAATACAGCGCGCTCACCGCTGCCGGCGCTTTCGATATCGCCACCGCCGCACGCCTTCTGCGCTTGCGTGGCGAGGCCATGCAAAAGGCCACCCCCCCCGGTACTGGCGCCATGGCGGCACTTCTGGGCGCAGAGATTGATCTGGCGCAGGAAATTTGCGCCGCCGCCGCCACCAACCCCGAAACCAACAAGGCCGAAGTGGTGGAAGCCGCCAATGACAATGGCGGTGGCCAGGTGGTGATTTCCGGCGCCAAGGCGGCTGTCGAGCGCGCCATTGAAATCGCCAAGGAAAAGGGCGTGAAGCGCGCCATGCTGCTGCCAGTCTCCGCCCCCTTCCATTGCGCTTTGATGGCCCCCGCAGCGGATGCCATGGCGGAAGCCCTGGCAGGCGCTACCATGCAGGTGCCCGCCGTGCCCGTGGTGGCCAATGTGAGCGCCGCCAAAGCGACCGACCCCGCCGAAATCCGCGATTTGCTGGTGCGCCAAGTGACCGGCACAGTGCGCTGGCGCGAATGCGTCGCCGCCATGGCCGCCATGGGCTGCGATAAATTTGTCGAAGTTGGCTCGGGCAAGGTGCTGACCGGCCTGATGAAGCGCAATGCGCCGGAAGCCACCGCACTTGCCATCGGCAATCCGGCCGAGCTTGAAGCCTTCCTGAAGTCGCTCTGATCATGGCCGAAATCACAGTTTCGGAAATTGATGATGATCCCGCTGCCAAGGTCGCGTTGAAGGGGCTGGAAGCCCTCAATGCGCTCTTCATCGGCAGCCATGGATATAAGCCGCTGTCACTGGTCGTGCGTCGTTCTGCTGAAGCTGAACCCGTTGGCGGTGCTTTCGGTCGGTACTTCGGCGGCTGGTATTATCTGCACCTGCTGTTTCTGCCCGAGGATATGCGTGGCACGGGCCTCGGTTCAGGCCTGCTGACGCGGCTGGAGGCTGAGGCACAAGACCGGGGTTGCATCGGCGTCTGGGTGAGCACTTTCTCTTTCCAGGCACGGCCTTTTTATGAAAAGCACGGCTATGCGCTTTTCGGCAGTATCGAGGATCATCCGCCCGGCCATGCGCGGTATTTCCTGTCCAAACGCTTCAACCAGGGATGAGAGATATGTTTGATCTGACCGGCAAGACCGCGCTTGTCACCGGCGCCACGGGCGGCATCGGCGCGGGCGTGGCCCGTGCGCTGCACGCCCAAGGTGCGACGGTTGCCATCACCGGCCGCCGCGCCGCAGAATTGGAAGCGCTCGCCGCTGAACTGGGCTCACGCGTCATTGTAGCACCGGCTGATTTGGCGGACCCGGAAGCCCCGGCGAAGCTGGTTGAGAAAATCGAGACCGAGGCAGGGTCCTTGGATATTCTGGTGAATAATGCCGGCTTCACGCGGGATATGCTGGCGCTGCGCATGGGTGATGCGGATTGGAATGCGGTGCTGGAAGTGGATTTGACCGCGCCGTTCCGGCTGGCGCGCGCTGCTTTGCGCGGCATGATGAAAAAGCGCCAGGGGCGGATTATTTCCATCGCGTCCATCGTTGGTGTCACCGGCAATGCCGGCCAGGCGAATTACGCCGCCGCCAAGGCGGGCTTGATTGGCATGTCGAAATCGCTCGCGCAGGAAGTGGCGACGCGCGGCGTGACCGTGAATGTGGTGGCCCCCGGCTTCGTGAAGACTGCCATGACGGATGCGCTGAATGAGGCGCAAAAAACCGCGCTGCTGACGCGCATCCCGACCCAACGCATGGGATCGCCCGAGGATATCGCCGCCGCCGTGGTCTATCTGGCGAGCAATGAGGCCGGCTGGGTCACCGGCCAGACTTTGCATGTCAATGGCGGCATGGCGATGATCTGAAGGGGAAGGCCATGGTCGAAAAACTCAGCGCTGCGGAACGGGATGGGCTTCCGGCCACTTTGCCGGAATGGAAGCTGGTGGAAGGCCGCGATGCCATCACCCGCGCCTTCCGCTTCAAGGATTTTTCTGAAGCCTGGGGTTTTATGGCGCGCGTGGCGTTACTGGCCGAAGCACAGGACCATCACCCGGAATGGTTCAATGTCTGGAACCGGGTGGAGATTACGCTCTCCACCCATGACGCAAGCGGGCTTTCCGCGCGTGATGTCAGGCTGGCGCAGGCGATTGATGCCGTCGCCTGAGGATTGGCGGCTGGCTTAAAGGCATAGCGTTGGTGGGAGCCGCGCAGGTTTCGGAAAACCCTGGCGCGTGGGCCTGAAATAATGCCACGCTATCGGGGCAGGGCCTTGCAGGAGTTTGCGATTTGGAAAGCCTGACCCGACGTGCATTTGGTTTGGCTGGCATGGGGGCGCTGGCAGGTACGGGCGCGGTTCGCCCGGCGGGCGCTTCCTGGCTTGGCAATTTGTTGGCGGGTGGCCGCGGCATGACTGAGGCTGGCGGCGTGAGGCTTAGGCAAGTTGCCAGCGTTGATTTGCGCGGTCAGGGCGATGGGTTTTCCTGGTCTGTTTCAACCATGGCTTGGAGCCCGGACGGCAGTCGGCTTGTGGCAGTGAATGGGCTCGGTAACTTCCTGAACGTGATTGACACAGCGACGTGGCGTTTGC
>JBBAUC010000129.1:0-9206 GCA_040398485.1 Roseomonas sp. | reverse complement strand
GTCAATCAACTCTCCAAACTGGCGGGCGAAGATGCCGGGCGCTGGACCCATTGGGGCGCCACTACGCAAGACATCATGGATAGCGCGCTGGTGCTGCAAATCCGTGATGGCTTGGCGCTGATAGAAGCTGATTTGCGCGCAACCATTACGGGCTTCGCGGCAATGGCCGCGCAGCATCGCGCCACGGTAATGGCGGGGCGGACGCATCTGCAACACGCGCTGCCCGTCACCTTCGGCTATAAGGTCGCGGTCTGGGTCAATCCGCTGATTACTGCTTTGGAACGGCTGGAACAGCTTCGCCCGCGCGTGCTGCGCCTTGGTTTTGGCGGCGCGTCCGGCACGCTGGCCTCATTGGGCGATCAGGGCCTGCCGGTGGCGGGTGCCTTGGCGCGAGAGCTAGATCTGATCGAAGCCGATATCCCCTGGCATGTGGCGCGCGATGGGGTTGCGGAAGTGGCCTGCTGGCTTGGCGTGCTGTGCGGCAGTCTTTCCAAAATCGGCACGGATGTGATGCTGCTGATGCAAACGGAATTGGCCGAAGTGGCGGAACCGCATGTACCGAAGCGCGGCGGGTCTTCCACCATGCCGCAAAAGCGCAACCCGATCGCGTGTGAGTATATTCTGGCGCAGGCGCGCGGCGTGCATGCGCTGGTGCCGCAAATGCTCTCCGCCATGGCGCATGATCTGGAACGCGGCACCGGCCCCTGGCAGGCGGAAGCACTTGCACTGCCGCAAGCTTTTCTGCTGACCCATGGCGCAGTGGCGCAGGCGCGCTTCCTGGCCGAGGGGCTGCAAGTGGATGCAGCCCGCATGCAGGCCAATCTGGAAGCGACGCATGGCATGATTATGGGTGAGGCGGTGATGATGCGGCTCGCCCCCATTCTGGGCCGCGGAGAGGCGCATCATAAGGTAAATGACGCCTGTGATGCGGTGCGGGCTGAGGGCATCACACTCGCTGCCGCTTTGTCACGCATCCCGGCGATTGCGGCGCGGTTGGATACAGCGGCGGTCGCAGCCATGACCGACCCCAGCAGTTACCTGGGCAGCGCGGGCGCCTTCACGGATCGCGTGGTGACGCGGGCAAGGGCAGTGCTGGAAGCGTAGCGCAAAACAAGAGGCGGGATTTACCAGTGGCTGGGCCGGCCCCATATGCTGACGATGCCGCCCCTTGCCCGTGCCCTTTTGGTTCTGCTGCTGGCGCCGCTTTTGGGCGCACCGGCCGAGCGTCTGCCCACACCAGACCCTCTGCGCGCCGCCGGCTGGCAGAAGGGCGGCTGGCGCGGCATCAATCCCGCGACATTTGAAGCCCTAACTGACGGGGGGCTCCGCATTACCGGAATGGGGCAAGCAAGCTTCGTCTGGCGTTCTGTCACCACGGCTGATGCCTGCCTGTTTTGGCGCTGGCGGGTGGATCAGGGGCCGCCGCCCACGCCCTTGGACCGCAAGGGGGGCGACGATCGTGCCATCGCCCTCACGGTTGGATTTGACGGCTGGCCGCCGGATGCGAGTTTCTTCCAAAAGGCGCAACACACCCTCGCGCAGGCCATGGCCGGGGGTCATCGCCTGCCGCGCAGCATGGTTTCCTACACCTGGGGCGGCACAGGGCAGGAACCGCGCCCCTTCACCAACCCCTATGTGGCCGGGCTCGGCAAGGTTTATGTATTGCGCGCGGCCAATGCCCCGCGTCAGCAATGGTTCGACGAAAAAGTGAACCTCAGCCGGGATTGGCGCAGTGCCTTCAAAGGAACGGCGGTGCCGCCGGTGCTTGAAATCATGGTCGGCACCGATGTGGATGACACCAATACACGGCTTGATGCGCGGATAGACCGCATCCGCTTCGCCCCCTGTTGAAGGCGTGGTGCCGGCATGATCCGGCGCAAGGCGCCCGGCTGCGGTAATGGTAACGCGCGGGGCTCGGCTTTCTCGGCATCAATTTGGACCCTGAAGCCAATGCCGCCAACCGCCCTGAGATTGGCCGCGCGGGCGATCCCGTGCGCGTGCTGATCCGCCAAACGGATGAGGAAGCGATGATTGCGGAGCATGCTTTGGCGTTGGTGGAGCGGGCATAACCCTTTACTGGCGCTTGGGGAAAGGCAAGCATGGCGGGAAACCAAAAGGAGACGCCCCATGCTCGACAACCCCCCGCTGCTCACCATTCATCGCGGCCATCGCCGCCCTGACCGCACGCTGATTGAGGCCTTTCGTGGCGCGCAGACATCGCATTTGGCGGATGCCATGGAGGGGCGGGGTGCCCTTGATTATCGCATCAAACCGATGGACCCCGACAATGCGGTGTTTGTCGGCCCGGCGCTGACCGCGCTCGCCTATCCTGCTGATGTGGTCGGCGTCTATGGCGCGCTTTTGGAAGCCGAAGCGGGCGATGTGATTGTGGTCGCGAATGATGCCTATACCGCGACGGCCGTGATTGGCGATCTGGTTGCGGGCATGATGAAGAATAAGGGTGTGGCAGCTTTCGTGACCGATGGCCTGGCGCGCGACCGCGCAGGTATTGTGGCTTCCCGCCTGCCGCTGTTCGCCGCTGGCATCATGCCGGCATCACCCGCGGCCAATGGCCCGGCGGTAGTGGGCGCGCCGGTGACACTTGGCGGGCAGCATGTGCGCCCGGGCGATATCATTGTCGGCGATGCCGATGGCGTTGTGGTGATCCCACAGGATCAGGCAGAAGCGGTGCTGGAAAAACTCGCCGCCGTGCGCGCCGCCGAAGCCCGCGCCATTGCCGCGGTGGAAGCGGGTGCGACCAGCAATGACCGCATGCGCGCTATTGTCGGCAATGCGCGCATCATCAGCGCCCAGAGCATTTAGGCGAGGCAAAAGCGCAGCAGGCATGCATCAAACGGACGCATCTGAGCATTCGCCGTGGATCAGCCTCCAATGCGACCGCATACGCGACGCAACCGTAAGGGCCGTGGTTGGGAAATCTAGGCATAGGCCCATGTCAGAGCTCAGAGGCGGTAATGATGCCGGTCGTCAAGAAGGCAGGCTCATGCCAAGCCCGCCGCTTAGGGGCGCGGTTTGCCGGGCTGCGATACCGCGCCCTTTGACGGTAAGATGATTTCGCATCCTGGTCACCACCACTGCTCCAGTCGCCAATTGGCCGCACTGGCGTCGCCCCTTTGCCAGCCGCCCTGGCCAAGCCATTGGCTCCAACGTCCAAATGGGTTGACGCCATGATGAGTAGCGCAAAGAACAAATGCGCTGCTGAGGTCCGTGCAGTTGAGGTACGCATGGTGCTGGATCACGGGGCGGAATAACCATCTCGCTGAACCTGCCGCCTTTGATTCGTCTGTTCCGTTGAGAAGCAATCTCCACCAGAAACCAGTGCCATTTCATGGGGGCACGTCATTCTCAGAATATTAACTTAGATATGCGACTTTGATGGCGAGGAGCAAAAATGCTTTCTGGCCATACCTATACCAAGTTTCTTGGAGCAAAGTCTCGGAATTCGGAGGCGTCCATTTGGCCAGACGGAATTCTTCTTGTCGGCGAAGTAAATTCGGCATTCTGGGAAAATTATACCAATTTTGCTCCCCATGAATTCAACCTTCTCGCATCAACTTGGGAGCCTCTGATTGGCACAAACGCCAATGACTTTATCAGCAATTCGGGCGTTACTGATGATACCTTAATCGGTCTGGCGGGGCACGATACCTTATTGGCATTCGGAGGTGTCGATCTTCTCTTTGGCGGTGATGGGAATGACCTGCTGGACGGCGGCGATCTGGCTGATTGGCTTTACGGCGACAGCGGCGACGATACCTTGCACGGGTCCGTTGGCCATGACGTTCTTTATGCCGATAATCAAGCAGAAGGGGCTGGGGACACTAACAATAATCGTAATTTTTTGTCCGGAGGCACAGGCGATGACATATTGTTGGGTGCCTGGGGTAAGGATTCTCTGGAAGGTAACGATGGTAATGATCTTTTGATTGGTGGTGTCTCGGGCGACTTCCTTAAGGGCGGCGCGGGGGCGGATATCTTTCTGATAGATCTTTCGACATCCCCCCAAAGCGTCAGTAATCTACTTTCAACTGATACTATCGCCGATTTCTCCTTTGAGGAGCAGGATACTCTCTCCTTTGGGTTGGCAGGAGGGATGGTGAATAGCGTTTCGGGGCCAGCGCCTATTGTTTGGAGCGGAGTCATGGCCGCGCCAAATGGACCAGAGCTGGGCTTGGTTCTCCCTGACAATGGTATTGGGTCGGGCTTCGTGCAGGCTTGGTTGATCGCCGCTGCGCCATCTGAAGCTTCATCCGGCGTCTGGTGCGCCATTGATCTCGATCAGAATGGTTTGCTTGGTGTCGAAGATATTCTTATCCGAGTCCAAATGCCTCTCCTTCAGGCGACAAATCTCTATCGTTATGCGGCGCCAGGAAGTTTTGGCGGCTTGGCAGGCGATGCGCGCGACGATGTGTTGACTGCTCTTTCAGAAGGGTCATGGGTTTTTGGCCTTGGTGGTGCGGATGCGCTGTTGGGCCAGGCGGCGACCGATCGGCTTTTGGGTGGTGATGGTAATGATTCATTGGCAGGCTATGCCGGTGATGATCTTTTATGGGGTGGGGCAGGAAATGATTGGCTGCTTGGAGGTACCGGGCATGATGCGCTCTACGCTGAGGGGATGGCGCTTGGGGATGAAGACGATATCGCGGCGCTAAATCGTCTTGAAGGTGAAGAGGGCAACGACTCATTGTTTGGGGGGCGAGGCCTTGACCTCCTTTTCGGGGGCAGTGGCGGCGATTTCCTTTATGGAGGCAGCGGTCATGATACGCTCGCAGGTGAAGCTGGTAACGATACTTTAATTGGCAGCGATGGCGATGACATGCTTGCGGGCGGTGGTGGAACAGACAGCATCGACGGCGGGAGCGGTAATGATCGGATAGTTTGGGCGGATGATTTGAATAGTTTGGATGGTGGCGATGGTTTTGATTGGCTCATCGTATCTGCGGGTCTCTTTGTTGACCTTGGCTTGACGGAAAACCAAATCTTAGGAGGGTCCTGGTCCGCAGGCTTTGAGGCTGTAGACGGTCGTTCTGCTACCGACAGCATGACCCTGCTTGGGAGCGCCGACGGGAGTTATCTTATTTCTGGGGTGGGAAATGATAGGCTTTTCGGTGGTGCTGGAGATGACATTCTTCAATCCGGCGCAGGAAGTGATACTCTTAACGGTGGAACAGGTGCGAACATCTTGGAAGGTGGCACCGGCAATGATCTCTATATCGGCGTTGGGCCAGATGATTTGGTACTCGAAAATTTTGCTGAAGGGTTAGATACTATTATCTCAGCAATTGATTTCTACCTGCCACCAGAAATCGAGACATTGGTTCTGGCGCCGTCAAGCGAGGCGACCCGAGGTTTTGGTGGTAGTGGCAATAACTTTCTCTTGGGTAACGCTAACAACAATGAGTTGGTTGGAGGTGATGGCGGAGATACAATCAGCGGTGCTGATGGTGCGGATACGCTTGATGGCGGTTATGGTAATGATAGCTTGTCTGGTGGCGCAGGCAGCGATTGGGTAATTTATTCTGAAGTCTCGCCCCTTGGTGCCGGCGTTATCGTCAACCTAACAATGCTACTTGCTGATGATGCAGCGGGAATCGATACCCTATCAGGAATTGAGAATATCCTTACCGGGGATGGGGCCGATAGCCTTTTGGGTAATGCTTTTGAAAACATGATTTGCGCTGCTGCGGGCAATGATACTCTTGGCGGTAGCCTTGGTAATGACACACTAGATGGTGGTTCCGGTGACGACAGCCTGAATGGTGATGGTGGTACTGATCTAGTTTCCTACGTCGAGATGACCGGTTCAGTCACAGTATCGATTGCCGATGGGATAGCGATTGGTGCGGGCGGTAACGATACGTTGACTGATTTTGAGAATGTGCTGGGCGGTGAGGGTGCGGACTGCCTGCTGGGCGATATATCAGCGAACCATCTCATCGGCAGCGACGGCGACGATACGCTGGAAGGTGCAGCTGGCAATGATCTGCTGGATGGCAGTTCAGGCAAAGATTGGGCATTCTACGCGGAAGCCACCTCTGGTGTAACGGTTGATCTTGTCACTGGCAGAGCCAGCGGCGCGCATGGCGCTGATACTTTGGATAACATTGAAAATGTATGGGGCGGGCTTAGCGCCGATAGCCTGCGCGGTAATGCCAATGAAAATATTCTAGTTGGCGGCCATGGCAATGACGTTATCGACGGCGGCGAAGGCAGCGATTGGGCGAGCTATGCCTACCTGACCGCAGCGTCCCAGGGCGTGACGGTTGATCTGGCGCTTGGCACATCATTCGGTGCGGCGGGTAACGATACGCTGGCCGGCATTGAGAATGTGATCGTCGGTGCGGGCGATGACAGCCTGCTTGGCGATGGGAATGCCAATCTGCTGGCCGGCGGCAGTGGCGCGGATACGCTCTCCGGCGGGACGGGCCAGGACACGTTGGATGGCGGCGCCGGTGATGATCGCTTAGAATTAAGCCAGCTGGATTTCCTCCACGCCGATGGCGGCGATGGCACAGACACACTGGCGCTTGCGGTAGCAGGCTTTGTGCTTGACCTGGCCAATACTGGCGATAACAAACTGCTGGGAGTTGAAGCGATAGACCTGGGTGCGGGTGGAAATACGTTGCGCATTACCGCTCTCGAGGTACTGAGCCTATCCGATACCAGCAATACGCTGCACGTGACCGGTGGTGCGGGTGCATCACTTGAATTCGATGATGCGGGTTGGGTGCAAGGTACCATATCCGGCGGCTTTGTCACCTTCACCAATGGCGCGGCCACAGCGCTTGTGGCGGAAGCGCTTGTTGCCCTAGCGCCATCAGGTCCCACCAATGGCGATGATAATCTGACAGCGACCGCCGGTAATGACAGCATCGATGCGCTTTCGGGCAATGATTCGATTTTCGGCGATGCTGGCGATGACACCCTCGTCGGCGGCGCTGGCGCGGATACCATGGGCGGCGGTGCTGGAGATGATCTTTTCTTTGTCTTGGATGCTGGAGATTTGGTCATTGAAACCGCTGGCGGAGGTGCAGATACCATTATGACCTCGGTCAGCATGACAATGCCTGATCATGTGGAGGCACTACACATTGCCAGTGACATTTCCGGCATCACCCTGATAGGTGGTGCGGGGAATGACATGCTGATCGGCAGTGGGCTGTCCAACATCTTTATCGGCGGCGCGGGTGACGATGTGATCCTGGCGGGGAATGTGACGTTGGCTGATATCTTCGCGCTATTCACGATTTGAGATTCCTCCAGGAAATCTACTTGAGAGATGGCTGGAAGGAGCGCGATGGCGGGGTGGCGGTGGTGCAGTTAGCGACGCTTACTTCCGTAGTTGGCACCATCACGCATGCAGAATTCCAGATCATCTGAATGAAGGGGTATCCCGGGCAGCCTGCCTGGGTTGCGCTGAACAAGTTTAGTTTTCAGATGCGGAAATCCATAGTCTTGATCAGTGCGCGCCTATGGTGGGTGGGGTGCAGTATACCTCTGCCCCTAGCGGAGCATGCACCGCTAGGGCGGCATTCGCCCTGCTGCACCGTTCAGCACTTACTGCGGCTGTCGCGCAGCGTGATCGTGTGCGGTGCGACGCCGCGCGCCATCAGCGCGACGGATTGCTGGTGGATGCTGCCACCGCGGCGTATCCATCATGCCGACCCGCGGCTGCTGCTAAACACCCGCCGAAATGGCGCGCTCAGACGCTGTTGCTGCTGAAAGCCTGCCTCCAAGCCCAACCAGCCGATGTCCAGAGGCGCTTTTCAATCGCCTGTTGAAGCCTCGGCAATAGCAGCATTCATCGCACGCACGCCCTCAGCGGGTCCTTGCGGATGGTTCCACACCGTACCAATCACGGCCAGGAAATCCGCGCCCGCTTGCACCAAGGGCGCACAATTGGCCGCATTGATGCCACCAATGGCAACGGATGGGATTTCGAACATCTCGTGCCACCAAGCCAGAATTTCTGGCGAGGCTTGGTGGACGGTTTCCTTGGTCTCGGTTGGAAAAAAGGCGCCGAAAGCCACATAATCGGCGCCAAGGTCACCCGCTTCCATCGCAAGATGTCGAGAGGCATGGCAGGTAATGCCAAGAATACGCCCTTCGAGCAGCCGCCGTGCTTGCGCATGGTTCCCATCGCCCTGGCCGAGATGCGCGCCATCACAGCCAAGCTTGACCGCAAGATCCGCATTGTCATTCAGAATAAAAGCAACATCCCGAGCCGCCGCAACGGGCATGAGTGCTTCCGTGGCGCGTGCGATGTCATCTTCAGTCGCGTCCTTGAGACGCAATTGCAGGCACGCGACATCGCCAGCATCCAAGGCTGCGGCCAATGGATCACGAAAGGCCAGAGGGTCAAGCCGCTTAGGGGTGATGAGATAGAGCCGGCAGGAAGCTTCAGACATGATGGACGCCAGAGTGTTGGAGAAGTCACACAAGCCGGAAGGGCACTTTCTGGCAAGATGGGACGATAATTTGGGGAGGGGGGCTAGGCGCGGCGGGCAACAGGAGCTAATGAGCGCGTCTTCCGGCCTTGTCCCGTTCGTCTAGAGGCCTAGGACACCAGCCTTTCACGTTGGCAGCACGGGTTCGAATCCCGTACGGGACGCCACTTCCCCTTACGCAAACATGCTCTCAGCCCTGGGTGGGCTTGGAAATTCCCGAGTATTTGCGGTCTTTTCGCCAGAAACCTTGATGGTGCAGGGGTGGAATAGTCGGGCTTTTTCTCTCCGAATCGGGGGATTCTCTCCAAAGCTTGAGGGTGGGCCGATTTTTCCACCAAGGTTTAACGCGTTGATCTGATTGGTTTTTGCTATGCTGCGCCGCAGCATGAGTTGGTGAAATAGATGCCCCGGGGAATGGAACTGGGGGCGGAAAAATGAGGCTGAACCCCGAGGTTTCGTGTCCCACTCGCTCCGCCTCACAAATTCCAAACCTGGGCTATCTTCGCAATCAATGTATCCTGGCGTCTTTGTAAGACGTCGAGCGTCCACACGCGCTCCGCGAGCACCTGATTGGTCAGGGCGAAATTGCTCGTCCCGCCCTTCGGGCTAAAATACCTCTCCTTCTTTACGAGGAAATCAGCGTTATTAGCCTGCGCATTCTTTTTCCGGGTCAGCAGAAGCAGGTTGGCCAGTTTGTGAACCCAGGCCTCGCGCTCACCCACATTCGGGAAGTCCTTC
>JBBAUC010000128.1:0-9426 GCA_040398485.1 Roseomonas sp. | reverse complement strand
GTTTCGCGTAACCGCCCGCGCCGCCGCGCAGGTGGCCGATATCGCCGCGCGTGAAGGCCGGCCGGATGCGGGGCTTAGGCTTGCCGTGGAAGCGGGTGGCTGTTCGGGCTTTCAGTACAAATTCGGCCTGGAAGATGCACCCGCCCCCGATGATCTCGTGATCGGTGAAGGCAAGGGCCTGGTTTTCATTGACCCCGTTTCGCTCGATCTGCTGGCCGGGGCCGAGCTTGACTGGGCGGAAGCGCTGATCGGCGCGCATTTCGCGATCAACAACCCGCAGGCGAGTTCCGGCTGCGGCTGCGGTTCTTCCTTCGCGATCGGCTGATCCCCCTGCTTCGTCTTTGCACCTTCAACGTCAATTCCATCCGCGCGCGCGCGGCGCATGTCGCGCGGTTTCTGGAACGCCAGCAGCCTGATCTGGTGTTTTTGCAGGAAACCCGCTGCACGGCGGAACAGGTCCCGGCGATGGAATTCTCGGGCCTTGGCTACAAGACCCATGCGGTGGGTCAGACGGGCGGGCGGAATGGTGTCGCGGTCCTCTCTCGCATCCCCTTCGAAGTCCTGGCCGAGGCACTACCCGGCGACGCCGAAGACACCCAGGCCCGCTATATTGAAGTGGCGGCGGCGGGGCTGCGCGCGGCGGGGATCTATCTGCCCAATGGCAATTCCGGCGGCGATGCCGGCTTTGCCTATAAGCTCGCCTGGATGGACCGGCTGCGCGGCGTGGTGCAGGCCCGCCTTGACGCCTTCCTGCCTTTCGCGGTGCTGGGTGACTATAATGTCTGCCCGACTGAGGCCGACCTTGCCCCCGGCGCCCTGCCGGCCACCGATGCGCTGGTCCATCCCGAAAGCCGAGCGCGGTTTCGCGCGCTGGTGCATCTTGGCATGACGGATGCGCTGCGTGCGCTGCATCCCACTGAGACACTTTACACTTATTGGGATTACGGCCCAGCCTTTGAAGCCAATCGCGGCCTTCGCATTGACCACGCGCTTCTCAGCCCCGAATTGGCCGAGCGCCTGGAAGCCTGTGAGGTTGATACCGCCCCGCGCGCCGAGGCTCAGCCTTCGGACCACACACCGCTGATCGTCACCCTGCGGCAAGCCTAACGAAGCATCCGCCCTGGTCCGGCCTGAGCCAAAACGACGGGCCGGCTAATGGCTTGAATGGGCGCCGAGCGATAGGCATCAAGCCCACGCCCCGACGACCCACCTCCGCCACTGGGGAGTGGGATAACCTGCGCCCGATCGGCCCGATTACCAAGCGAAAGGCCGCCAGCGCTGGCCAATGCGACACTACCCCAGCCCGCACGCAGCCGCGCCAGCGCCATGGCTTCAGCCGAACTATCCCCGGCATTGCGCGCTTCCCGTTCCCAGGCGGCCAGCACCTTTTCCCGGTACGGCCCGGCCCTTTCGGGTGTTTGCGAATGGTAATGCCCCGCCGCCTGGCGCCAATCCGCCCGCCCGCCATTAAGCTCGGACAGG
The DNA here is from genome assembly GCA_040398485.1 of Roseomonas sp. Lineage (GTDB taxonomy): Bacteria > Pseudomonadota > Alphaproteobacteria > Acetobacterales > Acetobacteraceae > Neoroseomonas. Next base: position 7,944 of record JBBAUC010000128.1, on the reverse strand, counting down.
AAGCGCGCCGCGTAGCGGGCATTGATCAGCGGGTCAAAAGCCTGCTCAAGCGACGCAAAGGCATTGGGGTGGTGATGCAGGTTCACCTGCATGCAGCCGACATCAATGATGCGCACCCCACGGGCCTGCAATTGCCGGACATGGGCAATGGCTGCCTCTCGCGTTGGGAAATATTTGCCCTCCCCCTCCGCATTTGTGGTCCAGGGCCAGGGGGCGAATTGGCCAGTTTCGGGGTCTCGACGGCCGGATTCAACCCGGCCAATGGCCTGCAACAAGCCGCGCGGAACATTGGCGCTGCGCTCGGCCTCAGTAATGGCAGCGCGGCATAAATGGCCTTCATTGAAGCCCCTGGCTGGCATCGACTGCGCTGATGCCGCGGTTGGCCATAGGGCCATGCCAAGCAGCGCATAGACCGCAAGGGCAAGCTTATGGGAAAAGCGCGGGAAGAATGATCGGGCCGACAGCATGGTGCGGGTAGCGCAAGCCGTGTGCCAGATTCACCTTTCCAAAACAGAAAACATTCAAAAACCACTGGTTGATACTGCAAATGACCGTTTTGCTGCACTGCAAAAAAATATCTTGCAATGCGGGAGACTGGCACCTATATCCGCCCCGTACGGCGGTTTCCGCTGTACATTCTTGGACGTTTCCTCCCTTAACTTGGCGGTGTCTTCGGGCACCGCCCTTTTTTTGACCTCAGCGATCCGGGGTCAGGAAATCCCATTCCACGCGCGCCAGGCTCTCGATCAGGCTGGTCATGTCCCGCCGCAAAGGGCCAAAACCCGGCAGGCGTTCGATCCGCGCCTCATCCATATAAAGGTTCCGCGCCACTTCGATTTGCAGCGCATGGGTTGCTTCCCGCGGGCGGCCATAATGGCGGGTGACAAAGCCACCGGCATAGGGGTCATTGCGCCGCACCTTATAGCCAAGGCCGAGCAGCGCTTCCTCCACCAGGCGGGTCGCGCGGGGCGTACATGCTGTGGCATGCGCGTCGCCCAACACAAAATGTGGTGGGTTCGCCAGATGCGCAGGGTGGGCCGGCATGGAATGGCAATCAATCAGCAGGCAATAGCCGAACCTTGCCCTGGTTTCCGCGATCAGCCCGGCCAGCGCGCTGTGATAGGGCTCCCAACAGGCGCGGATGCGCGCCTCGGCCTCGGCAAAGCTGAGTTTGCGGCGGTAGATTTGCTCCCCCCCTGTGACAATCCGGGCCAGCGTGCCAAGCCCCGCTCCCACCCGGGGGCTGGAGCTATTGACCCAGGGCGGCAGGGGGTCTGCGAACATGGCCGGGTCCAATTCCCAGGCTTCCCGGTTCACATCACACCACACCCTCGGGAAGCTGGCGGCGATCAGTGGCGCGCCATGGGCGGGGGCGGCGGCAAAGAGCTCATCCACGAAGGAATCCTCGCTCCGGCGCAGCGCGAGCGAATCCATACGGGTATCCAAAAAAAGTTGGTCCGGATATTGCTGACCCGAATGCGGGGACGCGAAGACCAGGGGGATGGTCTGACGTTCTGGCCGCTTGATGAGGTACGGTTCAACCTGGGCCGGGTCTTGGGCGGCGTGAATGGGGGAATTCATGGATCAAGTCTCGAAACCACACCGCGTACCTTCCGTCACACTGGCGCATCGCCGGTAGAATGACGCTATCATTAGCTGATTTTAGGCTTTAGGGGCTATACGGTCTGTCATGGCGCGCAAGGGAAGAGGCTCGCAAAGCGGCGGTGATCTGATCATCGTGCGCAGGGATGAAGGGGGCGGGCACGCGCATCATGGCGGGGCCTGGAAGGTTGCCTATGCCGATTTCGTGACGGCAATGATGGCCTTCTTCCTGCTGATGTGGCTGATCAACGCCACCACCGAAGAACAGCGCCGCGGCATCGCCGATTACTTCAACCCGACCAATGTGCTCTCCCGCGCTGATTCCGGCTCTGGTCGGCCCTTTGGTGGCCAGACACCCAATGACGATGCTGCCATGGTGTCTACGACAGGCACAATTGAAGTGCAGCCTGGCAAGCGCCCTGTGGTGATGGATATAGATGAGGATGACAGCCAAACCCCCGCCGAACCCGTGCCACGGCGCGAAGGCCCGCGGGGCCAGGAAGATGCTGAGAATGCGCGGCTTGTGTTGCGCACGCCCCCCGGCGCGCTGGTAGGGCCGGAGCAGCCACGCGGTGGCCCGGCAGCCGAACCTTCCCTGGAACAGCGGCCGGAGAATGTCGGTGAGACGGAATTGCGCCAGGAACTCGCCAAGCGTGAACGTGAAGCCTTTGAGGCCGCGGCGGAACAAATTCGCGAGGCCGTGCGTTCTGACCCTGCCCTTGCAGATCTCGGCCGCCAATTGCTGATTGAACAAACGCCGGAAGGGATGCGCATTCAATTGGTGGATGCGGATCGCCAGCCCATGTTCGCCCTTGGCGGTGCGGCCCCCAATGACCGCGCACGCGCCCTGCTGCAGCGCGTGGCGCAAGTGATCCAGCGCCTGCCCAATGCCATCAGCATCGCCGGACATACCGATTCTACACCCTTCCGTGGCGGTGGCGAGCGCAGCAATTGGGATCTTTCAACCGAACGCGCCAATGTAACGCGCCGCCTGCTTGTTGATGCTGGAATTGCAGATAACCGAATAAAAAGCCTTGCAGGTCACGCGGAACGTGACCTGTTGATACCGGAACAACCAACCGCCGCCGCCAATCGCCGTGTTTCCATCACGCTGATCAGTCAGGCGCCGGGGACACCACGCCCATGATCTCGATTGCTGGCTTTATCTTTCTGCTGGTCTGCGTCTTTGGTGGCTACATTCTTGCCGGCGGCAAGATGGAAATCATCCTATTGGCCTTGCCCTTCGAATTCGCCATTATTGGGGGCGCTGCCTTCGGCTCCCTTCTGATGGCGAACAGCTTGTCCGAAGTGAAACACATCCTTGGCAGCTTCGGTAAAATCCTGAAGGGCGGCAAATACAAGCGCCAGGATTACATGGAATTACTCAGCTTGCTTTTCTGGCTGGTGCGCCTTGCGCAGACCAAGGGGCCGATGGCGATCGAACCGCATATCGAAAAGCCCGAGGAAAGCGCTGCCTTCCAAAAATTCCCGAATATCCTGAAGGATCATCACACTGTTGCGATCATTTGCGATTACCTTCGCATGGTCGGCATGAATGCCGATGACCCGCATCAGATTGAAGATGTGATGGCGCGCGAATTGAAGAAAATGAAGGAAGAGGAATTGCACAGCGCCCATGCGCTGCAAAGCGTGGCCGATGCCCTACCCGCCCTTGGGATCGTTGCCGCCGTCATGGGCGTGATCAAGACCATGGCTTCGATTGACCAGCCACCCGCTATCCTTGGCAAGATGATCGGTAGCGCGCTGGTGGGTACCTTCCTGGGTGTTTTGCTTGCCTACGGGCTGGTCGGTCCCTTCGCCGCGCGCCTCAAAGCCGTGATCGAGGAAGAGGCGAAATACCATGAGGTGATCCGCGCGGTGCTGGTGGCACATTTGCACGGCAATGCGCCTCAGGTTGCGGTGGAAACCGGACGCAAGATGGTGCCGACGGATTTAATGCCGAGCTTCGCCCAATTGGAAGAATCCCTGCAAGAGATCAAAATCTGAAGACTGGTTGAGCGTTACGCCCTTTTCGCAGGAAGCCCAGTTCTGAGCTGCGGCGCCGGCGCCCCGCGCCCCTGCCCCACCGGATCGCCTGGATCAGCGTCGGTCACGCCATTGCCACCACGGCCCCTGCCCGCCTCATCAGTTGGGTCTGCATCGGTGGCTTCCAGGGAACGGCCGCCACCCGCCACACCGCGCCCATTGCCCGGTTCATCATTAGGGTCGGCATCGGTTTCACCACTGCGGCGCTGTTCGAGGCGCGGCTGGTTTTTGCCCGGTAGCTCGGGTTGGGCGGGTTCAGGAGATTTGCGCCCCTGCGCCAAGGCTGCCCCGACGGGGGCGACACACCCGGTGGTTGCAAGCCGGAGCACCAATAGGCGGCGCCGCAAGGGCGAATCGGGGGGAAGTGACACGGTTCTATCCTTCCTTGCGGCAGCGTTTCGGGTGTCGAACCAAGGCCATTTATAACGCGATTTCATGAGACGCGCCGCGCCGAAACAGCGCTTGAAGGTGATTTTTTGGCGCAGCCTTCCCTACAAGCGCAAAGCAGCGCTCGGCAAAGGCTTTCCCCATTTGGATGCCGAGGCGTCATAAGCCTCATAAAAACAATGGGTTAAAATTTTTCCGTCCCAATGCGATTTTTCGCTTGTCAAACTGTTCTTGTTTTGTTCTTATGCTCCCCATGAGCAGCACCCTTTACCAAGACCCCTCCCTGATCATCCCGCAACGCCCGGTGCGGGTGCGTTTTCAGACGCGCCGCGCAGGCTTAGATAAGGCGCGCAGCGCCATGCGTGATTTCACGCTTTTGCTGGCGCTCGCCTGGGGCGCGGCGGAAATGGCGCTTTGGCTGAGCGGGGGCTGACCCCTTACGCCTGCGCGGCTTCCTTCGCGCGTTCGCGCAAAATCGCGACCGCCCGACGCAGCCCATCGGCAATATTCTCCGGCGGCATGGCGCCCGAGAACAGCAAATGCCGATCCAGCACAAAGGATGGCACGCCAGAAATCCCAGCCTGGCGATAGCCCTCATCCTCGGCCAGCACCTCATGCCGCCCGGCCTCGCCGGCGCTGAAGGCGGCCAGGCTTTCCGCTGACATCCCTGCTGCCGCACCAAGGGCCGCGAGTGTCGCGGTATCGCCAATATCCCGGCCCGCTTGGAAATATGCCTGGAAAATCGCCTCGGCCACTTCGCGCTGCCGGGCATCCGCGCCGGACAGCCGGATCAACCGGTGCGCTTCCAACGTATTGGGCGTGCGCTCCATCAGATCATGGCGGAATTCAAGCCCGGCGATCCGCCCGGCATCGGCCACACGCCGGTCCAATTCCTGGGATTTTTCAATCGAGCCGAATTTGGCGCTGCGATATTCTCGCCGATCCACGCCTTCCGGCGGCATTTCCGGGTTCAATTGGAAGGGCCGGAAACGGACCTTAAAAGTGAGCCCCTCTTCCGCCAGCATCCCTAGCGCCGCATCCAGATTACGCTTGCCGATCCAGCACCAGGGGCAGATCGCGTCCGAAATCACATCCAAAGTGCCGGCATTGGCTTCAGTCGCGCTGTCCATGGGGCTTCCTCCTGCAAAGGTGCCTCACCATGCCGCTTTGACGCGCCCTGGTCCAGCACGTACCCTCTTGGAGAGTGGCGCGGAAAGCCGCATGGTCCGGGGCATGACCAACATCATCTTCCCCGCCCCCGCCCCGGCCGCCTGGCCCAGCGCCACCCCAGCCCAAACCGGTTTTGATACCGCAAAGCTGCAAGCCGCCGTCGCTTTCGCCGCCGCGCATGAAACCCCCTGGCCCTATGACCTTGCCGGGCATATCGGCCGCGGCTTTTTCGAAGCGCCCCCGGATAATGAGGTCCTTGGCCCGCTCAGCCCGCGCGGCGCGCCTTGCGGCCTGATCACGCGCCATGGCGCTTTGGTGACAAGCTGGGGCGATACGCGCGAAGTCAGCCAAACCTTCAGCGTCGCTAAATCCTACCTCTCGCTGTTGACCGGCCTTGCCTGGGCCGATGGGCTGATCCCAAACCTCGACCAGCGCGTCGGCGAAACCGTCAAGGATGGCGGCTTTGAAGGCCCGCAGAATGGCCCGATCACCTGGCGGCATTTGCTGCAGAACATGTCGGAATGGGAAGGCTCTCTATTCGGCAAATCCGACATGATTGACCGCGGCCGCGACCTTGGCGCCGAGGGTCAGGGCAAGAAGGGCATGCGCCAATTGCAGCCGCCTGGCACGCATTGGGAATATAATGACGTCCGCGTGAACCGCCTTTCGCTGGCGTTGCTGCGCCGCTTTGGCCGGCCCTTGCCGGAGGTTTTCGCCGAACGCATCCTGAACCCGATCGGCGGCAGCCGGGATTGGCGCTGGGATGGCTATCGTACTTCCTGGGTGACTTTGGACAATGGACAGCGCGTGCAATCCGTCCCGGGCGGCACGCATTGGGGCGGCGGCGTTGCCATCCATGCCGAGGATCAGGCGCGGATCGGGCTGCTGGCGCTCAACCGGGGCCGATGGGCGGGCAGTGAAATCCTGCCGGCGCAATGGTTTGACTGGTCCACCGAAGCCTGTGCGCTCAATCCTTCCTACGGCTTCCTCTGGTGGCTGAACACAAGCGGGGAGCGGTTCCCCTCTGCCGCGCGGGATGCGTTTTTCGCCTCCGGCGCCGGGGGCAATCTAACCTGGGTGGACCCGAGTTCCGGCATTGTGGCGGTGCTGCGCTGGACTGATCCCAAGGCGATGGATGGCTTTATTGGTCGCGTGCGCGCGGCTTTGGTCTGAGGGGAACGAAACCATGGAAATCGGCATTGTCGGTTTGGGCCGCATGGGCGGGAACATCGCGCGGCGGCTGATGCAGGCGGGGCATCGCGCCGTGGTCTGGGACAAGGATGCCGGCGCCATGGCGGCACTTACCGCCGAGGGCGCCGTCGGGGTTGCCGACCTGGCCGGGCTGGTCGCAGCCTTAACCCCACCGCGCGCCGTTTGGGTCATGCTGCCCCATGGCGCGCCGACCGAGGATGCTTTGGAACAACTGGGCAGCCTGCTTTCACCCGGCGATACCGCGATTGATGGCGGCAATACGCATTGGAAGGATGATATCCGCCGCGCCAAGGCGCTTGGCACCAAGGGCATTGATTACCTTGATATCGGCACCTCGGGCGGGGTTTGGGGGCTGAAGCGCGGCTATTGCCTGATGATCGGCGGCAAACCCGTACCTGTGGTGCGGCTTGCGCCAATCTTCACTGCCTTGGCGCCTGGAAGGGGGGATATTCCAGCGACACCACGGCGTGAAGAACGCCCCGCAAATATCGAAGAAGGTTGGATTCATTGCGGGGATCACGGCGCCGGGCACCTGGTCAAGATGGTCCATAACGGCATTGAATACGGCATGATGCAGGCTTTGGCCGAAGGGCTTGATCTGCTGCGCCACGCCGATAGCCCAGAATTACCGGAAGATCAGCGCCTTAGCGTGGATATCGCCGATGTTGCCGAAGCCTGGCGGCGCGGTTCGGTCATCACCTCCTGGCTACTCGATCTGACCGCGAGTGCCTTGGCCCAAGACCCTGATCTTACGAAATATTCCGGCAAGGTCGGGGATTCCGGCGAAGGCCGCTGGACCGTGCAGCAGGCGGTGGAAACGGCGGTCGCGACGCCGGTGCTGACGGCAGCGCTTTATGCCCGCTTCCGGTCGCGTGATCAGGTCAATTTCGGTGATCGCGCGCTTTCGGCCATGCGCCATGGCTTTGGCGGGCATCTGGAGCCCAAATAGCCATGCGCCCCGCCGCGATCATCGTCATGGGTGTTTCGGGGTCGGGCAAATCCACCGTTGGCGCGCTGCTGGCCGAGGCGCTGGGTTGGCCCTTTGCCGATGCGGATGGCTTTCACCCGGCGGCGAATGTCGCAAAAATGGCGGCGGGCCAGCCGCTGACGGATGAGGATCGCTGGCCTTGGCTGGATGCGATTGCTGCCCATATCGGCGCGTCACGGACGGCGGGGCAGCCCGTCGTGGTGGCCTGTTCGGCGTTGCGCCGTGCCTATCGGGAAAGGCTACGCGCCGGGCATGGCGATCTGATTTTCCTGCATTTGGCTGGCGCGCCCGAAGTAATCGCCGCGCGCCAAGCAGCCCGTCAGGGCCATTTCATGCCGCCATCCCTAATGGCGAGCCAATTCGCCACCCTGGAAGACCCGGCCGCGGAAGCCGATGCCGTGACGGTCTCGGTCTCCGCTTCCCCGCATGAGGTGGTGGCGACCGCGCTGGAACAACTCGCCGTCCGCGGTGTACTCGCGTCGCCCTAGGTCACAAACTCATAAAGAGGATTCCTTTGGCGAGCGAGTTGTGATTCAAAG
>JBBAUC010000127.1:0-9436 GCA_040398485.1 Roseomonas sp. | reverse complement strand
GGCCTCGGGCCTTTGGTGGGTGGGTTTCAGGGAGGGCAAAGCCCTCTCTGACCTTTTAGTTGGCCGGCTTCACCGCCATGGCTGTGGTCCGTTCATCCATCCGCGGCGTATAGACAAAGCCGCGCCGCGCTGCCCAGACATTCACCAATTGAAATAGCGGGATCATCACCTGTTCATCCATGGTGACCATCTTCACAGCCTCCCGCAGCAGTTTTTCGCGCTCCGCATCATCCAGCGTCGCGGCAGCGCGTTCGGTCAACGCGTCCAGAGTAGGGTTGGAATAGCGTGATGAATTGGCCGCACCGCGGCGTTTTTCACGGTCAAACGTGCCGAAGATATTGACCAGCATGTAGGATGCTTCGCCGGTCACGCTTCCCCAGCCCCCCATGCGGGCGTTGAATTCCTGCCGAGCGGTCCGCGCGGCATAGGTGGTCCAGGGAAAGGTTTGCACTTCGGTGCGGAGCCCAACGCGGGTCCACATTTGTGCAACGGCTTGCGTGGTGCGGGCATCATTCGGGTAGCGATCATTGGGCGCCATGAGCGTCAGGCGGAAGCCTTGCGGGAAGCCGGCTTCGGCAAGCAGGCGACGTGCGCCGTCAGCGTCAAAACGCGGGACGGGTACATCGGGGTTGTAGGAAAATGCGCCGGGCGGCAGCCATTGGCCGGTGGGCTTGGCGGTGCCTTCCATGACGCGTTCCGCCAAAGCGTTGCGGTCTATCGCCATGGAAAGCGCGCGGCGCACCCGCACATCATGGAAGGGGTTGCGCGTGAAGGGCTTGCCTTCATTGTCGCTGACCATGACGGGGTTTTCCGCGCGGGAATAGTCAAACCAAAAATAGATCAGGCGCAGCCCTTGGATTTCATAAAGCGTGATGCGCTGATCGCGCCGCAGGCGTTCAAGGTCAGATGACGGCACCTGGTCAATCACATCAACATCGCCGGCCAGCAGGGCTGCGGTGCGCGAAGCATCATTGGCGATGAAGCGATAGGAAACCCGCGCCCAGGGTTGCTGCCCGGCCCAGTAATTCTCGTTCCGCGTGAATTCGGTGCGGTCACCTTGGCGGTAATTCGCCAGCCGATAAGGGCCGGTGCCAATCGCGGCGCGGCCGGCATTGTAATCTTCCGTCTCCGCCCCGGCGCCAGCGTGGCGGGAGATGATCTGCACGGATGCCAATTCCGTAGGCAGTAGCGGATGGGGTGCGGCGGTGTGGAAGCGGATGGTGAGCGGGTCCATGATTTCAGCGCGGGTGATGGCGCGGATCATGCCGGCGAAGGTGCCTGGGCTATTGCGGACATTGGGCACGCGTTCAATGGTGAAGGCCACATCATCGGCGGTGAAATCCCGCCCATCATGCCATTTCACGCCGGGGCGGAGCTTGAATTCCCAAACGGTGTCGGAAAGCGGGCGCCAGCTTTCTGCCAGCATGGGTTGCAGCCGTGCCTCCGCATCCTGTTCCACCAGCCGGTCGAACATGTGTTGCGTCAGGCTGATATTGGGGGAAGCATTGTAGAAATGCGGGTCAAGCGCGGTGGGGGACCCGCCAATGCCAATGGTCAGATTTTGCGCAAATGCGCCCGAAGCGCCCATGCCGGCCAGCAGCAAGGCGGCCAAGGCAAAACGAGGGGTGCGGGATGATGATGGGGGCATGGCGGCATTCTCCTGCTGCGGATAGGGGCGATGCTAGCGGTGCCGCGCGCCGGCTGCTAGAAGGAAGTGAGGTTAGGTTCAAAAACAACAGGGGGCTGGGATGAAGGTTAATCTTCGGAAGTTGGTGTTGGCTGCCGGCACCGCACTCATTGGTCTTTCGGCGCAAGGCGCGCTGGCGCAAAGTGTCACCATGGCGGTGGCCGCACCCGTGACCTCGCTTGATCCGCATTACCATCAGCTTTCGCCCAATAACGCGGTTGCGGATACCATCTTCGACAAGCTGGTGAATACGGACGCGAAATCGAACAACCTGCCCGGCCTGGCGCTGAGCTGGCGCGCGGTGGAACCCAATGTCTGGGAATTCAAGCTGCGGCCCAATGTGCGCTTTCATAATGGCAACCCCTTCACGGCTGAAGATGTGGCCTTCACGCTGCGGCGCCTGCCCAATGTGCCAAATAGCCCGTCCTCCTTCGCGGCGTATTCACGGCCCATCCAAGCGATTGAGATTGTGGACCCACTGACGATCCGCTTCCGCACCGCGGCGCCGCATCCGCTGATGCCTTTGGATATGACCAATGTCCGCATCCTGGATCAGGAAACGCACCAAAACGCGACGACCGAGGAATTCAATGCGGGCCGCGCGGCGATTGGCACTGGCCCTTATCGCGTGGTGTCGCACCGGAGCGGTGACCGGATCGAATTCGAACGCAACGATAATTACTGGGGTGATCGCGCTGCCTTCCAACGCGTGATCTATCGCATGATCACCAATGATGCGGCGCGCACTGCGGCACTGCTGGCCGGCGACGTGGAATTCATTGACCAGGTACCGACATCGGATCTGGCGAAGCTCCGGCAGGATAACCGGATTGCGCTTTCTGAGACGGTTGGCCTGCGCTTGATCTTCCTGGGGTTGGATCACCTGCGCCCGGCCAATGAGAATTCGCCCTTCATCACGGATAATGACGGCAAGCCGCTGGGCAAGAACCCGCTTCAGGATGTGCGGGTGCGGCGTGCGCTTTCGATTGCGATTGACCGCAAGGCGATTGTGGACCGCGTGATGGAAGGCGCCGCCGTGCCGGCGGGGCAATTCCTGCCTGAGGGTGTCTATACCCATGTGCCCGGCGTGACGCCCCCGCCCTTCGATCCCGATGGCGCGCGTCGCTTGCTGGCGGAAGCGGGCTATCCGCAGGGTTTCCGCATTCAGTTGAATGGCCCGAATGACCGCTATGTGAATGATGCGCGTATCATTCAGGCAATCGGCCAGATGTGGACGCGTATTGGCGTGCGTACCACGGTGGAAGCGCAACCCTGGACCACCTTCATTGGCCGCGCGGGTCGTGCGGATTTTTCTTCTCATCTTATTGGTTGGGGGTCCAACCCAGATGGTTCGCATCCGCTGCGCAATATTCTGGCGACGGTGACGCGTGAGAAGGGCTGGGGGTCTTCCAATCGTGGGCGCTATTCCAACCCGCGGGTGGATGGGCTGCTTGATCAATCCTTGGTGGAACTGGATGAAGCCAAGCGCGTGCAAATGGTCATTGAAGCGCAGCGCATCGCGGCCGAGGATGTGGGCGTGATCCCGCTGCATATCCAAACCAATATCTGGGGTATGCGCCGCCACTTGGCGCATGATGCCCGTAATGATGAGCTGACGCGCGCGCAGGATGTGCGCCCGGCGGCGCGCTGAACCGGATAGGACCAAATGACCGTCTACCTCGTTCGGCGTATCTTGCAGGCACTGCTTGTTGTGCTGGCGATGTCGCTGATTGTCTTTATCGGCGTCTATGCCATTGGCGATCCGGTGGAAATCCTGATCAGCCCGGATGCGGACCAGATTGAACGTGAACGCGCCGTGCAGGCTTTGGGGCTCGATCTGCCGCTTTGGCAGCAATACACGGTGTTCCTGACCAAGGCCTTGCAGGGCGATTTGGGGCGGTCGTTTGTCTATAATGAACCGGCGTTGAAGCTGATTTTGCAGCGCATGCCGGCAACGCTGGAACTTGCTTTCGGTGCGACGATTGTCGCGCTGATCATTGGCCTGCCGCTTGGGCTTTATGCTGGGCTTAGGCCCGATGGCCGCTTCAGCCGCGTGATCATGGCCGGTTCCATCTTGGGCTTTTCGCTGCCGACCTTCTGGGTCGGGCTGATGCTGATTATGGTATTCGCGGTCTATCTCGGCTGGCTGCCATCCACTGGGCGAGGCGATACGGGCTCGCTGTTTGGCCTGCAATGGTCCTTCCTGACCTGGGATGGCATTCGCCATATGACGATGCCCGCGATCAATCTCGCGCTGTTTAAGATCAGCCTGGTCATTCGCCTGACGCGTGCCGGCGTGCGCGAAACCATGTTGATGGATTACGTGAAATTCGCGCGCGCCAAGGGGCTTTCGCCTGCGCGCGTGACTTTCGTGCATGTGTTCAAGAATATCCTGATCCCCGTCGTGACCGTGGTGGGGCTGGAACTAGGCAGCACCATCGCCTTTTCGGTGGTGACGGAAAGCGTCTTCGCCTGGCCCGGTATGGGCAAGCTGATTATTGATTCGATCAATGTGCTCGATCGGCCTGTGATCGTGGCTTACCTCATGATGATCGTGCTGATGTTCATCGCAATCAACCTGATTGTTGATCTGACCTATTCAATGCTTGACCCGCGCGTCCGGCTGGAGAGTAAAGGCACATGAGCGACGCTGTCCTCCCCGCCAAAATCGCCGATAAGGTGGAAACGCCTTTTCGTCGCTTCGTGTCCGAATTCGCGGAAAGCAAGGTGGCGCTGGGTGGGCTGGTGGTGTTCATCATCATTGCCTTGCTCGCCATCTTCGCGCCCTGGATCACGCCGCAGAACCCTTATGATTTGGCTGAACTTGACATCATGGATGGGCGGATGGAGCCCGGTACGGTGGGGGGTGCCGGTTTCACTTTCTTGTTGGGCACGGATGATCAGGGGCGCGATATGCTTTCTGGCATCATCTACGGCTTGCGGATTTCACTCATTGTCGGCGCAGGTTCCGCGTTGATTGCCTGCCTGATTGGCGCTTCGCTTGGCTTGCTCGCGGCCTATGCCGGTGGCCGGACCGATAGCGTGATCATGCGCCTGGTGGATTTGCAGCTTTCCTTCCCGACCATTCTGGCCGCGCTGATGATCCTGGCCTTTCTTGGCAAGGGCATCATGAATGTGGTGATCGCGCTGGTGCTGGTGGAATGGGCCTATTATGCGCGCACGGTGCGTGGCACGGCGCTGGTGGAACGCCGGCGTGAGTATATTGAAGCGGCGCAATGCTTGGCTTTGCCAACACATCGCGTGTTGTTCCGCCATTTGTTGCCCAATTGCCTGCCGCCCTTGATCGTGGTCGGCACCATGCAGGTGGCGCGCGCCATTGCGCTGGAAGCAACACTTTCCTTCCTTGGTCTTGGCGTGCCGATCACGGAACCATCGCTCGGCCTGCTGATCGCCAATGGTTATGAATATATGCTTTCCGGCAAATACTGGATTTCCTTCTATCCCGGCATTGCGCTGCTGATCACGATTGTCTCCATCAATCTGGTCGGCGATCAATTGCGTGATGTGCTGAACCCGCGATTGAAGAAATAGGCACATGACGGCACCTACCCTCGAAGTTCGCGATCTGCAGACGCATTTCTTCACCCGCGCGGGCGTGGTGAAGGCAGTGGATGGCGTTTCCTTTTCTGTTGGCCGCGGCAAGGTGATGGGGCTGGTTGGTGAATCCGGTTCCGGCAAATCCGTGACGGGCTTTTCCATCATCGGCCTGGTTGACCCACCTGGGCGCATTGCGGGCGGTTCCATCCTGTTTCAGGGGCGCGATCTGGCGAAGCTTTCCGAAGAAGAAATGCGCGATTTGCGGGGCAACCGCATCGCCATGATCTTCCAGGACCCGATGATGACGCTGAACCCCGTGCTGCGCATTGATACGCAGATGATCGAAACCGTTAAGGCCCATAAGAAGGTCTCGACCGAGGAAGCGCGCCAGCGGGCGCGCGATACGCTTGGTATGGTGGGTATTCCTTCGCCGGATGAAAGGCTGAAAGCCTATCCGCACCAGTTTTCGGGCGGCATGCGTCAGCGTGTTGCGATTGCGATTGCACTATTGCATGAACCGCAATTGATTGTTGCCGATGAACCGACCACCGCCCTGGATGTCACCATTCAGGGGCAGATATTGGCCGAGGTGCAGAAGCTTTGTGCCACCACCGGCACTTCCATGATCTGGATCACGCATGATCTTTCGGTGGTTGCCGGCCTCGCGGATGATATTGCGGTGATGTATGCGGGGCGCATCGTGGAAAAGGGTGCGGTCAGCGAAGTGCTGGATAAGCCTTTGCATCCCTATACCCATGGGCTGATCGGCTCCGTCCCCAGCCGCAACAAGCGGGGTGAGGCGCTGCGGCAAATTCCGGGCATGACGCCTTCATTGCTCAATCTGCCGCCTGGCTGCGCCTTTCGCGCGCGTTGCCCGCGCGCTTCGGAAGCTTGCATTGCGGAGCCCATCATGGCGGAGATTCTGCCCGGGCGGGAAGCGCGCTGCATCCACCCCCATCTTGACGCGTCGGAGGCCGCATGAACGACGCCCCGATGCTTGAACTGCGCGACATCACGCGCCGTTTTGAAAAGAAGTTGGATTTCGCGGGCCGCATCGCGCAGCGTCTGGGCGCGCCGGTGCGCGAAGAAATCGTGCATGCGGTGGACCGCGTGAACCTGACCGTCCGCAAGGGCGAGGTTGTGGGGCTGGTGGGTGAATCCGGCTGCGGCAAATCCACGCTTGGGCGCATGGTCGCCGGCATATTACCGCCAACCGAAGGCACTATTCTGCGCGATGGGAGCGACATCAAGGCGCTGACAGGGGCCGAGGCGCGGCAGATGAAGCTCCGCACCCAGATGATTTTCCAGGACCCTTACGCGTCGCTCAATCCGCGCATGCGGGTGCAGGATATTGTGGGTGAGGCGCCGCGCGTGCATGGGCTTTTGGATGGTGCGGCCTTTGATGATTATGTGGATGAACAGATGCGCCGCGCGGGCTTGGACCCGGGCTTTAAGCGGCGCTATCCGCATCAATTCTCGGGCGGGCAGCGCCAGCGCATCGGCATTGCGCGCGCACTCGCGGTGAAGCCGGATTTCATTGTGTGCGATGAGGCTGTGGCGGCGCTTGATGTTTCGATCCAGGCGCAAATCCTAAACCTGTTCATGCGCCTGCGCCGCGAATTGGATCTGACCTATCTGTTCATCAGCCATGATCTTGGCGTGGTGGAACATCTGTCCGATCGCGTGGTGATCATGTATCTGGGGCGGGTGGTGGAAGAAGCGGATACGGAAACCGTCTTTCGTCGGCCCAATCACCCCTATACGCGGTCCTTGCTGGATTCCGTGCCGCGGATTGAAAACCGCAAGCGGGCGTTCTCCGTTGTGAAGGGGGAAATCCCCTCGCCGCTCAATCCGCCCCCGGGCTGCCATTTCCATCCGCGTTGTCCGCTGGCGATGGAACGCTGCCGGGTGGAGGTGCCGAAGCTGCGTGAGATCGCACCCGGCCAGCGCAGCGCCTGCCATTTGAATGATCAATGATTATGCGCTTCTTCATCGCCGCACTTCTGCTGATTGGGCTGGCTGCCTGTGAAGGTAACGGCAAGCGCGGTACTTATGTTGGTGGTGGGGCAGGCGGTAATCGCACGTCAAACTGAAGCGTCGGGTTTTCGCGGGCGCGACGCCGCGTAAAAACTCGCCATCGCAAAAAGCGCAATCGCCAGCAGCAGCCAGGGCACTGGGCCATAGCCGCCGGCGCCATCCCATACCAAGGCCAGCGCCAAGGGTGCGGCCGTCCGGGGCAGAACCGCAAAGGCGGAAAGCGCGCCGGATGTGGCGCCAAAGCCATCGCGGCCCATGATTTCGGCCACGCCTGCCGCGCGCAGAATGGTCAACAAGCCATCCGCCACCGCCCAGGCGATGATGAAGGCAATGGTCAGCGCCAGGCTATTTGGCGCGAGCGCGAATAGCGCCATGCCAATCGGCAGCAACAGCAAGGCAAAGCGCCCGACATTGCGCATGGCAACACCTCGGCCCAGCGTGAACAGCACCAGCCGCGCCGCCACCTGCCCCGGCCCATGCGCGGCGGCCAGCAGCAGGACGGTTGCTTCCGGCCAGCCGCGTTCGCGCAGCAGCAAGACCAAATGTGCGCCGAGCCCCGTGCCGATGAAGGCATGCGCTGCGAAGCAAAAGGCGAGGCCCAGAAACACCGGGTCCTGCAAGCGACGCCGCAGCGAAACCGGCGGCGGGCTTTCCGCCAAGCGCTTCGGCGGCCCGGCATGGCGCAGCATATAGCCGGTCAGCAAGGCCGAACCCGTTTGGATTACTGCCAAAACCAACAACGCATCTCGCCAGCCGAAAAGCCCGATCAACGCTTCCACCAAGGGAATGAAGATAGTGCCAGTAAAGCCCGTGATCAGCGTAATCGCCGTGATGCTGCGCGTCACATCGCGCGCTTCTGCCACCACCACCGCCATGGCCGGCCCCCAAAGGCAGGTGGCATGCGCCGCACCCAGCAGAACCCATATCACGACAAAGGCGATGGGGTGAGACACAAAACTCCACGCCACCAGCAAAAGCGCGCCCAGCAGCGCGCCGCCTGTCATCATCGCGCGCGGCCCGTGGCGATCCTGCCAGCGCCCCGCCGGCACCGCGATCAGGCCCGAGACCAGCAAGCCGCAGGTGAAGGCGCCCGAGATCAACACGCGCGACCAGCCAAGCTCCGCTTCCATCGGCGCGACCATCAATTGGAAGGGGGTAAAAAGGCAGCCCCAGCCGACAAGCTGCGTAATCGCGGTGCCCCAGAACAACAGCCGGGGCGCAATGCGCGGCGCTTCACTCACACGGTGAATTGTTCGGCGATGATGCGCTCGGAAAGCCCGCGATCGGGGTCGAACATTAGGGTCAGTGAGACATCGCGTGCCTCACGCACCTCAACCCGCGTCACATCGCGCACTTCGGTATAATCCGCGACTGCGGCGACAGGGCGCTTGTCCGGTTCCAGAATATCGAAGACCACCGTCGCATCGGAAGGCAGCAGCGCGCCGCGCCAGCGCCGCGGGCGAAAGGCGGAAATTGGCGTCAGCGGCAGCAAATTCGCACTCAAAGGCACAATCGGCCCATAGGCGGAAAGATTATAGGCGGTGCTGCCGGCTGGCGTGCTGACCAAGATGCCATCGCAAATCAATTCCGGCAGACGCGCCTTGCCATCCACCAATATGCTGATCTTGGCGGCCTGGCGGCTTTCACGCAGTAGGGAGACTTCATTGATCGCTAGCGCTTCTACCGGTGCGCCATGCTTATGGCTTGCCAGCATACGCAGCGGATGCACGGTCGCGGTTTGTGCGGCGGCCAGGCGCGCGGGCAGATCATCTTCCCGATAATCATTCATCAGAAAGCCGACGCTGCCCCTGTTCATGCCATAAACCGGCAGGCCGCGGCGCAGGAAGCGGTGCAGGGTTTCCAGCATGAAGCCATCGCCACCAAGGGCGACGACCACTTCCGCATCTTCTTCTGCCGCGCTGCCATAACGCGCCACCAGCGCGGCGCGGGCCTTTTGCGCCTCGGCACTTTGCCCGGCCAGGATGGCAACGCGGCGGGGCGCGAAGGCGTTCATGCGCGCTGCCAACCCTGAGCAGCGGCACGGTGTTCCAGCAAAGGCATGTCGCGGCGCACGCGTGCGGTCAGCGCCTGGTCAATGCGTGCCGTCGCATGGCCTTTGCCGTCACTTGCTTTCGCCACCACATGGCCCCAGGG
>JBBAUC010000126.1:0-9534 GCA_040398485.1 Roseomonas sp. | reverse complement strand
GGACACTTACGCCAAGCTCCGGCTTGATCTGGAAGATCTGAAATCGCTCTATGGCGTTTTCGTGGATAAGGTCAGGCGGGGTGAAACGCTGGGCCCCGATGTGTCCATGCTGAAGGTGTTCCAGACCGAACTTTTCCAGCGCATTACAGATACCATGCTGGAAATCTGCGGCGAAAATGCTGGTCTGCTCGACCCGATGGAAGGCAATCGTAACCTGAACCCGACAGGGCTTTATATTCAGGCGCGGCCTGCCACCATTTATGGCGGGTCTAACGAAATCCAACGCAACATCATCAGCAAGAATGTCCTCGCGCTGCCGGGCTGAGGCAGTGCGCAAAAGAAGGAAGTGACCATGAGCGATCTTTGGCGCCTTACCGCAACCGATCTCGCGGCGCGTATTCGGTCAAAACAGGTCTCCGCCACGGAAGCCGCGAAGGATGCGCTGGCGCGGCTTGATGCGGTGAATGCGAAGATTAATGCCGTGGTGGATCATCGGCCAGCGGAGACGCTCGCGGACGCCGCGCGCATTGATGCCATGATCGCGCGTGGCGAGAATGCCGGGCCGCTTGCCGGCGTGCCCATCACCATTAAGGTGAATACGGATCAGCAGGGCTATGCCACAACCAATGGTTTGCGCCTGCAAAAGGATTTGATCGCGAAGCAGGATAATCCAGTGGTCGCCAATTTGCGCAAGGCGGGCGCGGTGATTGTTGGGCGGACGAATACGCCGGCCTTTTCGCTGCGCTGGTTCACGCGCAATTCGCTGCATGGGCATACCAAGAACCCGCGTGATCCCAGCATTACGCCTGGCGGTTCTTCGGGCGGCGCGGCAGCCGCGACCATGGCCGGTATTGGTGCGATTGGTCATGGCACGGATATTGGCGGTTCCATCCGCTACCCTGCCTATGCCTGCGGCATTCACGGGCTACGCCCAACGCTTGGGCGCATTCCAGCCTGGAATGCTTCCGGTGCGGAGCGTCATGTTGGCGGCCAGGTCATGGCGGTCAGTGGGCCGCTGGCGCGCAGCATCGCCGATGTGAAACTCGCTTTCGGCGCCATGAGCGCGCGCGATATCCGCGACCCCTGGTGGGTGGATGCCGCCATGGAAGGCCCGCCTGCGCCGAAGCGCGCCGCGCTTTGCCTTTCGCCCGATGGCATGAAGGTGCAGCCCGAAGTGCAGGCCGCCATGCGCGATGCCGCGAAGCGCCTGGAAGCCGCCGGCTGGACGATTGAAGAAACCGATACACCGCCCTTGCGCGAACCCGCGCAATTGCAAGCGATGTTGTGGCTCGCGGAAAGTCGCCGTGGCCTTAATAGCGCGCTGCAACAGGAAGGTGATCCGGATGCGAGCTTCATCTTCGCGCAGATGGAAGAACTTTGCCCGAACCCCGATCTGAACAGCTTCATGGATGCGCTGCAGAAGCGGTCCTATTTCCTGCGGCTTTGGATGGAGTTTTTCGAACGCTTCCCGGTGGCGATCACGCCCGTTTCCGGCGAATTGCCCTTCCGTGATCAGGAGGATGTCGAAAGCCCCGCCGCTTTCCGCCGCATCATGGAAGCGCAGCTCACGCAGGTGGGCCTGCCGCTGATGGGGCTGCCTGGGCTTACCGTCACCACCGGCACGGTGGGGCGCATTCCCGTGGGCGTGCAGCTACTCGCTGGCCGTTACCGCGAGGATTTGCTGCTGCAAGCCGGCGCCGCCATTGAAGCCGCCGGCGCGCCGATTACGCCGATTGATCCGGTCGGGTGATCACACCCGACCGGCTCCAACACTACGAAACAATGAAAGCCTTGGCCTTGGCGTCGTAATCGCCATAGCCAAGCGTATCCCGCAATTCCGCCGAAGGCAGCGCGCTGGCTGCTTCCGAAAGCCCGGCTTGCAAAGCGGCAAGCCCTGCCTTCATGCCCGCCGCGGCAGGGGAGAGCATACCAGTCGGGTAGGTGCCGATCTTGAAGCCAAGCGCCTTGGCTTCATCGCGCGTCGGTGTGGCGCGCGCACCGCCGGGGGAAAGCACCGCGAAGGAAGGCCGCCCCTTCGCAGCCGCCACCGCACGATGGATTTCCGCATCATCGGCGGGGCTATCCAGGAAAAGAATATCCGCGCCTTCTTCGACAAACATCTCAATCCGCGCCACCGCCTCATCAATGCCCGCGGTCGGGCGGCAATCGGTGCGTGCCAAAATCAGAATGCCGGATTCCTTCGCTGCCTGCACGGCGGCGCGGATTTTCATGCGCGCTTCCTCGCGTGGCAGGCAGGGCTTACCGGCGGCTGTCAGCGCGCGCGGCGTGATCTTGTCTTCAATCAAGATCGCCGCTGCACCAGCGCGGCCATAAGCGCGCACCGTGCGCTGCACATTCATCGCATTGCCATAGCCGTGATCGCCATCGGCCAGCACCAGCGTATTCGGCGCCGCACCGCGCAACATGTTGAAACTGTCAAACATCTCGGCGAAGGAAATCAGGTCCAGATCCGGCCCGCCTAGGCGGCTCGCGGCCACGCAAGAACCGGACAGGAAGGCGGTTTCAAACCCTGCGCCAGCAGCCATCTTGGCGGAAAGCCCATCCCATACGGCGGGCATGACGACGAAATCAGGCTTGGCGAGCAAAGCGCGCATTCTCTCAGGCGGGGTCATGGTGTTTCCTCAATCAGGGTGAATGAGCGCCACGCTAGATCGGATTGCGCTGGCAACCAAGTGTCGCGCCTTGCTGGCCCAGCAGGCACCGCCTAACCTTACGCTACAAAAGCAAGCTCCGAGGAACCGCCATGCCGATCATTGACTCCCAGGTCCATGCCTATGAACGCAACCATCCCGGCCGGCCCTGGCATGCGGTGCTGCATGGCCCGCCAGAGGTCACCGGCGCTGACATGGTGAAGGCCATGGATGCTGTGGGCGTGGATGGCGCTATTCTGGTTTCCGCCTTCACCATGTATCGCTTTGACGCGAGCTACGCGGTTTCTGTCCGCAATACCTATCCGGATCGTTTTGCGCTGGTGAAGCCGGTTGATCCCAATGATCCAGCAGTGGCTGACATCATCGCGGATTGGCAGGCGACGCCTGGTGCAGTTGCCATTCGTATCATGATGCGCGGTGATGTTTCGGCAGACTCGGCTGACCCTGGCATCAATCACGTGCTGGCAACGGCGGCAAAGCGTGATCTGCCGGTTAATTTGCTCTGCTGGGGCAGGCTGGCCCAGGTGCATGAATTGGCACGGCGCAATCCGAATACGCGGCTTGTGATTGATCATCTTGGTCTGCAACAGCCCTTCGAGCCGCCGCGGGTGGAAAACGGTTTTGATGAATTGCTGAAGCTGTTGGCCTTGGCGGCTTTCCCCAACATCGTTGTTAAAATCACCGGCGCCTGCACGCTTTCGCGTGGTGAATACCCTTACGCCGATATCTGGGAACCGCTCGCGCGCATATTCGATGCCTTCAGCTTGCAGCGCTGTCTTTGGGGCACGGATTGGACTCGCGCGGTGAAGTTGATGACCTATCGGGAAGGCGTGGATTCCTTCCTGAAATCTGATCGGCTGTCCGACACTGATCGCGCCATGCTGATGGGTGAAGCCACAAGCCGCGCCTATCGCTGGACACCGGGGGGCAAGTAAGGGCTGGCGCGGGATCATCAAAACTGCCAGCCTCTACTAAAGTCTTGCCGAGGAAACCCTGAATGAAGCGACGCCATCATGATGCGTGACAGCCGTTTGGATGGCCGCGCTGCCTGGACGCGTTTGGCGATTGCGCTTCTGATTAGCATGATCGGCAGCGCGCCGATGTGGACCGTGGTGGTGGTGCTGCCCACCGTGCAAGCGGAATTCGGCACGCTCCGCGCTGGCGCTTCGCTTCCCTATACCATGACCATGGTGGGTTTCATGGTGGGTGGCGTGCTCATGGGCAAGCTGTCGGACCGCTTCGGCGTCATGGTACCGGTGTTGATCGGCGCTACCTCCATCGGGCTTGGCGGGATTGCGATTTATTTTGCGCCAAGCCTTTTCACTTTTGGTCTTTCCTATGGCGTGCTGCTGAGTTGCTTTGGCGCGGCGGCGGTGTTCAGCCCGCTGATCGCCGATGTCTCGCTATGGTTCGAAAAACGCCGAGGCATTGCCCTGGCGCTGGCTGCTTCCGGCAATTACTTCGCCGGCACTTTCTGGCCGACTTTGCTGCAATGGGGCATTTCCACCATCGGCTGGCGCCAGGCGCATCTGATCATGGGCATTGCGAGCTTCCTCACCATCGTCCCGCTTGCCTTGCTGTTGCGCACCCGCGCGCCCATGCCGACAACGCCGCAACCCGGTCTCATCGCGCCGCGCAATCCCATGGCGCTGGGGCTATCGCCCAATGTTTTGCAGACACTCATCATCCTGGCAGGCATCACCTGCTGCATCGCCATGGCCATGCCGCAAGTGCATATCGTCGCCTATTGCGTGGATCTTGGTTTTGGCGCGGCGCGCGGCGCGCAGATGCTCTCCGTCATGCTCGCCAGCGGTATCGCGTCACGCCTGATTTTCGGCTTCATCATGGACCGTATCGGTGGCGTGCGAACGCTCGTGCTTTCATCGCTGTTGCAGGGCATCGCGCTGCTGCTGTTCCTGCCATCTGATGGCTTGATGGCGCTGTTCCTGGTGTCCTTCATGTTCGGCCTGTTCCAGGGCGGGCTAGTGCCCTGCTACGCCATGATTGTGCGCGAGAACTTCCCACCCTCTCAGGCCGGCAGCCGCGTTGGTCTCGCGCTGTCTTCAACCATGGTTGGCATGGCCATTGGCGGGTGGATGGCAGGCGCGCTGTTTGATGCAACCGGCGGCTATACGGCGGCGATGTGGAACGGCATTGCTTGGAACCTGGTTAATCTTTCCATCGCGCTTGGGCTGCTGTGGCGGCTTAACCGCCGGCAGCAGGCCTTTGCGTAACGGCGTGCAGGGCGCGTTTCAGCCGATCCTCTCCCAATACAATTCCAATTGCTGCATGGCGCCATCCACCATGCGTGCTGGCGGTTTCAGCCAAACGCCCACGCCTTCCGCGCGTACCTGCCGCACCTGGTCACCGCCGATACGATCCGCCAGATTGCTGTCATCCACGCGGGTGATCAGTACCTGCCCATCGAAAGTGTAATTGCCGGTATAGCCAGACCAGAAGCGCTTTACGCCATGCGGCAGCACGGCACGGCCATCACCCGTTGCCGCCTGCATGCGCTGTGGGCCGAATTGCACAATACCTGTTGGCTCCGGCCCATATTGGTGATGCTCCAACGGCTGCCCCGCCGCATCGGTCGCGCGCACGCGCAAAAGCTTCCAAGTACCAAGTAGGGAAATCATATCCGTCCTTTCAGGCTGCTGCCCGCGCATCTTCCAAAATCATCGCTGCCGCCTTTTCACCAATCATGATGGAAGGCGCATTGGTGTTGCCCGCCACCACGGATGGCATGATGGAAGCATCCGCCACGCGCAATCCCGCCACGCCATGCACACGCAATTGCGGGTCCACCACGCTATTGCTGCCAATACCCATGGCGCAACTGCTGGATGGGTGGTGATTGGTTGATCCTGTTTCGCGCACGAAGCGTTCCATATCGGCATCGCTGGTGAAAGCTTCACCCGGCACCAATTCCCCCATCGCAAAGGGCTTCAATGCCGGTTGTTCCGCCAAGCGCCGTGCCAGCTTGATGCCATTCAGCATCGCCCGCATATCATAATCGGTCGCGAGAAACCCGAAGGTAATCGCCGGCGCGGCAAACGGATCGGGGCTTGCCAGGCGCACCGTGCCGCGCCCTTCCGGGGCCAGATGCACTGGGCTGAGCGTGAAGCCTGAAAAAGGATGCGGAATGACGCCCTTTTTGTTGCGTTCCAGGGTGCTCCATTCCAGCAGATTGATCTGTAAATCCGGCTGTTCCAGACGCGGGTCGGTTCTGGTCAATACCCCCGTACGCACCGCATTCACCGCCATGGGGCCGCTGCGAAACAAGCCATATTGCAAAGCGGCGGCTATTTTGCGCGGCCAGCTATTTTCCAGATCATTGAAGGTAACGGGCTTGGCGCAGCGCCACATCAGATAGACGCAGAAATGATCATGCAAATTGGCCCCCACCGCCGGCATATCACGCAGCACCGGAATGCCCATTTCCTGCAAATGCTCCGCCGGCCCCAGCCCCGATAACTGCAATAATTGCGGAGACCCGTAAGCCCCGCCGGAGACAATCACTTCCCGCCGCGCGCGCACGCGCTTAAGGCCGCTGGGATCACGATACTCCACGCCAATCGCGCGGCCTTCTTCCAGAACCACGCGCGTCGCATGGGCATTGGTGCGGATAGCAAGATTGGCGCGCCCCTTGGCCGGCGCCAGATAGGCGCGCGCTGAACTCCACCGCCGATTGGCGCTGGTGGTGGATTGATAATACCCCGTGCCTTCCTGCACGCGGCCATTGAAATCCAGATTACGCGGAATGCCTGCCTGTTCCGCGGCGCTGATCATCGCCTCCGTCAATTCTGTTGTGCCCGTGTGGTCCGAGACATTGAGCGGCCCGCCAACACCATGAAATTCATCCGCCCCGCGCGCCTGGTTCTCGCTTTTCTTGAAGTAGGGCAGTACGGAATCATAATCCCAACCCGTGCAGCCGCGCTGGCGCCAGGAATCATAATCACGCGGATGGCCGCGCATATAGACCATGCCGTTGATGGAACTGGTGCCGCCTAGCGTCTTGCCGCGAGGGACAAAGAACTTCCGGCCATTCAATCGCTCCTGAGGCTGGCTTTCAAAGCACCAATTGATTGCCGAATTCGCATAGACTTTCGCAAAACCCAGCGGAATATGAATCCACGGGTTGCGATCCGGCGGTCCGGCTTCCAGCAAACACACTGAATAACGCCCATCTTCCGAAAGCCGTGCCGCCACCGCCGCGCCGGCGGAACCCGCGCCCGAGACGATAAAATCGAATACCCCGGCTTCTTCGGTCATGCCGCGTCCCCCCATGCGCCATCCGCCGCCACCAGGCGCCCTGCGTGAAACACGCGCCGGCGCGGCGGATGCGCGCCAATGGCATCCGGGATGTTCTCAGCCGTGATGGTAAAGAAATGCGCGGGGTTCCCCGGCGCTATGCCGTAATCCGCAATGCCAAGCGCGGCGGCACCTTCGGATGACACCATGCTGAATAATTCCAGTATCAACGGATCATGGCGCAAATCTTCCCGCCAGCCGATCACGGAAGCGCGTTCCAGCATATCGGCATTGCCATAGGGGCTCCAGGTATCGCGCACATCATCATTGCCACAAAACACACGCACACCGGCGCGGCGCAGCAGCATGAGCGGTGGCATGGTCGCACTGCCCGCACCATGCGTCACCAAAGCAACACCGCAGGAAGCCATCAACTCCGCCGCCGCCTTCTGTTTGGATTCAGCGATGCCACCCAGACAAAAGCCATGGCTGATCGTGGCCCGCCCCGCCATGCCATGCGCGCGCACGCGGGCGCAGATTTCCAGTAGGCTGAACAGGCCAAGCTCCCCCGCTTCATGCAAATGGATATCCACGCCCACGCCGCGCTTTTCCGCGATGGCGAAAATCCCGTTCAATTGGCCGGCCGGGTCGCGATCCACCTCACAGGGATCAATGCCACCCGCCAGCTCCGCCCCCGCGCCAATGGCGGCGTCCAGCAGATCGAGCATGGGCTTGCCGCCGGCGCGCATCACGCCCGCCTGGGGGAAGGCCACTATCTGCACGGTGGCGGCTGCCTTATGCGCCTCCCGCGCCGCCAGCACGCCTTCAAGTGCCGAAAGGCCGAAGGCCGGGGTGATATCAGCATGGGTGCGGATATGCGCTGTGCCATTCGCCACGCAGCGCCGGATCAGCGCCCCCGCCCGCGCGGCCGTATCCAGGGGTAGGGAGGGCAAAAGCCTCTCATCCGTCGCAATCCGGCTCATGCGGAAGGGCTCCGCCGCATGCGGGGTCCAGGGCAGACCGAATAGAGTCTTATCCAGATGCATATGCCCATCCACCAGGCCGGGCAGAAGCAAATCCCCGCCCAAATCCAGCACCTGGCTGGCCGGGGGCGCCGGGGCATCAGCGGGCAGGATGGCGGCAATCCGCCCATCCTTCAGCGCCAGGCGCTGTCCCGGTGGCCCGCCATCGGCCAGGCGAAAATTCTGCAAAACCGTGTCATAGGGCGCTTCAGCCATGCCGTTCCTCCCAAATCTGGTGTGGCGCACTGCGCCCCGCCCAGCCATTAAGGGGATGATGCGGGCCGCTTTCCGCCAGCGTCAATCGGTTTCGGCTGCGCTTATGGTTGACGGATACCCCCCGCTCTCCCTATAGACCCCAACCCCGCCGGGGCGGCCCGTCATTGGTCCGCCGCCGGCGCTCTTTCTTTGCCTTATGGCTACGACCCCTCGGGAGAAGTATCGTGAAGCGTACCTATCAGCCCTCCAAGCTCGTCCGGAAGCGTCGCCATGGCTTTCGCTCCCGTCTTTCGACCGTGGGCGGCCGCAAGGTGTTGGCCAATCGCCGCGCCAAGGGCCGCAAGCGTCTTTCCGCCTGAATCAAGCCTCGTGCGGGGCGGTGGTATGGCGCAGCTTGATGAAGGCTCCGCGCCATTGCCGCCCGCCCTGCCGCGGCTGGAAAGGCTCAAGAAGCGCCGGGAGTTTTTGCGCGCCGCATCTCGTGGCAAGCGCGCGGCGCGCCCTGGGCTTGTTTTGCAAGCGCTCGCCATCCCCGAACCGTCGCTGAGGCTGGGCTTCACCGTGACGAAAAAAATCGGCAATGCTGTGATACGCAACCGGGCCCGTCGGCGCCTGAAGGAAGCCGCGCGGCTTACGCTGCCCGGCATGGGGCTTTCCGGCTGGGATCTGGTGCTGATCGGGCGTGATGCGACCGCCGAACGCCCCTTTCCGATGCTGATCGAAGATTTGCGCGCGGCTTTGCGCCAAGCGGGTGTGGCGCCATGAGCCTGCCCGCCGTTGCGCTGAAGGGCTGCGTGCATGCGTATCGCTATACGCTGCGTGGCATTATCGGCAGCCATTGCCGCCATTACCCGACCTGCAGCGATTACGCGCTGGAAGCTTTGGAAGACCATGGCGCGCTGCGCGGCACCTGGTTGACCACGCGGCGCATTCTGCGCTGCAACCCCTGGACCCCTGGCGGCTACGACCCCGTACCCCGCCCCAAAAACACCAAAGGCTGAGCACCCGCCATGGATCAGAAGCGTCTGTTCGCCGCGATTGCGCTTTCAATCGGCATATTGCTGTTGTTTGATGTCTATAAGCGCATGATGGCGCCGCCCGAAGCACCGGCGCCCATCACGCAACAGGTGCCGGCGCCAGCGGTGCCCGCGCCGGCGGCTTCCGGCGCGCCCGTGCCGGCCACACCCATTCTCACCGCGCCATCGCAACAGGAAGCGGCGCCGGTCACCCGCGCGCCCGCGCAGCGCATCGCAATCGAAAGCGCCTCGGTCGCGGGCAATCTCAATCTGCGTGGCGCGCGGTTGGATGATTTGGTGCTGCTGCGCCATCGCGAAACCACTGATGCTGGTTCGCCGCCTGTGCGCCTTTTC
>JBBAUC010000125.1:0-9635 GCA_040398485.1 Roseomonas sp. | reverse complement strand
GCACCAACCCAGGCGATATAGATGCCAATGACAATCCCAATCGGCGGCAGCACCCGGGCGAGGAAGGCGAGTGGCCCATGCGGTTCGGCCATAAAAGCCGGCCCCGGCGCGCGGCCCCAGCGCCGATCGGGCGCCATGGACCAGATCGCGAAAACAGCGAAGACCAGCACGGCGGATTCAAGCAGCGTATCAATCGCGCGATGCGCCATCAGCACCGCAGTCACCGGATTGCCAAGACCGGTCGGGGCAATGTTCTCCAGCACCGGTACTGCAAGGCTCGGCGCCTGTTCTGGCAAGGCGAGCAGCGCGAGTGCCAAAAGCACAGCCAATAGCGCTGAGAGGATGGCGGCTAGAACGCTCAGCGCGATATGTGGTGGCGCCGGCGCCGCTGCCCCGCCGCCAATACGGCTTGCGACATAAAGGATGATGACCGAAGTGGCCGCCGCGCCGATCACCGCCTCGGTCAAGGCGACATCGGGCGCTTCAAGCCGCACCCAAACAAGGGTCGCGATCAGGCCGGTGGAAATGAAGCCGAGAACGGCACCAAAAAGCGACCGCGCGGCAAGTGTGGCGGCGCCCGCACAAACCAGGCCAAGCGCCAGCGGCAGATCGAGCATCCAACCCGTCATTCCGGCGGCCTTTGGTCTCGACGCACAGCGCTGGCGACAAGCTGCGCTGCCGTTGTGCCACCGAGCAATACCAGAGCCCAGATCAGCACAAGCTTGAGCGCATCGGCCAGGCTATCGGCAAGGGGCAATAGCCCCAGCACGATCAGCCCAAGGCCAAGATTATCCGCCTTGGTCAGCGCATGCACACGGCTGAGCGTATCCCCGAAGCGCAGCAGGCCAAGCGTGCCGGCAATGAAGAAAAACGCACCCGCCAGCACACACGTGGCAGCAAACAGCGAAACTAGGATGCTCATCGCCGTTCAATCAGACGGGACGCCATGACAAAGGCGACCGAGGCAAAGGCACCGACCAAGGCGAGCACTAGCGCGACATCAATCAAGGCCGGTGCGCCGGCGGCGGCGAGCAGCAGCAGCGCGCCAATGCCCGCCGTGCTCAGCAATTGCGCGGCGAGCAGCCGGTCAGCGCGTGTGGGTCCGCGCAGCACGCGCACCAACCCGACAAGGGCGCTCAGCATGATCAGCGCGGCGGCGCCTGTCAGCAGTTCAGCCATGCTTGTCGGCCCTTGTGCCCTTGGCAAAAGCGGCTTCGATTTCAGCGATGTCCTTTTCAAGCGGCATGGCGAGATCAAGCGCATGCAGCCGGAGCCTGCCATCGGGCAGATCCTCAAGCGGGAGGGAGCCTGGGGCGAGGCTTGCGAGCGCGCGAAAGGCATCGCGTGAAGGCCCGGGCGGGATGGCGAGCGGGACCTCAATGATACCGGGCGCCAGGCGCGGTGGGTTGGCAAAGGCGCGCAAGGCCACATCCCAGCCTGCGCTGAAGCTTTGGCGCAGCACAGTGAGGGCCAAGCCGGGCAGCGCGCGGAGCACAATCCTGCCGGGGCGGGGCGGCAATAGGCGCATGCTGGCGTGGGCCGCGCAAAACCCAGCGAGCAAGCCGAAAGGCAGACCCAAGGGCTCCGCGCCGGTCAGCACCAGCCAGAGGCCAAAGAATAGGGCTCCGCGCGCCAGAGCGGCAGGCAGGGCGGATGGCGTCGGCACGGAAAACGGCTCCTTGATGAAAACATGATCTTTTACAATCGCATGGGCTTATGGGGGGAACAAGGCGAAAGGGGGGCGTCATTCTGGGCTGGCGGTGCCCTGACTGTGCAGAGCGTGTTGGCGTCACGCCAAAGGGGGAAGAGAGCCTGGAGCGTTTTCAAGCCAAGTGGAATCACTTGGCTTTCCGGAAAACGCAACCACACAAAAATTTAGAGCGGTTTCCATGAACGCATGTAAGCGGAAACTCTAATCCCTGAACAACGCCCAAAAACTCGGCGTCAGCGCTGCCGGTGCATCGCCGCCCGCAAACACCGCGAAGCAATCATTGAAGAAGGCCACGAAGGCATCGGCATGCGCATGCCCGCCGCGCAGGGTCTGCACCATGCCCCAAGGATCGGCTGCGCCATCGGCGCGCGCGCGGAGTGACCCGGCATTATAAGCAATCGCCACTAAGGGCGGGTCGAAATGCGTGGGCAGTCTGCGCCGGATTGCTTGCGCGCGGATCATCGCCGCCCCGGCGCGGATGGAAGTGGCGGGGTCAAGCAAGCGCGTCCGATCAATACTGCTATCGGCCAATACTTCCCGCGCTGTTGCAATCAGCGTTTGCATCAAGCCAGGCGAGACACGATGCGGCGTTGCCGCATCACTGATGAAGCCCGGTTCTTCACGGATCGCCCCGGCCCGCCCGCCGGATTCCGTACACGCAGTTGCAATCAGCAATTCCACCGGCACGCCGTAAGCGGCGGCGCAGGTTTCAAAAGCTGCGCGAAAATCGCGCCAGCAGCGCGTGACAGTTTCCGGCCTGCCGGGGCTGCGCGGCGGGGCGACAAAACCCTCCACGCGAAGCCCTTCGGGGCTGAGGCGCCAGCGACGCCCCCCCTGCCCCACTGGCGGCGCGCTGCCTGCCATCAGGCGCTGCACATAGGGGTGCAGCATGGCGCGCCAATCCGGCGCAGCAGCAAGCCCGGCTTCGGGCGTTGCCACACCGGTGATTGGATGCGGCGCGGCATCGGGGAAAAGCGCGCTCCAGCATTGCCGGCCGATAATGCCATCAGCGGCAAAACCCGGATCGCGCGCCTGCATGTGGCGCTGGAAATCCAGCACGGCGCGATGCGTGGTCGGGCCGAAAATACCATCGGCGCTACCCGCCAGCATGCCGGCGCGGATCAGCGCCTGTTGCACGGCGCGCACATCATCGCCGCGTTGGAGCGGCAGGCGGAGGCTGAGTTCTCGAGCGAGGGCCATGACAAATCCTCCTTGTTTCAACTGCGACAATCAGTGATGCGAACGGCACGCAAAGCAACATCATTGGCCAGGCGCTTCAGCGCCGGATCGTCGGGCTTCAGCGCCAGCCCACGCCGCGCTTCGCCAAAAGCCTCCCGCACCGAGGCGCAGCGTGCGGCCTCAGACCCCGCCGAGGGGCGCGCGGCGGAAAGCGCGGCACGGCCTCGCAGCAAGGCGCCTTCTGCATCTTTCAGCGGCGCGGCCTCAGTAATCACGTCCCGCGCTGCCGGGGCGGCCATGCCGGGCGGTAGGTTTTCAATAGCACAAAGCCGCGCCTGGGTGCGGAGTTTTCGTGCCGGCAGCAGCACTTCTCCCGCGGCCTGTTCCGCTGCCTGGGCAGCGCTGGCGGCGCAGGCAAGCAAACCAGCTTCGCGCGCGCTGGCGCCAGGGCAGGCAGCACCTGGGGCGCGATCCGCAAAGGCCACGGCAAGGCAGGCTTGGGCGCGCATCAGATGCAGGCGCTGGCAGGGTTCTCCCCGCCCCGGCGCGCAATCAGGCACTACGGGTTCATCGGCAATGGCGGCCATGGCACCCGCGGCGCTTTGCTTCTGCCAGCGTTCAAGCTGCGCCACAGGCGCATCCAGCACGCTGCAAGCCGCCAGGGCGAATAGCGTTACGGCGATCAGGCGGATCATGGCATCACCTCTGCCATCAGTTTTACCGGGTCAAGCTTTCTATCTCGCAAATGCCCGGTGAGCATGACCAGCGCTTCAAAGGCAGCGCGGGCTTCGGGCTGGTCCTGGCCGGCCTTGCCGGCGGCGTCCATCAGCCGGTTCACCTGGTCCACACTTGGCAGAGCGCCCGGGCTTGGCGCCAGTGGGGCGAGTGCGGCGGCGATTTTTTCCGGTGTGGCATCGCGGGCGGAAAGATCAGCCAGCAAGGCCGCGCGGAATTCCTGCAAGCCCGCTTCAACTTCTGCTTGGCCGCCCGGAAAGCGCGCGGCATCGGCGCCATATTCGGCCCAGAGCCGCAGCCCCGCATCATCATGGCTAATCAGCGCGAGCAGATCCGCGAAAAACCCGGGCCGCATTTTCACATCATTGAAGGCGTGCGCGAAGATCGGGCAGGATTCCATGCGGAGTTCCGCCGAGCTTGGCGTGATCAACCCCGCATCAAAAAGCTGCGGCGCGAATGGTGCTGACAGCACGCGCGCCCGCCAGCGCTGATACTCCGCCGCGCCAAAATGCCAGCCAAGCCCGATAACGGCGGCAATGGCGCCAATGGGGCCAAGCGCCGTGCCGGCTGGCAGCAAGGAAGCCGCTGTGCGCAGCAGGGGCGCCAAAGGTTGCGCGCCGATCAAGCCGGCCAGGGCATCGGTGGCGGTTTTCAGCTTGCCCTCAGCCCCGGGGCCGCGTTGCAGCCCATCCAAAGCAGTGGCGGCGCGGCGCGCGCGGTCCAGCGCCGCTTGCGTGCCTTCCGGGATCAACCCCTTAGGCAAAAGTGGGCCGAATTCATCCAAAACAAGCCCCGCCACTTCGATATGCCGCGCCAGGCTGCCCTTGGTGGCTTCAATCCGGCCAGGCAGCGCGGCATCGCGCGCCGCAGCTTCCGCCTTTTGCCGCAAGGCTTCCGCCTCAGCCGCCAGCGCCCCCGAGGCGCGTTCACGTTCGGCCAATTGTTCCGTGGCGCGGCGCGCGATTTGCGCATCCGCCCCAGTGCTGCGGGTGCCGAAATAAAAGCCGAAAACGCCGGTGACGATGCCATTCACATAGCCGGCAATGGCATCCGTGAGGCCAAGCGTCTTTGAGAACAGCAACAAGGGTAGACCGATCACGCCGACAATCAGCGCCAGCAGGGCGCGCACCGTGCCTTCCGGCAAGGCAAGCGGCAGGTCACGCAGGCCGGCCAAGCGTTCCGGCCCGATGGCGGGATTAGCGGCCAGCGCGAAGCTGCGCGCCGCGAGCCACCATAGGAACGCCGCAAAACCGATACCGACAAGGAAAATCATCATACCAATCAGGGCGGGCAGACCAGTGGCGCCGGGGGCGGCGAAGGCGGCGAATAGCGCCTCTGGCCCCGGCAGGCCAAGCGCCACCGCCCCGCCGAGCACCCCCACCACTGCGGCGCCTGTCAACAGAATGCGCAGTGGAAGTCTCATAATACTTAGCAATTCCAGCATGATGCGGCGCCTGTCCGTGGCGCTTGCCGTGATCTCTGCTGGGGTGGCGGGGGGGGATGGGGGCATGGGCGGGACCTTGGCTGGGCCCGCTTTTATGGTATATTATTCCTATTTTGTCAAGGAAATTCTTCTTTTGTTCCCTTTCGGCCCGCTAAGCCTTCAACACCGCCTCCGCCAACCGCGCCGCATTCAGCGCCGCCCCCAGCCGCACATCATCGCCCACCGCCCAAAGCGAAAGCCCATGCGCCTGCGTCGCATCGCGGCGGATGCGGGAAACATAGACCATATCTTCGCCCACAATCTCGGCCGGGCTCGCATAGCCGCCATCATCGCGCCGATCGAGCAAGCTTATCCCCGGCGCGCGCCGCAACGCGTCATCGCGACGTTTCTCGACTGCTTTCGCAACATCGTCTTTCGCCATTCCATCCATCTCCTTATCCGAAGAGGACACCTTGCATTGCGAACCCTTTTGAGCGGATGACTGTCAGATTCGTTTTTAATGCTTGAATAGATGGGTCATTGGGCGAGGCAGCGTCCCATTCGTCGGCAGCCTGATACATAGTTTCGCTAAATTTAGAGGCAACTAAAACAAGAACGGAAGGCTGTTTGACACCGTTGACGATAATGTCTTCAAGCCAACACAAATGCATGGGACCTGAATCATCGAAAAATTCGATCCGGTCCAGCACCTCACGTTTTTTGGCATCTATCTCGGTGCTTCCAGAATGGATCAGACTGCATCTAAGTTGAAAGCAATCCGAAGATGACAAAAAGATCTTTCCGTTATGCGTGAATTTTGGTTCAGCCCATTTGCTGAACCATCGCTCGTAGCGCTTTTGTGACTTCCCTGTTCCTGGGTCTTCCAAAGAGCCGCAGATGTCAGGGATCATCAGCGCCAAGCTGAGGGCTGCGTAATGATTCTTGGCCGCAATCGCCATTCGTCCCGCGTCGGTAAAGCGCTTCATTATTCCCTCCACCGAAGATGTATGTCACGCATCATCTGAATGTGGAAGCAATGCGTGTCATTGCCGCCCAAACCTCTTGCCATACCAAATTGCTTCCTTTTCATTGCGAAAATAGTGCTCCGTCCCACCGTCTCAAATCCGACCGCCGTCCTCATCTACTAGAGCCCGTAGCATTTCTTCGGTTGGCTTGGCGGGGACAAGCACAAGGCCCTGCTCCGCGAATGCAATACCCGGCGCATCCATCAGCGTCATTCTCACCTCAGAATCTTTGCAAAGATTCATAGAAACATTTTTTCCCGACCTTTGCCGCTTCGACCCGAAGGCATCTCATACTATCGCGATTCAGCTATGCCGCGTTTATAGCTAGGAAAGTCTTCTTTTGTTCCCTGGTGTCGCACTACGCCTTCAACACCGCCTCTGCCAGCCGCGCCGCATTCAGCGCCGCTCCCAGCCGCACATCATCGCCCACGATCCAAAGCGAAAGCCCGTGCGGCAGCGTCGCATCGCGGCGAATGCGGGAGACATAGGCCATGTCTTCGCCCACAATCTCGGCCGGGCTCGCATAGCCACCATCATCGCGCCGATCGAGCAAGCTTATCCCCGGCGCGCGACGCAACGCCTCACGCGCGTCGCGTTCATTGATCGGGCGGTCAAAGGCAATATTCAGCGCCATGCCAAGGCCGAGCATCACTGGCACACGCACGCAGCTGGCAGCGACCTGAATATCGGGGTCCAGAAGCTTCCTGATTTCAACGCCCATCGCCCATTCTTCCCGCGTCGCGCCATCGGGCATGAAGCGGTCAATATGCGGAATGACATTGAAGGCGATCTGCTTCGTGAAATACTGCGCCTCAGGACTGTCATTCACAAAAATGCCGCGCGTTTGGGACCAGAGTTCGTCAATCGCCTCCTTCCCCGCGCCGGAGGCCGGCTGATAGGTTGCTGCCACCACGCGCCGCACGCCGGCGGCTTCATGCAAGGGCTTCAAGACCAGCGCCAGGATCAAGCTGGCCGGCAGTGGGCAGGCGATGATCCGCCTTTTGCTGGCGCGTGCCAAAGCCTGGTCATTCACCCCGGCCACCACCAGCGGCACATCCGGTTCCATGTGGAAATGCCCGGAAAGGTCTATCGCCATGGCGCCGGCCGCCACCGCGCGCGGCACTTCCACTGCGGCAAGCTTGGCATCACAGGCGAAGATGGCGAGGTCCGTGCCCGCGTAGTCAAACCGCGCCACATCGCGGGTTTTCAGCACGGCTTTCTCGCCCCATGAAATATCGGCGCCCGCGCTGCGCCCAGCGGCAAGCGCCACCACCTCAGCCCCCGCCAGGCTGGTTTCAGCCAGGCAGCGCAGTATTTCCCGCCCGATCAGGGAAGGCGCGCCGATGACGGCAATGCGATGAGCCATACGTCAATTCCTAAAAGCTTCGCCGTGTTTAGCCCTAATCACACTTCGCTGCATCGGCCTTAACCGCCTCGTAGCGAAATGCCGTCAAAATAGCCTCCGGATTCCAGGATGCGCCATGAAAGCTGAGCTTCGCCCCCCAGCCCTTGCCGTGATGATTTTGCTTGCGCTGCCCAGCCTGGCCGCGGCGGGGCAGGATGCCGCTGCCGGTCAGGCGGCTGGGTTTTTTCTGGGCCTCGGGGTCGGGGTGCTGTTGTGCCTAATGCTTGTCACATGGGCGTTGTGGCGCCAGCGCGCCATGCTGGCGCGGTTTGCCGGCAAGCTTTCCCGCCTGGCCGCTGGTGACCCCTTACCCCCCTTCCCCATGGCCGAGGCCGACGGCCCATGGCGCCAGATCCTGACCGCCGCCGAAGCCCTGCGTCAGCGCCCTGCCCCTGCCCCGGTGGCCATCGCGACCCCCATTGCGCTGCCCCCTGATGGGTCTCTGGCTGATTTGGCCGCCACCATCGAGGCGGAAACCACCGCTGCGCTTGAGGATCTGGACCGCCGCGTTGCCATGCTGCGCCGCAACAGCGCCGCCATGACAGAAGCGGCGGAAGGCGGCGCGCGGGCCGCGGAAGCCTCGGCCAGCGCGGCATCCGCGGGCAGGGTCAGCGCGCAGGAAGCCTCCCGCGGTGCCGATGAATTGGCCGGCGCGGCGGGGGAAATTGCGCGGCAAATGTCACGCGCCGGGGAAGCCACGCGCGGCGTGATGCAGCGGACAGATGAGGCGCGGCACATCTTCACGGAACTCACCAGCAGCGTGGATGAAATCGGCCAGGTATCGCGGCTGATTGCGGAGATCGCCGGCCAGACCAATCTGCTGGCACTGAATGCCACGATTGAGGCTGCCCGCGCGGGCGCCGCCGGCAAGGGGTTTACCGTTGTTGCCAATGAGGTGAAGAATCTGGCCAAGCGCACCGCGCAAAGCACCGAGGAAATCGCCGGGCGCATCGGCGCCATGCAGGCCGCTGCCAGCCGCGCCTTGGCCGCCATGGATGGCATTGGCGGCGCTGTCACGGAATTGGATGCGGTTGCGACCTCGGTCGCTGCGTCGGTTGAAGAACAATCCGCCACCACTGCCGAAATCTCCCGCGCCATTACCGGGGCGGCGGAGAATGCCGCCGATGTGGCCAATAGGATGGAGGCGCTGACCCAGGATTCGGGCAATACGGGTGAGGCCGCCTGGACCCTGCAATCAGGCGCGGATGAATTGGCGGATGCCATCGCCGCCTTTAGGCAGAATCTGGGTGAGGCATTGCGCGGGCGCGTGCCGGCCGCCAATCGCCGGCGGGAAGCCAGGCTGCCGCTTGGTGTGCCGGCGCGGCTGAATGCCACCGAAGGCGTGCTTTTGGACCTTTCCCCAAGTGGCGCGCTGTTCCTGGGTGGGGCGCCAGACTTCACCGAAGGGGAGCTTCAGATCGCAGCTTTGGGGCCTGCGCTTGGCGTTCGGCTGGTCTCCCGCGCTGAAGGGCGGCTGCATTTGGCCTTCACCAACCCGGCAGAGGCGCGCCAGACTGTGACAGCCCTATTGCAGGAAGGTGAAAGCGCTAAAATGCGCGCGGCATGAACCCTTGCGGGTTTGCCAAAGCCGACCATTTGCGCCATGCCGGATTTCTGCCGCACTTATCGCCATAATGCGATGTGTAGCCCTTTCATCTTTCGGGAGCCTTGATAGATGCGTAGCCTTATCCTTTCTGCCGCCCTGCTGGCGGGTTTTTCCATCACCGCCCCGGCCTTCGCCCAGGATGCTGAGGCTGGTCAGCGCGTATTCAACCAGTGCCGCGCCTGCCACACTGTGGATAAGGGCGGGCGCAATGGCGTTGGCCCGAATCTTTGGGGCATTGTCGATCGCAAGGCGGCTTCGATCGAAGGTTTCCGTTACTCTTCCAGTATGCGCACGGTAGCGGAAGGCGGCCATGTCTGGACGATGGAAAACCTGACCGCTTACATCACCAACCCGAAGGCTGTGGTGCCGCAGGGTTCCATGGCCTTTGCTGGGCTGCGCAATGAACAGCAACTCAAGGATCTGCTGGCTTATTTGGCCAAGCAGAAGGATTGATTGGAGCATTTTCAAGCCGAGTGGACCCACTTGGCGACTCGGAAAATGCGACCGAACAACGAGCATTTTCAAGCCAAGTGGACACACTTGGCGACTCG
>JBBAUC010000124.1:0-9782 GCA_040398485.1 Roseomonas sp. | reverse complement strand
ATCGCATCTCTATTCGGTTCATGGGAAAAGCCACCGACGAAGCCAAGGCCGACGCGGTCCTGGAAGGATGTTTGCGGCCGGCGGACTTGGCGTGCCAACGGCAGATGCAGTAGCTTCGCCCCCGATACAGCTTTGGTTAGGATGTCTCGTTCGGCTTCTGAGACAATTATGGTCAAGTCGGCCTGTGCAGCCAGGAACCTCTCGCGCTTACGCGTTCGTGCAGCCTGCTTCAGTACCGCCCTGTCGCTGCTGATTAGCGCGGCGCGGGCTTCGCGCAGGAAGTGAAGGTCTACAGTATTGAAAATAACGCGCGCATCCGGTGCATTTTCGCGAATCAATTCCAGGAACTGTCCGCCAGCGCCCATTCGTGTCAGGACGAAGACCGGGATATCTTTGGCGTTTCGCTGGATGAAGGACCGAATTGACGCGACGCCCTCTGGCTCATAGGGCACCGCGCCCATTTCGCGTAGCAGCTGCAGGTAGCGCAGATCCTGCGCGAGGCTTGTGCTCTTGGCGACGATAGTATGGTAGCCAAAAGCAACGAGGCTACTGATGAGGTTAACCGCGTCGAGCGAGCCGGAATCCCTATCAGGCTCAGGCCAGCGATCATCAATGATGAAAGCTACCGGCCCGGTCGGCTCATTGAGCTTGAGCTTTGGCGCGCGGTAGCAGCCTCGCTCCTGAAGGCGCCTGGGGAATTGAAGCGTTACTGTCCACCAAGAGGATGTTAGCGCGCGGCCCAGCAATCGGCGCAGACCGCTCGACATCTAAACACCAGGCTTTCGGACCGGCTGTGTCGGTGTGCCGGCACGATTGGCATCCGTCCAACTTGTCCAGCGCAGCTTTCGCAAACGATCCGGCAAGCGGGCGAAGGGGCTGAGCGGGAGCTCCTTGGGGGTAGGAAAAAACAATTCCTAATCCAACACCGTTTCACCCGCCCCAGATCAAATCCTGGTCTGTGCCGGACCCTGACTCGGATCATTATGGATTCGGCGCAGTCGCCAGCCAAGGCCGATCATGATGACGCCCATGGCAATCGCCTCCAGCCCCACCATCCAGATCACCGCGAGCAAGCCAGGCCCGGGGCGCAGCAGCATCCAGGCCCCGATCACGATGTTCAAAGCCCCAAGCAGCCCAAGCAGCACGGAGGAAAGCCGGAAGGCCAGCATCAACCGCGCCCCGCCCGAAAGCAGGAACCAGGCAGCCGTCACAATCAGCAGGCCAATGGCGGAAACCCCCGGTGCGAACAGGATCACCGCCGCGGCAACCAGTGAAATGATGCCGTCAATCCAAAGCCAGGTGCGGCTGCGTTCACCCGTTGGGTGGCCCCCCTTCACGGCCTGGTAGATGGAACCAATGCCATCCAGCGCCATCCAGGCGCCCAGAAAGGCCAGGATGAAAGCCAGCCCAAGCCCTGGGAAAAGGAAGACCAGGATACCAAAAATGATCGCGGCCACGCCGCGGAGCATGAAAATCCACCAATTACCCGCCATCTGGCGCACAACCTGCATGCCAAACCGGCCGGTCAAAAGCCCAGATTCGGGCAGTGGCGGCGTCACATTTCCTGACATAAGCTTTTCCTTCATTTTTTGTTACCCCAGTTTGACAGGATGGCGGCGCCTGCGCAATCGCGCCGCCCGCGACAAATCTTGGCGCGCCATGCCTTTCCCTCTTTCCATCCCGCCCCCACCTGTTGAATGATACCCAGGAACGCGAAACAGGGAGTACCTCGCCATGGCAAAATTCGGCCTCAGCCAATCCATTCGTCGTGTCGAAGACCCAAGGCTTTTGAAAGGCGATGGGCAATATACCGCAGATATCAGCCTGGCCGGCGAAGCCCAGGGCGTGGTGCTGCGCAGCCCACATGCCCATGCGGCGATCAAAAGCATCTCCACCGCCGCCGCCAAATCCATGCCGGGGGTGCTTGGGGTTTATACCGCTGCGGATTTGGCTGCCGAGGGGCTTGGCCCGCTGCCTTGCCTGATCCCGCTCAAGAACAGCGATGGCTCGCCGCTGTCATCCACGCCGCGCCCGGTGCTGGCGGATGGCATGGTGCGCCATGTGGGTGACCCGGTCGCCTTTGTGGTGGCCGAAAGCGCCAAGGCCGCGCGCGACGCCGCCGAGGCGATTGAGGTGGAATATGACATCCTGCCCTCCGCCACCGATCTTGCCAGCGCAACCAAGCCGGGTCAGCCGCAAATCTGGCCGAGTGCGCCGAATAATACCTGCTTTGATTGGCATGTCGGTGACAAGGACAAGACCGATGCGCTTTTCGCCAAGGCCGCGCATGTCACGCGCCTGACGGTGGTGAATAACCGCGTTGTAGTCGCCAGCATGGAAGCCCGCGCGGCGGTGGCTGATTATGATGCAACCACCAACAAATGGACTTTGCACACCAATACCCAGGGGTCTTGGCTGGTGCGGAAGCTTCTCGCGGGCAGCGTCTTCAACCTGCCGGAAGATCATTTCCGTGTGGTGACGCCCGATGTCGGCGGCGGCTTCGGCATGAAGCTGTTCTTGTATGCCGAACATGTGCTGACCTGCTTCGCCGCCCGCAAGTTGAAGCGCCCGGTGAAATGGACGTCCGAGCGCACGGAAGCCTTCCAATCCGACACACACGGGCGTGACAATATCACCGCCGGCGAATTGGCTTTGGACAAGGATGGCAAGTTCCTCGCGCTGCGCACGAAGAATTGGGCGAATATGGGCGCCTATCTGAACACTTTTGCGCCCTTCATCCCGACCGGTGCGGGCACCAAGGTGCTGGCGAGTGTTTATGATTTCGGCGCCATCTACGCCAATGTTGTGGGCGTGATGACCAATACCGTGCCGGTGGATGCCTATCGCGGTGCCGGGCGGCCTGAGAGCAATTATCTGGTGGAACGCCTGATTGATACAGCGGCGCAGGAATTGGGCATGGATCGTGTCGCGATCCGCAAGCGCAACATGGTGCCGTCTTCCGCCATGCCTTACGTCTCGGCCATGGGGCAGCGCTATGATTCCGGTGAGTTTGCGAAACTCATGGACACCGCTTTGGAAAAGCTGAATTGGTCCAGCTTTGCGGCGCGGCGGGCGGAAAGCCAGCGGCGCGGCAAACGGCGCGGCATTGGCTTTGCCTATTACCTGGAAGCGACGGGCGGCGATGCCACGGAAAACGCGGCGGTGCGGTTTGCCGATGATGGCTTCGTGGATGTTTATGTCGGGACGCAAAGCACGGGGCAGGGGCATGAAACAGCCTATGCCATGTTGACCAGCCATGAATTGGGCATTCCGATCGAGAAAATCCGCGTGCGCCAGGGCGATTCCGCAAGCCTGCCTTCGGGCGGTGGCACGGGTGGCGCGCGCAGCCTTTATTCCGAAGGCCAGGCCATTCTGGTGACGGCGGCTTCCGTGGTGGAAAAGGGCAAGAAGGCAGCGTCCGAGCATTTGGAAGCGGCCGTGGCCGATATTGAATTCACCACTGCCAATGGACGCTTTGGTGTGGTTGGCACCGATAAGGGCATCGGCATTCTGGAATTGGCAGCCGCGCAGAAGGCGCGCGCTGCCAAGGGCCAGGAAGTAACGCTGCTGGATGCTTTGGAAGTGGCGCAGATCAAATCCCACACCTTCCCCAATGGCTGCCACGCTGCCGAGGTTGAGGTGGACCCCGATACGGGCATCATCAAGGTCGCGAATTATGTCGTGATTGATGATGTGGGCCATGCTTTGAACCCGCTGATCGTGCGCGGTCAGGTGCATGGTGGTGTGGCGCAGGGCATTGGTCAGGCCATGCTGGAACGCACTGCCTTTGATGCCGAAAGCGGCCAGTTGCTCTCGGCATCCTTCATGGATTACGCGCTACCGCGCGCCGATGACCTGCCAAACATTGACGTGGATTTCATCGAAGTCCCGTGTGAGACCAATCCGCTTGGCGTGAAGGGCGCGGGGGAGGCTGGCGCAGTTGGCAGCCCGCCCGCGCTGATCAATGCGGTGGTGGATGCGCTTGCCGGTGATGGCGTGAAGCATATTGATATGCCCGCCACGCCTGAGAGCGTGTGGAAGGCCTTGGCGACTTCCAAGGCAGCGTAAGGCAAGACGCGCGAGGGGGTTGTCTCCTCGCGCGCCCGTCACGCGGGCTTCAGATGTTCCAATAGGCGCGGCATCAGCTCCACCAGATTGCAGGGGCGGTGCCGCGAATCCAATTGGAAGCGCAGAATATCATCCCAGCCATCCTTGCAGGCGCCGGTTGAACCAGGCAGCGCGAAAAGATAGGTGCCGCCGGCAACACCGCCCATGGCGCGGGATTGGATGGTGGATGTGCCAATCTTCTGAAAGCTGATCCAGCGGAATAATTCGCCGAAGCCTTCGATTTCTTTCTCCAGCACGCGCTTGAAGGCTTCCGGCGTCACATCCCGGCCGGTAATGCCGGTGCCGCCAGTGGTGATCACGCAATCCACGGCCGGGTCCGCAATCCAGCGGCGCAGTACGGCTTCAATCGCGTCCGGGTCATCCTTCACAATTTCGCGCGCGACGCAGTGATGCCGCGCGGCTTCGATCCTGTCTTGCAGGGTTTGGCCGGAACGGTCGCTCGCCATATCGCGCGTGTCGCTCACGGTCAGCACCGCGATATTCACGGGCAGGAATTTCAGGCTTTCATCAATTGGCATGGCGGCCTCTCCGTATGGCTGGGCCTTTCTATCATGGGGGCTCGGCAGGCTGGCGACAACGCCCGCTTGCAGGGCGCGGGAACTCGCGTGACACTCGACGGCAGAAAGACACCAAGGGAAACGCCTTATGACTTGGCAACCGGAAATCGAGGAGCTGAAGCGCCGCCAAGCCATGGCGGAGGCCATGGGCGGGCCGGATAAGGTGAAGCGCCAGCATGATGGCGGGCGGCTGACCGTGCGCGAACGCGTCCTGAAGCTGGTGGATAAGGACAGCTTCCACGAAGTGGGCGCCATTGCCGGGCGGGGCGAATATGACGCCAAGGGCGATCTGGTGAACCTGACCCCTTCAAATTGCGTCATGGGCCGTGCGGAGATTGATGGCCGCCCGGTGGTGGTGCTGGGCGATGATTTCACCGTGCGCGGTGGCAGCGCGGATGCGACCATTCGCGAAAAGCCCATCATGGCGGAACGCATGGCCAATGAATTGCGCCTGCCGATCATTCGCATGATTGAGGGCTCAGGCGGTGGGGGTTCGGTCAAAACCATTGAAACCACGGGTCGCGCCAATTTGCCAGGTGGCGTTGGTGGCACGCAGCTTTATCACCTCACCGCGCAGAATTTAGGCCTGGTGCCGGTGGTGGCGCTTGGGCTTGGATCGGTGGCCGGGCTTGGCGCGGCGCGGCTGGCGGCGTCGCATTATTCGGTGATGACGAAATCCTCCGCCATGTTTGTGGCCGGCCCCCCGGTGGTGGCGCGGCTTGGGGAAAAGCTCGACAAACGCGACCTGGGCGGTTGGGAGATTCAGTGCAAGGCCGGCGCGGTGGATGATGCGGTGGAGACAGAAGAAGAAGCCTTCGCTGCTGCGCGGCGCTTTTTGTCTTACCTGCCGCAATCGGTGTTTGAAGTCTCGCCCCGCTTGCGGTCGCGTGATGATCCGGGGCGGCGCGATGCGAAGCTGATCAGCGCCATCCCGCGCGATCCGCGTCAAGCTTATAAAATGCGCCCAATCGTCGAAACGCTTTTCGACAAGGGCAGTTTTTTCGAGATGGGCCGCTGGTTTGGCCGCCCGATCATCACTGGCCTCGCGCGGCTGGATGGCCTGCCCGTCGCGGTGTTGGCATCCGATCCGGTATTCTCGGGCGGGTCCTGGACAGCGGATGCCTGCGCCAAGATCATCCGCTTCGTGGATATGGCGGAAACCTTCCATCTGCCGGTCGTTTATCTGATGGATTGCCCGGGCTTTGCTGTGGGCCTGGAAGCGGAGAAAACCGCCACCATCCGCTGGGGCGTGCGCGCCATGGCCGCGGTCAATCAATGCCGCGCGCCCTGGTGCACGGTGATTTTGCGTAATGCCTTTGGTGTCGCGGGTGTCGTGCATCAGCCAGCCGGGCGCTATTCCATCCGCTATGCTTGGCCATCCGGGCGCTGGGGGTCTTTGCCCTTGGAAGGCGGGATCGAGGCGGCCTATGCGGCGGAAGTGAATGCGGCCACGGACCCGGTCGCAAAAATCGCCGAAATTGATGAGCGTTTGCAGAAGCTGCGTTCCCCCTTCCGCACCGCCGAGGCTTTCTGGGTTGAGGAAATCATAGACCCTCGTGAAACCCGCCCGCTGCTCTGCGATTTTGCGCGGCTGGCGGAACCCTTGCGCGGCACGGGCCTGGCTGCGCTGACCATGCGGCCCTGATCAGGCTTCGACGACCAAATCCTTATAGGCGTGCCAGGTGGCATGCCCGATCAACGGCACCACAAGTGCCAG
The DNA here is from genome assembly GCA_040398485.1 of Roseomonas sp. Lineage (GTDB taxonomy): Bacteria > Pseudomonadota > Alphaproteobacteria > Acetobacterales > Acetobacteraceae > Neoroseomonas. The sequence goes on along the minus strand of JBBAUC010000124.1, from coordinate 3,380 downwards.
GCCAAGGAAGAAGGGCAACATTGCGAAGGCGGTGAACACCACAATCAGCCCGGCCCAGAAGATCATGGCACCCGGATTGGTCAGCACTGCGCGAATGGAAAGCACAATCGCTTCCATGGCGGAGACATCACGATCCACCAGCATGGGAATGGAAATCGCCGAGATTGAAAACGCCACCGCTGCCAGAATGGCCCCCGCGCCGGTGCCGACAATCAAGAACGGCAGCAGCATGTCGGACCGCAACATCGCCATCGGCAAATCTTCCAGGCTCGGCGTAAAATTAATGCCGAACATCAGCATGAAAATCAGCGCCGCGACGCGCACCCAGAATATATGCAGGATCACCAGCAGAACGCCCAAGAAAGCAAGCTGCTGGGCATTGCGCGTGAAGCCTGCAAGGCAGGCCCCGAAGGTCACCGGCTTACCCTCGGCTCGCAGGCGACTTGCCTCATAAAGCCCGGTCGCGAGTAAGGGTGCGATCATGAAAAACCCAGCCGAGGCAGGCAGAATCACCCAGCCAGACCGCACGCCAAGCAGGATCATAATCAGCAACCACCCCGCCGCCGCCAAGGCGCCGCCATAGAAGAAGCTGATCATCGGGTTCGCCATCAAATCGCGCCAGCCCGCATTCAGCCACACCCAGGGACGGTCGGGCGCGACCTTCCGGATCGTGAGCCGGCGCGGCGCAATCGCTGCTTCGCTTGGCATGAAAGCTTCCTCCGCTTGCCCCACGGGCGCAAAGCCCGGGCGGTTGGTCGCGCAAATTAGCGCAGCGCCGTTTGGCGAATTTGATCTTTATCAAGGACGACGCGCGCTTATGATTCTTTCCTGCCCCTCGACGCGGCTGATTGCGAGTCTCGCGTCATGAGGGAGACCAAGCATGGCCGCTACAGCCACAGCAGGGCATTACGCACCGCCGGGTACGCCGGTTTTCGTGGAAGGCCCGATCCGCGCCTTTGCCATCGCCACCGCCTTTTGGGGTGTGGTGGGATTTCTGGTGGGGGTTGTCATTGCGCTTCAGCTTGCCTTTCCGCTGCTGAACCTTGACCTGGAATGGACAAGCTTCGGGCGGCTGCGTCCGGTGCATACAAGCGCGGTGATTTTCGCCTTTGGCGGCAATGCGCTGTTCCTCACCAGCCTGTTCATCGTGCAGCGCACCTGCCGCGCCAGGTTATTCGGCGGCGATGATATGGGGTGGTTCCTGTTCTGGGGCTATCAATTCTTCATTGTCATGGCGGCACTTGGCTATGTGTTGGGCATCACGCAGAGCAAGGAATATGCCGAACCGGAATGGTATGTAGATTTGTGGCTGACGGTGGTGTGGGTTTTCTACCTGATCGCCTTTGGCGGCACCATCATCCGGCGTGAAGAACCACACATCTATGTGGCAAACTGGTTCTTCCTGGCCTTCATCATCACCGTCGCGTTGTTGCATATTGGCAACAACATATCAATTCCCATCAGCCTTGGGTCATCGCATTCCTATTCCGCCACCCCGGGTGTGCAAGGCGCCATGATCCAGTGGTGGTATGGCCATAATGCGGTGGGCTTCTTCCTGACCGCGGGCTTTCTTGGGATGATGTATTACCTGATCCCGAAGCAGGCGGACCGGCCAGTTTATTCCTATAGGCTTTCGATTGTTCATTTCTGGACCTTGATCTTCCTCTATATCTGGGCAGGACCGCACCATCTGCATTACACCGCGCTGCCCGATTGGGCGCAGACGCTGGGCATGGTGTTTTCCGTCATGCTTTGGATGCCTTCCTGGGGCGGCATGATCAACGGCTTGATGACGCTCTCGGGCGCTTGGGACAAGCTGCGCACCAATCCGTCGCTGCGCTTTTCTGTTGCCGCGCTGGGCTTTTACGGCATGTCCACCTTTGAAGGCCCGGTCATGTCCATCAAGGCCGTCAATGGTCTTTCGCATTATACGGATTGGACCATCGGCCATGTGCATTCCGGCGCCATGGGCTGGGTTGGCTTCATCACCTTTGGCGCGCTCTATTATCTTTTCCCTGTGCTTTGGAAAAAGAAAGGCATCTGGAGCGAACGCCTGATCTCCTGGCATTTCTGGATCGCGACCCTTGGCATTGTGTTCTACATCACCGCCATGTGGGTATCGGGCATCATGCAGGGCCTGATGTGGCGCGCCTATGATGAATTGGGCTTCCTGCAATATTCCTTCGTGGAAACGGTGGAAGCCATGCATCCCTACTACGTCATCCGCGCACTCGGCGGGGTCTTGTACCTGGCTGGCGGGCTGATCATGGCGTTCAATTTATGGAAGACCGTCACTGAAGGGGAAGCCGCGGAACCCGCGCCGCGCTTTGCCCCTGCCCATGCCGTCGCGGCGGAATAGAAGGAGGATTGGCAAATGTTCCGCTGGCTTCGTGATCACGGCGTCATTGAACGCAATGTTGTCCTGATGGGTGTGCTGACGCTGCTGACGGTTTCCATCGGCGGTCTGGTGCAGATTGTGCCACTTTTTGCGGTGGAAACAACCATTGAACGTGTGCAGGGCATGCGGCCCTATACGCCGCTTGAGCAAATGGGGCGCAACATTTATGTGCGCGAAGGTTGTTATCTTTGCCATAGCCAGATGGTGCGCCCCTTCCGTGATGAATTGGAACGCTATGGCCATTTCAGCCTGGCGGCGGAAAGCATGTATGACCACCCTTTCCAATGGGGCTCCAAGCGCACCGGGCCTGATCTGGCGCGTGTTGGTGGCCGCTATTCGGATGATTGGCATGCGGCGCATTTGCGCTCACCACGCGCGGTGGTGCCGGCTTCCATCATGCCGCCCTATTCCTTCCTTGATCGGCCTTTGGATTATGAACGCGTGGCGGATCATCTGCGGGCACTCCGCGTGGTGGGTGTGCCTTACAGCGATGAGATGATCGCCAATGCCAAGGCCGATCTGGAAGCCCAGGCGCGGCCGGATGCCGATGCAACAGCCTTCAATGCCCGTTATGCGCGCGCGCGGCAGAGTGCTTTCGATGGTGATCCCGTGCGTATCACGGAAATGGATGCGCTGGTCGCTTATCTGCAAATGCTCGGCACACTCGTGGATTTCCGCGATGTGACGCCGGCGCAGCTGCGTCAGCAGTAAGGGGGAGGCCAGCACATGGAAAACCTGGTTGAACTCTACCCCGCGCTCCGCGCCCTTTGGGTAGTTTGGTTCTTTGCCCTGTTCCTCGGGATGCTTTGGTTCGTGATGCGGCCTTCACGGCGCAAGCATTTCGAATCTCTTGCCGATATACCGCTGCGCGATGACCGCGCGCAGCCCCGTTCGTAAGGAGTAACGGTGATGCCAACGAAAATCGAGAAAGACAGCCTGAGCGGTCAGAACACCACCGGCCATGAATGGGATGGGCTGAAGG